>NZ_JBFKMX010000043.1:0-25849 GCF_041629635.1 Pseudoalteromonas sp. | reverse complement strand
CGCTTTGTCGTGGTCAATCGCGCAGGCGAGCAAGATACCTTTGATAAAATCGATTCTGCTGGATCAAACGGTACCCGTATTACCATTAAGCTACTGTGCGGCATGTTGTTTATTCGCTACTTATTGGCAGATAAAGAACAAAGAAAATACCGTATCCCTATCTACATTGATGAAGCGGCTGATATCGACCCGCAAAACCAGCAAGCGATTATTGAAACCGCCTACAGTTTTGGTTTTGTCCCGTTATTTGCCTCAGTTAAACCGCAGGTCAGCTGTGAATACATCGTGCCTATTCGTACAGTAAGTGATGGTAAACAAAACTGGGTGGATGAAAACGACTGGATTGCAGTAAGCGATACTGAAAGTGATTTAGTAGCAAGCTGATTTCACCACAGCGCAAATTAATTAAAAGCGGCACAAAATAAGTGCCGCTTTTTGTTATAAACTGTTGAGTTCTTCGCAGTTCTTGCGTATTTTGGTCACAATTTTGTTGTAAAACCATTGATTATGTTTAATACACTTCTGCCTTTTATTTTTATTTCGGCATACAGCCACATTTACTTTGATAGTTTAAAAAAAGATGCGTTGTGTTACTTTTTTAAGCCGTTAACCACCATTTTGATAATTTGCCTTGCGTATATGCAAACTAACACCTTTACACCAGTACACTATTGGGTATTTGGCGGGTTAGTCTTCTCATTACTCGGCGACATATTCTTAATGCTGAAAAAAGATTATTTTCTGCAAGGACTTATCGCGTTTTTTATCGCCCATGTTGCTTATGTAATCGCCTTTACTGATACCGAAGGGTTTGAATTTAATGGCTGGTTGTTACTCTTTTTATTAGCCTATGCAGGGGTATTAATTGCCATTTTAAATAAGCATTTGGGCAAGTTGCGTATTCCGGTTTACGCCTATGCCACGGCACTGACTTTAATGGTACTTACCAGCTATAACTTCTTTCAGCTATCGTGGCACTATATGAGCTTATACGCCTTTGTTGGCGCACTATTTTTTATGGTGTCTGACTCAATTTTGGCATATCGCCGTTTTGTTAAAGAGTATGTGTGGAGCCAACCTGCTATTTTAGCGACTTACTACATTGCACAAAGTATGATTGCGCTCAGCTTAACCAACTAACCATTTGACAGTTAGCTGAAACACACGTTTAAAACAAGGACAGTAAAATGAATGCCGTATTTTGCTTCGATGGCACCTGCAATGAACCCAGTGATGTGGATGACGTTTTTTATAATAGTAGTATCAGTAATATATTAAAAACGCACATTTTTTGTGGCGGGGATTTAATCAATGCAAGCCATGCCTTTGAGCAGCAAAAAAGCTTTTATTATGCTGGCATTGGCACCTACGGTAATTGGTTAAGCCAAGTATTCAATACCATGTTTGCACCAGAGTACGCCGATTTAGAAAGTATTTACAAGCAAGCCTATAACGACTACTTAACGCTAACAGGTAATGACCAAATTTTTATTTTTGGTTTTAGTCGCGGCGCCGCAATTGCAAGGCGATTTGCTAGCAAACTTACTGAGCAAGGGCGAAAAATCACCTTTTTAGGTGTATACGACACTGTTGCCTCTATTGGTATGCCCGATTTAAATGCAAATACACAGCCTGTCAGTGATGTGGTGTTTGAAAACAGTAGTGTTAGCCCGCTCATTCAGCAAGCGGTACATTTAGTGGCTATCGATGAGCGTCGTATTGCTTTTCAACCTTTACTTATGGCACCTGGTGCCAACGTAAAAGAAGTGTGGTTTGCAGGTGTACACTCAGATATTGGCGGTGGCTTTTGGCACGATGGCCTTGCCGATATTTGTTTAAGCTTTATGCTTGATGAAGCAAAGCGCTTTGGCTTACAAACGCTCGAGTTGCATCAAGTCGACTACTCAAAACTTTCTGAAAATGAGGTATCTATCGGCTCTGACGATATCGCCATTTTCCCGCAAATTGACGCCCCACTTCACCAAAAAGCACGCACTGGCTTTATGTCATCAAAAACCTTAAACCCAAGACAAGTGCGCGTTGATTGTTTAGAAGACTGTATGCCGCTTGTGCACTACAGCGTGGTTGAACGCTTTGTTAACGTTGCCGATTATCGCCCAATCGCCCTTCGCAATAAGCCATTTCAGTTGTTATTACCTAATGGTGAACGCAGTGGGATGATTTTTGGTATAGAAGGAATGAGGGAATATTCGGTTTTATAGATTTAGATTCTAGTTTAGAGGTTTAGAGGTTTACCTTTGCTTCCATGCGGGGTATCTTGCGCCATCCATGGCGCCCTCTTGTTCATTTTTGTTACACGACAAAAACGAACCACAAATTTATTGGGAATAAATTTGAACAGCGAAGCTGGCCCGTAGGGTGAAATACAAGGATGTATTTCGTAAAAAACGTGCCCCTAAAATCAAACTAATTCTTCAAAGAAAAATTGATTTTTAAGGGTGCTATAGAGTTATCAGTTCTTTTTTTTGGCTTTTCTATTGATATAGTGCTGTTCGCGTATTTCATCATACTTTCCGTTTGCTAGCTCTAACGCGATCTGTTCTAAAATCTTTTTTTTCTTTATTAAAACAGACGATTGTGATAACACGATATAGACATTTTTAGGTTGCGGGGGCTGATAGTGGGCAATTTTAATTTTGTCCTCGAGTTTCATCTTTTTTAGAATATTCTCCCCTGATGTCTTAATAGAAATAATTGCATCAATACTATCGTCCAATAACAGTTTAACGCACCGGGGAAAAGAGGGTATTATCATACTTTCAAAAGATACCAACCTCTCCAATTCAGAGAAGTTTCTGGTGCTAGAAACAATAGCAACACGTTTACCACTTAAGTCTGCCGGAATATTGATATAATCTTCTTTTCTAATAAATAGTGATACGCCTTTGAATTGGTTGTAAGGAGTTTCTATAAAGACAAGTTTATTTTCACGTTTGAGCGTTTTAAAGACTCCTAAAGAAACATCTACTTTACCCGATTCTAATAACCTCAAACGCCGCTCGAAAGGAACCTCTGCAACTTCAAACTCAAAGCCCCCACGCTGCGCAATATATTTCATTAACTGTACATGTAGACCTTGTGTCGTGTTGGGGGCAACTCCAAGGATGACCTTTTGCTCTGCAATACATTGAAAAATAGAACAAAAATAGAGTAAAAAGCTATAGAACAAGATAAATACTTTGCATTTCATAATCAAATAACCAACAAATTAATTTTAATAAAAGTGAACTCAACATAATTGCAAAGCACATTCTATGAATACCTGTTATTACCTTTATTGTAGTTAGGGATCAACGCTTTGTAATGTTTATCTAGCTCATAAACTGAATCAAGCATGTGTAAAGTCCCGCCCTTTTCGCATAACATTTCCCTTGGAAATCCCCTTTCAATCTTCTAGTATAATTACCTAACCGTGCAAAAAAGTATTTCAATGAAATCATTCCCTTCGCTTTATTTCACAAACTTATTTTTAATTGGTGGAACGGGTTTACTCACCACTTACCTAGCGCTTTATTTAGGCCAGCATAATGTCTCTACATTCTGGATTGGTTTACTCACTTCGTTTTATTATTTAGGTTTGCTACTTGGTTCTAAATTGGGCTACCACTTAATCAAATCGGTTGGTCATATTCGTACCTTTGTAGCAAATACGGCTGCGGTAACGGCTTGTGTTGCAGCGCATGCGCTAAGTGATAATATTTACCTCTGGTTGGTGCTGAGGTTAATTGTTGGCCTTAGCATGATGTGTAATTACATGGTGTTAGAAAGCTGGCTTAATGAACAAGCAGCGCCCGAATCACGAGGCCGAGTGTTTTCGTTTTATATGATCACTTCTTACCTTGGGATGGTGCTTGGTCAATATGCATTATCGCATTTCCCAGAGCTCGGCTATGCCCCGCTCTTTTTAGTCTGTATGGCGTTGTCGCTTGGTATAATTCCGATTTCCATTACTCGAAGAATTCACCCTAAACCGCTCAAACCAATTCAAGTGAGTTTATTTGACTACTTTAAAAAAGTGCCGCAATCACTTACAGCGGTGCTTTTTGCTGGCATTATTAATGGTAGTTTTTACGGCTTAGCGCCCACCTTTGCGAGCCTTTCGGGCTTTAGCGCTCAAGAAATTGCACTATTTATGTCTATCACCATTTTTGCAGGTTTACTTGCCCAGTGGCCGATGGGTGTTATTTCCGACAAAATTCGTCGAAGTATTTTAATTCGCAGTAACGCGGTTGCCATTGGAGTGGTTAGTTTGGCCTTGTTTTTATTACCGCTTACTCAGTATGTGGCCTATGCCCTAACTTTTGCTTTTGGCCTATTTGCCTTTACGCTTTATCCGCTTTCATCAGCACTGGCAAACTCGCGTGTAGAAGATGAAGACCGCGTAGGTGTATCGTCTGCCTTGCTGATTATGTTTGGCGCAGGCGCAGCCGTTGGTTCGGCAGTGAACGCCCAAATAATGGCGCATTTTAGTCACCAAGCTTTGTATGGTTCAATCGCTTCACTTACTGTAGTGATGTTTGTATCACTGAGTTTTATTAACTCGAAACAAAAAGCGGAACAACCAGAGCCAACCGATTACGTAGTGGGTACATCCGATGTTACCGCATCGCCACTGGCTGCAACTATGGATCCACGTATTGAAGAAACCACTGCGCACGAGCAATTGCTGGTGGTTGAAGAAGAAAACCTTAGCTCTGACGAAGATTTAGACGATGAAGAATTTGATGACCAAGAGTTTACTAAGCAGCAACACCCTGATTTAGATGCAAGTTCAGAGCAAACCCTAAAAAAGAATGAAGAAAAAACGCAGCCATCAAGCTAACTTTTTTAAATAAAATCAACAAAAAAGCCCGCATGAAGCGGGCTTTTTTACATTTAGAAAAGTGTTTGTTATTTCACTTTCCACGTAATGTCATCGCCTGCGCGAATTGGTACAACTACGTCATCACCTAGCGGGTATGACTCTGGTACTTGCCACGTGTCTTTTTCAAGAGTCACTGTGTCGGTATTACGTGGTAAACCGTAGAAATCTGGGCCATTAAAGCTAGCAAACGATTCTAACTTATCAAGTGCACCAGCTTCTTCAAATGCTTCTGCATATAGCTCAAGTGCGGCGTGCGCAGTGTAAGAACCAGCACAACCACATGATGCTTCTTTTTTATCTTTAAGGTGTGGCGCTGAATCCGTACCTAAGAAGAATTTTTTGCTGCCGCTTGTTGCTGCTTTAATTAACGCTTCTTGGTGAATATTGCGCTTTAAAATTGGTAAACAGTAGTAATGTGGACGAATGCCACCTGCTAGCATGTGGTTACGGTTATACAGTAAGTGGTGCGCCGTAATGGTTGCTGCAACATTATCGCCTGCTGCCGCTACAAACTCTGCCGCATCTTTCGTAGTAATGTGCTCAAGTACAATCTTAAGATTTGGGAAATCATCCACAATTTTGCATAGAATGTTTTCGATAAATACTTTTTCGCGGTCAAAAATATCAATGCTTGAATCTGTTACTTCACCGTGAATAAGTAACAACATTCCTACTTCAGCCATTGCCTCAAATACAGAGTACATGCCTTCAATTGAGGTGACACCTGAATCTGAGTTGGTGGTTGCACCAGCCGGGTATAGTTTTGCAGCTACAATTTTACCGCTCGCTTTCGCTTTTTTAATTTCTTCTGGCGTTGTTTTATCTGTTAGATATAACACCATTAGCGGTTCAAAGTTGCTGTTATTGTACGCTTGAATTCTCTCGTAATAGCTGAGGGCAGAATCAGTACAGGTTGCTGGTGGTACAAGGTTAGGCATAATAATCGCGCGACCCATGTAACGGCTTACGTCACGTACGGTGTCTTTTAACTGGTCGCCATCACGTAAGTGAATGTGCCAATCGTCTGGGCGAGTAATGGTTAATTTAGCAGTTGTGTCTGTCATGATCCTACCTTTTATTGACGGTGAGCGGACGAACGTCCGATTGTGCTGATCTTATTGACTTGTGATGCCGCTGTAAAGCGCTAGCGTCGAGGTTTATCGATAATAATTGTATACAATATCCCTTTTTGATAAGTTAGCGCACACATTAATAAATATAGAGACCAAAAATGAAACTAACACGCGCTACTTCTCTGTTATTAACAGGGTTACTTGCTTCGGGTTGTGCATCGACAATCAACGAGCCAACAGCCACGTTTTTACAAAGCCCTATCACAATTAACACTCAAGCTTATTGGCAATTAGGTTTAACCAGTAGTGACTTTGATGCCCTAGTCACCAATTTAAACGCTGGCGCCGACATTAATGAAACCCTTTATGCCCTGCGCGGTTTTAGCTATTTTGGCAATACGAAGAATTTAACAGCTGAGCAATTAACAGCGCTTGATAGCGCGTTGTTTGCTCGTATGCAAACCATCGCTAAAGACGACTATCGCGCCATCGAAAACTACGCGGTAACGCTTTATCTTTATTACTACTTTGATGATTTAAAAGATAAATTAGCTAAACACTTACCTTTATTACCAAATGTAGCGCTTAGCGATGCAAGCCCGCTTGCAGCGCAATATGCTAAGTGGGAACGTCTTCGCGCTATCGGCTTTTTAGCATTTGAAGCACGCAGTAAGGATGAAGTCAAACAAGCGGTACTTGCACAAACTAATTGGCAACAAGAATTACTCGATTTACTTCAAAACGATAATAGCTGGCAGCAAGAGCACGCGGCTTGGGCGCTTGGCTACCTTCATTATATTTTAGATGATGAAGCAGCTGAGAAATCACTTGATGAAAAAGTTTGGGCGGCACTTGAGCAAAACCCAAAAACAAATAAAGAGTTTATCTTTTCACAGCGTTATTTAGTTAATAGCTTCCGTGGTAAATCAGCTTGTGATGATGAGTTTAAAGGCCGCTGTAGCGAAATAACACTGGATGACGCCCTACCAATTAACCATAAATGTTCAGATTCGCTGTTTATTCGCGCACAAACTTTGACTACAGAGCAGCTTAATATCAGTTGCGAGCGTTTAATTTCACAAGAATCACATTTCCATGACGTATATGCCACCAACCGCCAACCTGTGCCAAACGATTTTAATGAAGCGCTGCGCGTTGTTATTTTTGATAACTACACAGGCTACAACCAGCACGGCCAAATGATTTTTGATATCAGCACCGACAATGGCGGTATGTACATTGAAGGTAAACCAAGCAAGCCAGGCAACCAAGCCACTTTCTATTCTTTTAAAGCTTTTTGGAAAGAAGATTTTTCGGTTTGGAACCTAAACCACGAATACGTCCACTACTTAGATGGGCGTTTTAATAAATACGACGGTTTTGGCCACTTCCCTAGCCACTTAGTATGGTGGAGCGAAGGTGGTGCTGAATTAATTGCACAGGGTAAAAGCAACGACCGCGTCAATAAATTACTACATGAAACAGAGCAAGAAAAATGGCCTAGCCTACGTGAAGTATTTGATACTACTTACAAAGATGGGTCAAAACGCGTTTACCAATGGTCGTATTTAGCGCACCGTTATTTATCTGAAAATGCCTTAGATGATTATCGTCAGTTAGCGCACTTTTTGCGCACCGATTACTTTGATGGCTACAGTGAGTTACTTGATAGTCTGGTAGCTAAGCATGGTGATAACTTTGCAAACTATTTAGCATCATACAAACAAACTAATCCTTATCAAGAAGCCGCTGTTAAAGCAAAACCAAACAAATTGTACCGCTATTTGTATCGTGATTACCTAATGCCAAAAGCGCTTAAAATCACCGCCGAACATAATCATATTTTATAACGGAAAAACAAACTTTTATTGAGCAAAAGTGCTTGCTGAGTTACATTTATGTTAACTTATAATCATAAATGGCTAGCAAGCGCTTATGCAGTATTCATCAAGCGACAATGTAGACGCAATGACCAGTCGAGCCAATCAGCTCAGCATCATTAATGAGTTTGCCTCATCACTCATTCGTATTGTTGATCTCGATGAACTGTATGACTATGTTACTCACCAGGTAGTAAAACGCTTGGGGTTTGATGAATGCTCTATCTTTATTGCCGATTTCGAAAGCCAGCTATTAAATCAAGTCTCATCTATTCATAAAGATAATCACTCCGAGAGTGACGAATTATCAATTCCAATCAATGAAGGCATTTGTGGTTATGTGCTTAAAACTGGATGTGCGGAAATCATTAGCGATGTTTCTAAAGACCCGCGTTATCTGCAAATAAGTGGAAATGTACATTCTGAGATTTGTGTACCCTTAGTGTATGACGGCCAAGTCCTTGGAGTCATTGACTGTGAACACCCAGAAAGAGGTTACTATACCAAAGAGCATCTTAGTATTTTAACCACTGTGGCATCCATGCTCAGCGCCAAAATTGACCAATGTAAAACAGTCACCTATTTAACTGATACTATAAACCAACTCCACCATGTTCAACAATTAGAGAAAGGGATGCTACAAATTGCCAACCTAAGCTCTGATTCGCAAACCATGGATATGTTTTACAAAGGGTTGCATGACATTGTTAATACCCTTTTACCAGCAGAAAACTTATTTATTGGTTACTACAATAAACAAACCCGTGGCTTAGAAATCCCCTACATTATTGAACACGGAGTTGAAAGCATTACACTTAAACGTTTCAGCAATGCACAAATACAAAAAACTGCTTCAGTGTATGCAATAAATAGTCAACAAGCACTGCTTCTCAGTGGCGAACAATATCAAAAGCATATCGATGATGGTAATTTCCATCTAATTGGCGCTTTGCCAAATTCGTGGCTGGGAGTTCCCTTTGATTTAAATGACGAGCTCGCTGGCATTGTAGTAGTGCAAAGTTATAATCAAAGCGTGTGTTATACCGAACATGATAAAAACTTATTAACTTACATCAGTCAACAAATACGCTTAGTAATCAATCGTGTTTTTGCAGAGCAAGCACTGCAACATAAAGTGTTGCACGATGAGCTTACAGGCATTGCAAATCGTGCATTATTAATCGATCGCTTAACATTTGCCATAAATTCTTTGTCGCGCGCCGAAACTCAAAAAATTCATGCTCTGCTCTATTTAGACTTTGATCGTTTCAAAATAATTAACGATACACTAGGCCACCAAGTCGGTGACAAATTTTTAGTGCAAATATGCGGTATAATTAATAGCTGTATTCGTGAAACCGATACCTTTGCTCGCTTAGGTGGTGATGAATTTGCTATATTATTATGTGACATTTTTGGTGCGGAAGATGTCAACCCTGTAATTGAACGCATCAAACTAGCATTAAAAGAACCAATATTAATTGATGACCACTTATTACAAGCTTCAACCAGTATTGGCGTAGCCTTTGCAAATAAAGAGACTGACGAAGCTTATAAAATATTACAACGCGCCGATGCAGCTATGTATCAAGCTAAATCACTTGGCCGAGGCAAAGTCCAGTTTTTTAACGACACCATGCGGCAAAAGCTAAAAGGCGCAGCGCTCCTTGAGAGTGACATTCAAAATGGCATGCTTAAGAATGAATTTACGCTTTTTTATCAGCCAATATTCACCATTCAATCAGGTAACATTGTTGCTTTCGAAGCGCTAGTTCGTTGGCATCACCCTGAGCGCGGTTTTATTTCTCCTGCTGACTTTATTCCACTTGCAGAAGAAACAGGGCAAATTCTCGCCCTTGATTTACACATTTTGGAGCTTGCAGCAAAGCAAATTAAAATCTGGCAGGGCTCTTTACCTGAGGACTTTAAAGTAACAGTGAATGTCTCTTCAAAGCACTTTTCAACCTTGGAGTTTGCCGACTTTATTCAGCGCCTATATTATGAATATCAGTTGCCGCTGGGAAGTTTATGTATTGAAATTACCGAATCAGGCTTAATTGAAAACCTTTCACTTGCGACTGAAATTATCGATAAGCTCAAAGCCTGTGGCGTAAAATTATGCTTAGATGACTTCGGAACGGGTTATTCTGCACTAGGTTATCTTCACCAGTTGCCAATCCATATTTTAAAAATTGATAAAAGTTTTATTGATAATCTTAGTAGTGGCGAAAGTCACCCATTAGTCGATGCAATTCTTACCCTCGCAAACTCTTTAGATTTTGATGTCGTTGCCGAAGGAATTGAAACCAAGGAACAATTAGAAGTACTAAGGCAAACTAAATGCCAATATGGCCAAGGGTTTTTAGTAGCCAAACCTATGCCTGCAAAACAGGCTTACAGCTTTTTAACTACAGGAAAATTAAATTAGTTTTACTGTAGCCAAGTACGGTTTGATTTTGTATTTCTATTACTGAAATTACCTTTACTTTTTACTACAACTACATAATAGGCAATCAGGACTTTTTATCTGATTATCACTCCATCGCCACGATACATTTCTGCTTTGTAGATTTACCCTGTTCTACAATGAATAAAATTCTTCTTTGCTGCACCTTCAACTTAAAAACTATAAAGTTTAAGTTTCTATTCATTCAATTACAGTAAAAATGAACTTGAAATAAATTAATACAGAAACACCACCCCAAAACCTCAGGCGACTAACACCTATCAATGACAGCGTTAACATAAACTTTTAAAATATATAAAATAGCAATTTATTATCATTTTGATGTTAATTTGAGCTCACAATCATTGAAACATGAAAAACAAACAGCTAGTATCGAGACTGCCTCATGGTCGTTCAAGTTTAATATGAGAATTCTTAAAGATGATAGATGTAAAACACCTTAAAACCATCGCCACGCTAAAAGAAACCGGTTCTTTAGTAAATACGGCACGCGAGCTATACCTAACTCAGTCGGCTTTATCACACCAAATAAAAGATTTAGAAAACAAACTTGATTGTCAGTTATTTGAGCGAAAAACCCACCCTGTGCGTTTTACACCACAAGGAATGCTGCTTTTAGAACTCGCACACGATGTGTTACCTAAGGTAGAAGCAACAAAATGTCGTCTAAAAGAAAGCCTGAACCAACCCATTTCACAATTGCGTTTAAGTGTTGAGTGTCATGCGTGTTTTCACTGGTTATTACCAACCATTAAAGAGTTCAATAACTTTTGGCCTGATATAAAAGTCGACTATGAGCGCGGTTTTAGCTACGACGCAATTCCTGAGCTATTAAATGATGAGCTGGATTTAGTTTTAACATCGGATATTCGCGAAACTGAGCGTCTAGAATACGCCCATTTATTTGATTTTAAATTAAAGCTGATTGTGAGCCCAGATCACCCACTTGCTAAAAAAGCATATGTAACAGCGCTCGATTTAAAAGACGAGACCATAATTTCATACCCTATTCCACGCGAGCGCCAAGATATTTTTAAACACTTTATCCAAAATGCGCGCTTTGACGGCACTTTAAAAACCGTTGATCAAGGCTTATTGATTTTCCAACTAGTAAGCGCAGGTATGGGGGTTGCTGCATTGCCAGATTGGCTGGTAACGCCATACGAAAGCCAAGGATTAATTAAATCTATTCCTTTGGGCGCTCTCGGTTTATCAAGGCCTATGTATTTAGCTATGAAGAAAAAAATGAGCGAAAATCCAGTTTATCGACATTTCCTAAATACCTGTAAACAAAAAAAAGGTTAGCCAAGTGCTAACCTTTTCCCTTATTTGATAGTTACTTTTCAATTTCTTCATTGACTTGCTCTTCTCCACCTAACAGTACCGCAAGCCACTTTCCTTCTTCGCTGTTTTCTAGGGCTATTTTTACAACCATGGTCAGTGGGACAGAAAGTAACATGCCAACAGTACCTAACAACCAACCCCAAAACAATAACGACAAGAATACCACAAGTGGCGATAAACCTAATCCTTTGCCCATGTAACGTGGCTCAATCATGTTACCCATTACAGTGTTAATTGCCATATAACCTGCTGCAATAAGCCCTGCGACACCAACACCTTGTAACACTACTGCCAGTAATACAGCCGGAATTGCGGCAATAATTGAACCAATATTTGGAATATAGTTTAGGAAAAATGCTAACACGCCCCAAAGAATAAAGTAATCGATATCCAATGCCCATAACATCAGAGTAACCAGTAAACCAGTAGCAAGACTCACTAAGGTCTTTATTGCGAGATAGGAGTTTACTGAGTCCAAAAACAGATCAATCTGCTTTTGTTTCATCTCTGGATCATCAAGGGCTAAATGCACTTTTTTGCCAATGTAAGGCGCTTCAAGCAGCATAAACACTACAGTTAGAATAATCAGGAATAAGTCAGCCATAATGCCGCCAACACCTGCGAGTGTGTTAGCAGCTACATCAATGAGTTTACCTGGGTCTAAAAACGACATAATGCGTTCTTTATCGATAAGAATATTGTACTCTGCTAGGGTGGATAATAATCCTGAAAACTCGTTTTGTAACTGCGCTTTGTAAATCGGCACATTTTGTGAAAAGCCATTTACCGATTGACCCACAAGCCCTGCTAGGCTGACAACCACCAATAAAATTAACAAGATAACTATGGTAATCGCAGCCCCTTTCGGTACGCGATAACGCCCTAATAATTCAATAAGTGGGCTACAGATAATGGCGATAAAAACAGAAAGTAGAAATGGTACGACAATTGCGCTCGCTAATTTTAAACCAGCAAGTACGACAATCAGTGCAGCAAATACCAACAAGCTCTTGCTGGCACCTGTCAAGTTTTGCTGAACCATAGTTATCCTTACTTCGTATTATGACATTGTTCTAATTAAGGCTATGCTACAATATAAATGTGGCAAATAGGAAGCTATTTGATTTATCTATGAATATTTTAATAACTGGGGCCACAGGCCTAATTGGTTCGCACTTATGTAAGTACCTTGCAAACCATCATAAATTGCTGGTGCTAACTCGTCGCAAAGAAAAAGCCTTCACACTTTTAGGGCATCATGTTGATGCCCATGAAACTATCGATGACATTGATTTTAATGAAATTGACTGCGTGATCAACTTAGCAGGCGAACCAATCGCTGATAAACGTTGGACAGCCTCTCAAAAAGCCAAAATAGAAGCCAGTCGCTGGCAAATAACAGCGCAAATCGCAGAGAAAATTAAAGCTACACAAACGCCACCCCATACCTTTATATCAGGCAGTGCCATTGGTTTTTATGGCAGGCAAAGCCAACCAGTTACCGAACAAAATAACCAACCTTTTGAAGAATACAGTCATCATTTATGTAAAAAATGGGAGCAACTTGCGTTATCTGCTAATTCTAAAAAAACCCGCGTGTGTATTTTAAGAACCGGCATTGTGCTTGCTAAAAAAGGAGGTGCACTGGGTAAAATGGTACCGCCATTTCAATTTTATCTTGGCGGGCCTATTGCCGATGGTAAACAATATATGTCGTGGATCCATATAAACGATATGGTTAACATCATTTTATTTTTAATTGAAAATAAATCACTTCACGGTGTATTTAATGCTACGGCTCCACACCCTGTAACTAATAATGAATTCAGTGAACATTTAAGTCAGACGCTTAAACGCCCGAATATATTTAGAATGCCAGAACCTGTGATGCGATTACTGTTTGGTGAGATGGCTGATTTACTGGTTTATGGCCAAGCCGTTTTACCTAAAGCACTAAATGATGCGGATTTTAAGTTTCAATATGCCAAGTTAAAACCCGCATTAGAAAATGTGTTAAGTGGGCGCTAACGCCCACTTTTTTTAAAGAGCGCGTACCAAACCTTGGGTATTTTTACGTAAGGTTTTCGCGACTAAACCATAACCTAATAACGCAACAAACAGAGCTCCAACAACAGGGCCGTACACCCACATCGCTGGGTGAAGGTTACCAAATTGCTCGAACATGCGATATTGCACTATGAGTAGTGCTACATCACTAAAAAGCGCTGCAGCAATACCTGCAAAAAGGCCAAGTAATACAAACTCATAAAGCACTGCATTTTTAATTAACTTAGCTTTAGCACCAAGTGTTCGTAGAATTACTACTTCCTGCATACGATCATGAAGGCTTGCTTGCACTTGTGACACCAATACCAATGCACCGCATATCACAACAATAACCAGCACAAAGCTTATTGCCGTTGCTACTTGATCAATGGTAGAGCGCACTTGTTTGATCATTGAGTCAACATCTATGATGCTAACGCTCGGATGATTGCGAACAAGTTGCTGCAAAGCACGTTTAGATTCAGCTGGTGTACTTAGCGCTGAGATATACGTTGCAGGAAACTGGGATAGCACTTTAGGGCTTAATATAATAAAGAAGTTCGGCTGCATGGTAGACCAGTTTACTTCTCTGAGGCTGGTAATTTTGGCAGTAAAACGTTGCGAACCAATTAAAAATTCAAGCTCGTCACCAATGTCGACACCTAAACGCTCAGCCATGGATTGCTCCATTGAAAGCTCATTTTCATCTAGATTCAGCCACTCGCCTTTTACAATAGTATTGTGGTTTGGCAAAGTGTCGCGCCATGTTAAATTTAGTTCACGGCCTACACCTGAGCGTGCTTCTTCATCACGCTTTTCATTTTCTTCTGCAGAAACTGAGCGCGCAACTAATTCGCCGTTGATGCTGTTTACGCGCCCACGCACTACCGCATAAAAATCAGTTTGTTGAATGTTATTCTCAGCTAAGAAATTAGCAATATCTGTGCGCTCGTATTCGCTGATATTAACTAAAAAGCCATTCGGTGCGTTTTCGGGTAGTTGCGATTGCCAATCCGCTATTAAATCGTTTTTCAGAACAACCAAAAACAATATGAGTTTGATTGCCAACGCAAAGCTAATCACTTGTAGCGCATTGGCATTAGCACGTTTTTGCAAGGATGCAATGGCCAATGACCAACTGTTACTTGGTTTTAGGCCAAGCTTACGTGATGAGGTAAAGAGTAATCGGCTTAAACCAAATAACATAGCTGCAAGTAAGGCACACGACACAAACATAATGCCAGCAATCACAAAGCTTCGGCTAAATAGACACATTAGCGCAAATACCGTGAGTGTTGCTAACAATACGTGCAGTTTAGACACTTTAAGAGAATCACCTAAATTACGGCGTAGTACGCGCATTGGTGGAATATCAAATAAATCCATTAATGGTTTAAGTGAGAACATCACCGCACAAATAATACCAGTGAATGTGGCAAGTCCCATTGGCCAAAAGGATGCTGCTGGCAATGCTTTACCCATTTTTCCACTTAGTAAATCAATTGCGACCACCTGCAATATAAAGCCAAGTAGTAAGCCAATTGCTACCGAAAAAAGCGTCACTAGAAGCAAATGAGTGATGTAAATATTACGAATTGTGGTACGCGAACCACCCAATGTTTTCATCATCGCCACAGGGTCATACTGGCGTTCGCAGTAACGCCTTGCTGATACGGCAATTGCCACTGCAGCAAGCATAATCCCGAGTAAACCAGCTAGCAGCAAGAAGCGCTCTGCACGATTTACTGAGTCAGAAACAGGGCCTTGTCTATCTTTAACCCCATACCAGCGCTGATTTTCAAGTAGTTGTGGTTTCAGCCAGGCATAATAGTCTGATAATTGTTGCTCGGTACCTGCATATAAATAACGGTAAGAAACACGACTACCCGGCTGGATCACTTGAGTTTTTGCAACATCAGCAATGTTCATTAATACGCGACGTGAGCTCGAAAAAATGGCAAAAGGCGCATCTGGCTCTTCAGCCAGTATTTTTTCAGCAACAAAAGTGGCTTCGCCAATCTCTACTTGATCCCCTACTTCAATATTTAAGCTGTAAAATACCGTATCGGACAGCCAAATATTGCCAGGTTGTGGATGTGCTTCTGTTACATATTCTTCACCATCAAAACTATCTTTTAGTTTTAATTGACCTTTAAGCGGATAGCCTTCATCGGTTGCTTTAATATAGGCTATTTGCATTTCATCTTTAGCAAACAACATGCTATCAAAGCCATACCAAGTGGCGGTGCGCAAACCATCATCGTTCGCTTTAGTAAGAAACTCTTCAGGCAGTTTATGATTGCTTTGTAAGCCTCGATCTGCGGCTATAAACTCACTGCTTTTTTGATTAATAGAAAGGCCAATACGGTCGGTAATGGATGACAGTGTCATTACTGTCATTACCGCAAGGGCAATTGCCAATAAAATAATGTTAAGTTCGCCGCGTTTTAATTCTTGGCGAAAGAGTTTAAACGCTAATTTAGCCCACATCTGCCTGAACTCCGATACGGTCATCAATAAGTTGCCCTGCATCAATATGAATGGTGCGCTGACATTTTTCAGCTAAATGCTCATCGTGGGTAACCAGCACTAAGGTTGTGCCCGCCACTTTGTTTAAATCAAACAACAATTCTTCAATTATGCGGCCGTTTTTACTGTCAAGATTTGCTGATGGCTCATCGGCAAAAAGTACCTTTGGCTCACCAATATAAGCGCGTGCAATAGCAACACGTTGCTGCTCACCACCAGATAGCTGTGAAGGAAAATGATGCAAGCGATGCGATAAGCCTACTTTATCAAGTAATTCTTTTGCTTTTTCTTCAGCGTTTGTTTTACCTGCTAATTCTGCTGGCAACATGACATTTTCAAGCGCCGTTAAGCTTTGCACCAACATAAATGATTGAAAAATAAAACCGACGCTTTTTGCCCGCACTGCAGCGCGTTGTTCTTCATCTAAATTATGAAGCGGTTCGCCATCAAGAAAAATCTCACCTTGCGTTACACTGTCAAGCCCAGCAAGAAGTGCAAGCAAAGTAGATTTGCCAGAACCTGACGCACCAACAATCGCAATTGACTCACCTGGCTTGACATTAAAACTGATGCCAGAGAGGATAGTTAGGTCGCCATCAAGTGTTGAGACAGTTTTTCCAAGGTCTTTAACCTGAATCACATTCATTTGCGAAAGTTTATTCATAGGACTCTCAATGTTATTACGTAGTTTATTTGTTATCTTTTTCGTTATTAGTTACTCGGTAACTGCCAACACCGATCACAGTGATGCAAAAACCCAAAGTAAGCAAACAACTAAAATTCTCATCTTAGGTGACAGCTTAAGCGCAGGCTATGGACTAAAACAAGACCAAGCATGGGCTCAGTTGTTACAAAATGCGTACGAACAAGAAAAATCGCCTATCTTGTTGATAAATGCAAGTATAAGCGGTGAAACAAGTGGTGGCGCATTGCAACGGTTACCCGCTTTATTGGCCGAACACTCACCTGATTGGGTCTTAGTTGAGATTGGCGGCAATGATGGTTTACGTGGTTATCCAGTTAAATTACTGAAACAAAATTTAAGTCAAATAGTCGATAAAAGTATTGCTGCTAACGCCAAGGTTTTATTGATGGAAATAGAAATTACACCAAACCTTGGTAAACGGTATGCCACTCTGTTTAAGGGGGCTTATCAGCAAGTTGCAAATGAGAAAAACGTACCACTTATTCCATTTTTTATTACGTCTGTTGTGACCGATGCTAATTTAATGTTGCCAGACGGCATCCACCCAAATGCAGAGGCTCAGCCACTACTGAGTGAAAAAATGAAGCAGCATTTTGCGGATATAATTTTACAAAGTGACTAAAACTGAGATTAACGACAACTTTCTCTTTGAAATCGTTTATTAATCACGCAGTTAAAACACACAGTAGTTGATTTTAACAAATAGCGAGAATACACTAGCAATAGATGTCGGCATATAGCGCAGCTTGGTAGCGCACTGTCATGGGGTGTCAGGGGTCGCAGGTTCAAATCCTGCTATGCCGACCATTTTCCTTATCCCTATCCATAATATATTTTCTTTGATTTAGTGCTTCGAATTCCTTTACTCAATCTAAAATTTATAAAATTATTTTTTTGGATATTTTTATTATAAATAAAAACGCAGCTATTTAGCTGCGTTTTTTGGTTTTTGATAATGCTAGCTTTTAGCTTTAGCTTTAGGCTTCGCTTTAGCTTTTGATTCTTCAACCCATTTGCCATTCACAAATAGCGCAGTCCAGCCTGTTGCTTTGCCATCTACCTCAGACATAACATATTGCTCTTTTGCTTTTCTGCTATAACGAACAATTGCTTCATTACCCTCAGGATCTTTCTCAGGAGCATCTGCTAAATAGTAGAATTTCGGCGAAATGCGATCACGAAAACGCTTAAGTTCAGATACTTTAGGTGCACGTGTCTCACGCGATTTCGGGAATGTAGACGCTGCCATAAAAATTCCTGAAGCGCCATCACGTAGCACAAAATACGCTTCTGATTTCTCGCAAGGTAGTTCAGGAAGGTGAACTGGGTCTTCTTTTGGTGGCGCAGCTTCACCGTTTTTAAGTAACTTACGAGTATTTTTACACTCTTCGTTAGTACAACCAAAATACTTACCAAAACGACCTGATTTTAACTGCATTTCTGACTGACACTTGTCACATTCAATTACAGGGCCATCGTAGCCTTTAATTTTGAAGCTACCTTTCTCGATTAAGTAACCATCACAGTCTGGATTATTACCACATACATGTAATTTTCGTGCTTCATCGATTAAGTACGAATCCATTGCTGTTTCACACTTAGGGCAACGTTTCATTTGACGAAGCACTTCTGTTTCTTCGTCTTCAACATCGGCTGCAACGGCTTCTTCGCCTGGCACCAGGTTCATAGTTTGTGTACAGCGCTCTTTCGGAGGTAGCGCATAACCTGTACAGCCCAAGAATACACCTGTTGAGGCAGTGCGAATTCCCATATTACGGCTACAAGTTGGGCAAGATAAATCTATTTCCACAACTTGGTTTGTACGCATACCGCCTTCGGCTTCTTCAGAACCCGCTTTTTCTAGATTTGTCGAGAATTCTTGGTAGAATTTATCAAGCACCTGCGTCCATTCGCGCTCACCAGCCGCAATGTCATCTAGGCGCTCTTCCATTTTTGCGGTAAAGTCAAAGTTCATCAGTTCACTAAAGCTTTCAACTAAACGCTCATTTACTATTTCACCCATCTTTTCAGCAAAGAAACGACGGTTTTCAACTCGCACGTAACCACGGTCTTGAATAGTCGAAATAATTGATGCGTAAGTTGATGGACGGCCAATACCACGCTTTTCAAGTTCTCGCACTAAACTTGCTTCACTAAAGCGTGCTGGCGGTTTCGTGAAATGTTGTTTCGGGTCAAGCTCAATTAAATTAAGAACCTCACCTTTTGCAACTTGTGGCAGTGCTTGCTCTTCTTGATTTTTCTTTTTAACTGAAGGTTGTACGCGTGTCCAACCATCAAATTTTAATACCCGACCTTTGGCTTTAAGTTCATAATCGCCAGCAGCAAGCGTAATCGTTGTTAAATCATATTCTGCAGGTGTCATTTGACATGCAACAAACTGACGCCAAATTAATTCATATAATTTTTTAGCATCTGCTTCTACACCGTCTAAGTGACCAGATAAAATTTCAACGTTAGATGGACGAATTGCTTCGTGCGCTTCTTGCGCGCCATCTTTAGATGAATATCGAATTGGAGATGATGGTAAATACTGTTCCCCAAATTGATTTTCAATATAGCCTCTACACGCTTCTACAGCATCATTTGATAGGTTTGTTGAGTCTGTACGCATATAAGTGATGAAACCAGCCTCATAGAGGCGCTGAGCTAACATCATGGTCTTTTTAACACCGTAACCTAATCGAGTACTTGCTGCTTGTTGCATTGTTGAAGTAATAAATGGTGCCGAAGGCTTACTTTTGCTGGGCTTTTGCTCTGTTTCTAAAACTGTGTAATTTGCACCTTTAAGGGATGCTACGGCAGTATCTGCTTCAACTTTATTCTTTGGCTCGAACGCTTTGCCTAAATATTTAGCAACTGCAAAACGAATTTGTTCTTCTTGCGCTTTTAATTCAGCGTGAATATCCCAAAATTCTTCCGGTACAAATGCTTTTATTTCACGCTCACGCTCAACTAATAAACGTACTGCTACTGATTGAACTCGCCCTGCAGATAATCCACGCGCCACTTTTGCCCAAAGTAAAGGCGAAACCATAAAGCCCACAACGCGGTCAAGGAAACGTCGCGCTTGTTGCGCGTTAACCATATCTATATTTAATTCACCAGGTTCAGCAAAAGCATTTTGAATTGCGTTTTTGGTAATTTCGTTAAAAACAACGCGTTTATACTTGCTCTCGTCACCACCGATTACTTGCTCAAGGTGCCAAGCAATTGCTTCCCCTTCTCTATCCAAATCGGTTGCGAGATAAACGCAATCAGCATCTTGAGCGAGTTTTTGCAGTTCAGCAACGACTTTTTCTTTACCAGGCAACACTTCATAGTGAGGTTGCCATCCTTTATTTGGATCAATACCCATACGAGCAACTAAATTAGCGTAATCCTTTTCTTTACGATATTTAGCTTTCTCTTCTGGTGACATTTTGCGTACTTCAGCTGGTGATTTAGTTGCGGCTTTATTCGCATTACCCGATGTAGGAAGATCACGAATGTGCCCTACACTGGATTTTACGACGAAATCCTTGCCTAAATATTTATTGATTGTTTTCGCCTTGGCCGGTGACTCAACAATAACTAACGACTTACCCATATTTGCCTATTTTACTTACGCAGTGCGATTTAATCTGTTAACCCATTTTGGGCGCTATTATTAAAGGTATATCGACAAAGTGCCAGTGTGACAAGCATATTTTTAAAAAAACTCACTATTTTTAGATGTGTTAGCTGCAAAAATGTTCGCTCTGCTTAAAAAATGAATAGTACAGCTATGCAAACTCGTTGTCATTTGAGGTTTTAAAAAATAAAAAAGCGCCAAAAGGCGCTTTTTTATTTGGTCATTGTCATTAACCATCATCAAGGATTGTAAAACGTACTGTTGATTGGTTTCCTTTAGCTGTAGTGAATTCGAAGAAGAAATCACCACTGGCTCTTTTGTTTGGAGTACCTTCACGGCTAACTACATGGCTTGAGCGAATTGCCGCAGTCCTTGTTGAGTTCTGCAATACATAATCACCTGCGTCTGAATCACCATTAGTTGAACCATAAGAAACCGATGTACCAGATGGCATTGGGTTATTGTAGATATCACTGTAGTAGAAATTAAATGGCACAAATGACAAACCGACTTCAACAGTGTCATCATCACCACCTACACAACTTCCATCAACAAGCGATGCACCATTTCTATCACAACTTGCTGGAGTTGCGGGGTTATTATCATCATCAAAGTGAATGAAATAACGCGAAATATCAGCTAAACCAACATCACAATAGCTCTGGTCTTCTGACTGTTCTAAATCTAATAATGTAATTCGAGCCGGTTGACCATTTTCGAACTCCCATGAACCATCAGAAGGGTTTTCTAAGACGAGATCCGAACAATTCGCTGGGATAAAGCCATTAGTTCCAAGGACTGGGTTTACAAAATAACGGCTTTTGCTAATCGTATATCGACCATAAGCGGTACTACCAGACATAACAATTTCAATGTTGCGTCGCAAATCAATTAAATTTTTTGAACAATCGCCATTGGCCTCTGCAGTTTCTGAACAAGTCAATCCATTAAACTTACCATCAGCCGCTGAATAGACCCCGTCACCATTTATATCAACAAACTCTTCAAATTCACCAGCATCAGTATTGGTTGGTAAACAGTTCACACCCGTACTACAGTCAACATTACCATCGAAGACACCGTTTTCATTATTATCAACAAAGGCTTCAGCTAAATCAAAAGACGAATAAAATTCACCCGAATCAAACATGCCATTTGCATTTCTGTCGATAAAGGTTTCTTCTCCAGCTGTAGTGGCAAGTATGGTTGCGCGCGCACCAAGCGGCACACCATTTTGGTTGTTATTAGCATTTAGAATACCATTGAGACAAGGTGCGGGTGCACCAAACCAAGGATCACAATTTACAGTGTTTGTTTTAGGGTTAATCGCAGAAATAGCATTTCCCCATTTAGTTTCAGTAAATGGTTTAGGATTTTGACTTTTCCACTGAATGGTGCATTGACCATCAACAGCTTCACAACGTAATAAATCAGAAAATTGTTCGCCATCAACTAAGCCTAAAGCGCCACCTTCTGCACGAAGATAAACTGCAGTACCATCTGGAACAAAATTACCAAAGTGATCAGCCATATAAACAGTTAAATTTGCAATCTCGCCATCATATGCTAACGCTTCAACATTGTAAGTGTCTGCCGCCAAGCTAAAACTATCATTATCAGGTAAGCCTGAAGTGATTGTTAATAGGTCAGAAACGCTAACAATTTGCTCATCCAAATTGACTAAACTTAGAGAACCTGAAGGACAGCTCGCTGCATTTGGATTAGCTTGGCATTGATCGTACTGTTCTTTCCAGCACGTTACGTCATCAACAGGGTAATTTGTAGGGATTTGTACATCTGGAATGAAACATGCGTAAACTCTAACTGTCATTGGTACTTTACCAGATGTTATTGTTACTTCAGATATCCCATCACTGTTAGTATTTATTGACGTACGATTTAGTGTAACTCCACCATTATATGAGTTTAACTTAAAATCTAAACGCTTGTTAGCAACAGGTTGACCAAGTTCATCTTTCAAACGGAATGAAACATTACTTGATTCTGTTCTACTTTTACCACCGGTACCTTTTAGCGCAATTACTGTCTGAGTTGAGTCAACAAATTCAACGGAAGCAACGCTAGCACTTGATAGCGGCACTAGAGTACTAATTGACTTTCCATTGACAAATGCAGTTACCGTGTCCGCAGGATTACCATTACAGCCTCTTGAACGGTAAGTTGCTGATGCCTTGCCTCCAATACTTGTTGCGATTGCGTCGATATCCGCACCATCTGCTTGCGTACAAGCCGAGCTGAACTCGACATCCAAAGGAATAATTAGTGGTGAACCATCAGTATCTATGAGATCTACTGTAATTACAGTTGTTGCACCAGCAGCCAGTGGCTGAAAGTCGCCAGAACCATCTGTTTTAAGGTTTAAGCCATTATCAATAGCCAATGTAAATTCTGCAACACCAACATTGAATGCCTTAGTCGCAGTTACACCACGTACGGTTGTACTAATTTCACCAGCCTCATTTTTGGTACCAGGTTCCAAAGTAAGCAAAGCGATGCCAAAGTTATCTGTAACTTGTTTACCTGATTCAGGAGACAACTTCCCAACAGTAGTTACAGCATCTACAAGGATACCTTTAAAACCATCACCAGTGTTTGCATTATTTGCAGAAATAAATACAGTACCAATTTGGTCAGACGAAATATCACGACTAATAACGGAACATCCAGTACTAGGATCTGTAGGGTCTAGTTTTACAAGATCTCTATCTTTATCCCAACCATCGTTACAACCAGTTAATAATTTAATATCAACAAGTGTTTCCGCAGTTTCAACCGAAGCATCATCGCCTGAAGAGAAAAAAGTTGCTCTGGCTTGAATCTCTGTACCATCAATTGTTGCTGCAACAGCACCGGCACCTTTAAAGTTACCAGAGCTTAACATCACTGTGGCAACACCATCTTGGTCAAGAATTTGCGTACCCGTTTCAGATAATATACGACCTGTATACTGGGTATTAAAAGTTACAATACCATCAGATATTGGTTGTCCATCTTTTTTCACAGTTGCTTTTACGATGCCCTGATTATCTTTTGTCACCGGGTTGTTTTCTGTGAAACCATTGCCATTTTTATCAACGATAGTTAGGCTGATTGTTACAACACCATCAACGCCACCACCTGATTCATCACCAAGGCTTGTGAAGGTGAGTGGCACTTCTAAGTCATCATCTCTATCACTTGGCTTATAAACGGCAGTAACTTGTCCCGAGCCAGCAATTGAACCTGCTCTAAGCGTTATTTCTGCAAGACCACTAGCATTCGTCTGCGCCGTTCCGATCTCAGGATCTAAAGAACCAACAGTGCCACTATCAAATTCAGTTAAAGTAAAAGCGATAAGTTGATTTGCATATGCTTTACCATTTTTTTTGAGCTCTGCACGTAAAAGGCCTGGCTGTGATGCAGAAATTTGCGAGATACCATTTCCACCATCACTAGAATGGAGTGTGACTTTTAGTTCATAGCTATTTGACGAACCACCGTCAGGTGTTTCTAAGCTACCACCACCGCCACATGCTGTAAGTACAAAACTACACAGCAAAGCGAAGAGTAATCGGATCGAAGGCATGACTTCTCCCTTGCATAAATAATTATAATTAGAGTTATTTAATCTATATTAAACTAATATTCCAACAAAAATCATAGCATTTTTAAAAAAACTTACCGTATTTCCTTTAAATTTTTACGTTCACTGGTAGGCTATGCACAAAATCACAATAAATATACATACTAAATTATGACAACCAAAACTTTGCAATTTAAAGGAATGGGACTTACTGGCAAAATTCTCATGGGTATGGTGATGGGTATTATCACCGGATTTATTTTTAAAGCATTAATGGCTGATTCAGGCGATTTCACATTATCAGCAGGTGAATTTACCTTTTCGTTCAAAGGTTTTTTTGTTGACGGTATTTTCCATATCGGCGGACAAATTTTTGTTAACAGCTTAAAAATGCTTGTTGTTCCATTGGTTTTCATTTCATTAGTTTGCGGAACATGCAGCCTGAGTGATCCTAAAAAGTTAGGCCGATTAGGCGGTAAATCAATCGGTCTTTACTTACTAACTACTGCTATTGCAATCACCATCGCGATGACACTAGCCTTAGTGATAAATCCTGGTGAAGGCATCAATATGCCAACCACTTCAACTTTTGATGCAAAGCAAGCACCGACACTAGTTGATGTGATTATCAATATGTTCCCTACCAACCCAATTAATGCCATGTCGAGCGGTAATATGCTGCAAGTAATCGTATTTGCCTTGTTATTTGGTATTGCTATGGCACTAAGTGGCGATGCGGGTAAACGCCTTACTGCCGTTTTTGAAGACTTGAATACGATTATTTTAAAGCTTGTCACAATTTTAATGAACATTGCACCTTACGGTGTGTTTTTCTTAATGGCAAAATTGTTTAGTTATATTGAGGGCGATTTAATTGTTAAGCTAATTTTCTACTTTGGCACTGTTTTACTTGCGCTTTTTGTGCATGCACTCCTTGTCTACCCTACTCTTCTTAAAACATTCACTGGTTTAAACCCTGCAATTTTCTTAAATAAAATTAAAGAGCTCTCTATTTTTGCTTTCAGTACTTCAAGTTCCAGTGCAACAATGCCGGTGACACTTGAAACAGCAACTAAAAAGCTTGGTGCAGATAATAAAGTAGCTTCTTTCACAGTACCGCTAGGCGCAACCATCAACATGGATGGCACAGCAATTATGCAAGGGGTCGCAACGGTATTTATCGCGCAGGTTTTCGCTGTGGATTTAAGTTTTACTGACTATTTAATGGTTATATTAACTGCTACTCTTGCTTCTGTTGGTACGGCAGGTGTGCCAGGCGTTGGACTAATAATGTTAGCCATGGTATTAAACCAAGTGGGATTACCTGTTGAGGGTATTGCTATAATCATCGGTGTGGACCGCTTGTTAGACATGACACGAACCGCTGTAAACGTAACAGGTGATTGTATGGTGACCTGTATTGTTGCAAAATCAGAAGGTGAGTTCGATGAAGCCATTTTCAACGACGAAAATGCAGGAAAAGAATTCGAAAAATTAAATTAACCGTTTTCATGTAGAATTAAAAAAGCCACTTAAATAGCTGTCTCTTGATCACAAATCAGATTCAAGAGACTTAGCTAAATCGTAGCCTTCAAGGATGGTTTGCAGTTTAAGCCACCCTTGCATTAGCACTTTAACTGAAGCGTGTCCTGTGCGTTTCGTATCTTTCCAACCACCAAGCCTAGCAAGTTCCTCATAAGCCCAT
>NZ_JBFKMX010000042.1:0-26445 GCF_041629635.1 Pseudoalteromonas sp. | reverse complement strand
CATACGGCTAAATGGCATCATGCCTAAATATTCGGTACCAAGGCCCAAAGCCATCATGGTTTCATTGTGCAAGCGGTTGCCTTGTGAGCGACTGTAAGCATCTGCAACTTGAAGACTTGCTTGCTTAATACCAGCTGCGGTCATACGCTCGTTAGAGTGCTCTGCAATTACATGACCTACTTCATGGCCTAATACAGTTGCAAGTTGATCTTGCCCTTTTGCCACTTTTAAAAGACCTGTATGCACTCCAATTTTTCCGCCTGGTAATGCAAACGCATTTGCAGATGGTTCTTCAAACACCACAACTTCCCATTGCTGTTTGGCATATTTTGCTGGCAGAACAGAAATCACATTATCAGCAACACACTGAACATAACGATTAATCTTAGTGTTATTATTAATCGGTTGTTGCTTTTTCATTTGCGCAAAACTTTGCTTGCCCAGTTGATTCATTTCAGCTTCAGAATACATTGCAATTTGAGTTCGCCCAGTTGGACTTGATTTACACCCAACTAGCGTTGCTGCTAATGAAATTGAAATCACTAAATGAGATAGTTTCATACCCTTTTCCCTAGTGTAATTTTGCGCTGCTAAATTGGTACTTAAGCATTTACACACTGCAATAAAAACGATTGCTAAGTAATAAATTAAAATGCCTTAATACACTGTTACATTTTGACTGTTGCTATTCACAGCTCATAGTTTCAAAGACTTTATTTTACACGTAAAATGAACAAGCACTATACCCAAACTAAGAATTTCCGTGACTGATAAAATCCTTTCAAAATCAATCCTTCCTCTTTTGTCTGCACTGGTGGCAACGACCCCACTTGCAATTGACCTTTACTTGCCGGCATTTGTCGCAATCTCCGCTTATTTCGATACAAATATGGCAAATGTACAACTTTCTTTGAGCAGCTACTTGGCCGGTTATGCCATAGGTATGATGCTCTTTGGGCCACTAATAGATCAAAACGGAAGACGACTTTTTGCCCTGTTTGGCTTAATCGGTTTTGCCTTATGTTCATTTTTACTTACGGTAACAAAATCAATTGATACGTTTATTGCACTTAGATTCGCGCAAGCATTTTTTGGTTCCGCAGTTACCGTTGTGGTGCCCGGCATTATTCGCCATATGTACCAAGAAAACACCGTAAAAGGTATGTCATATGTCTCAATGATCATGATGTTAGCGCCATTGCTTGCACCTAGTATAGGCAGTGTATTAATGATCACTTGGCATTGGCATGCGATTTTTTACGCTTTAACACTCTATGCTTTAGTGTTATTCACGCTTGCTTATTTCTTTTTGCAAGAAGTACCCATTCACCCGAGTAAATTGAGAGGGGCAGCTTTATTTTTATCAAATTATCGAATCGTATTAACAAATCACAAGGCACGTTTTGATATTGTGATTTCAATGCTCGCCTCGTTTGCTTTCTTTTGTTTTTTAACTAAAGTTTCAGCGATTTATATGGCGCACTTTAAAGTCAGTGAAACCGAATTTGGCGTACTTTTCGCCTTTAATGTTTTAGCACTGATGTTGGGTAATTTTATTAATACACGCTTGGTACCGCGATTTGGTTCTCGCAAGATGTTAAATCTCGGGCTGATGGTGAGCTTTGTTTCTGTAACATGCTTAATTTTTGTCAGTACTTTTACAGAAAATGTGTATTTAGTAGCGGCGTTTATTGCTCCGTTGATGATGAGCTTAGGCATTATGGCGACCAATGCTGATGCCCTTATTTTAATTAATTTTAAAAAGAAGTCTGGTACAGCAACTGCGGTAATTGGTACCTTGCGTTTTGGCAGTGGCGCACTTGCTGGGCCAATTTTAGCGTTTATTCCATTACCGCCAAGCACTGGCTTTGCAGTTGCCATGGCGATTGCTTTAAGTGGTATTTTAATTTGCCAATTAAAACAGCTTAAGTTTGGTCACTAAAAACAAGAAATAACAAAACAGACATAAAAAAAGCTGTAACCAAGTTACAGCTTTTTTTAATTTAGGGCTGATTATTCAGCCGCTTTCGATACCATTACCATGGCTGGACGAAGTAAACGACCATTAAGTAGGTAACCTTTTTGCATTACTGCAATCACGGTGTTTGGAGCTACATCAGCAGATGGTTGAATTGACATTGCCTGGTGGAATTCAGGGTTAAATGCTTCACCTTGTGGTGATACAACTTCAACGCCAAACTTAGCAACAGCGTCAACAAAGCTTTTTGCTGTCATCTCAACGCCTTCGATAACAGACTTTACTGCTTCATTCTCTTTGTCAGCAAACTCAATCGCACGCTCTAAGTTGTCAAGCACTGGTAATAGTTCATTTGCAAACTTTTCTAGTGCAAACTTATGTGCTTTTTCAACATCTTGTGCCGCACGGCGACGCATATTTTCTACTTCTGCCGCAGCGCGAATAACACTGTCTTTTTGCTCTTCGATTGTTTGTTTAGCTGCTTCAAGCTCCGCATTTAATACTGCGATTTCAGCTTCTGCGCTTAACTCTTCACCACCTTGAAGTTCTTCAGCTACTTGCTCAAGGTTTTCCTGTGCTTCTACTTCTTGCTCTGGCTGATTATTTTGCTCAGACATTGATACTCTCCGAATCTTTACAACTGATGCTAATTATGGGGATGGAAAAATGCCTTTCAAGAGTTAATTGCGCAATTAATCGATATTTCATTAATAATTGCTTCAATTTTCGCCGACCTTGGACAAAGTACACACAAACGCCCTTGATATATTTCTTGTGAAAAGTAAGGAATACTCAGTAATAGATAATCGTCAAGCTCAGCGATGGGCAACTTATCTTGATACATCACAGAGATTCCCATTTTCAAAGCAAGCTTTTGTTCAACATAATCTAAAAAAGGCGCGCCTACTTGGTTAAGTTGTTCTGTCGATAAATCGCCATATAAATAGTGACTGCCAATCACAATGCTGTTTTCAACTTGTAATTGTTCTGCCAAAGCTTTAATCCACATACCAAGGGAGCCATGACAAAACATCGGCGCACTTTGACGCATTGCAGCCATGCGGCGTAACCCTTCTGCGAGGTTGTGTCCTGAAAAAACGGTGTTTAGCCATGCATTAAACTGATTACGTAAAGCATCATTGGCTTCACGCGGTTTTGCTATTTGAATGTTCTGACTATTGCCTTCTCTATCAAAGAGTAAAATAAGCCAATTTTCCACACTGAAATCAAGCACTTCTGCGCGGTAAATATGCTGCTGCATAGCTTCAGGCAGACTCACTAAAACACAAACTTGATACAGTTGGCTTAAGCGATGCGAAAATTCAGTAAGTTGTTGTGCCGATGGTTGCCAATAATGGGCAATTTCAGAAAGCTGAAAAAACTCATCAAACCAATAACTAAAGCCAAGCTCAGTAGGAACACGCCCAGAAGAGGTATGCGGAGCGTATAACAGCCCACATTTTTCCATGCGCGCCATGGCATTTCGCACGGTTGCACTACAGATGTTAATTTGTTTCTGCTTAACAATATGGCTAGAGGCAACAGGTGTGCCTTCACCATTGCAATACAAGTCCATTACGGCAGAAAAAATAAGTTGATCACGGGCGCTTAATTTCATGTTTATTATTTATGGCCTGATGATAAAAAATCAAGATATACTGTAGGCACGACTTTATCAGCGACGATTTTATGGCACAAGTATTTAATAACATTGGATTGATTGGTAAACCTAATCATAAAGGTGCTGCAATTACCTTAGCTAAATTGCACACATTTTTAACGGCACTTGGCTATCAAGTGTATGTTGAAAATCGTGTAGCTGAACCTTTAGTGGGTGAGGAATTTAGTTCATCACTTGTTGAGATTGGCCGCAATTGCGACTTAGCCATTGTTGTGGGCGGCGACGGCAATATGCTAGGTGCTGCACGCGTACTTGCTCGCTTTGATATTGCAGTAATTGGGGTTAACCGCGGTAATCTCGGCTTTTTAACCGATCTTGACCCTGATAATTTTGAGCGCGAACTAGAGCAAGTATTGGCGGGTAAATTTAGTGAGGAAAAACGCTTTTTACTCGAAGTTGAAATTTACCGCCATGAAAAGCTAAAAAGCTCCAATACCGCGGTAAACGAAGCAGTACTTCACGCCAATAAAGTTGCTCACATGATTGAGTTTGAAGCATTTATTGACCGCGAATTTGTGTTTTCGCAAAAGTCAGATGGGCTTATTGTATCAACACCAACAGGCTCTACTGCCTATAGCCTTTCAGGTGGCGGGCCAATTTTAAACCCAAAACTCAATGCTATTTCGTTAGTGCCTATGTTCCCGCATACTCTTACTAGCCGTCCGCTGGTAGTCGACGCAAATAGTGAAGTGAAATTAGTGCTTAGCCCGGCCAACGATGTTGACCTTCAAGTAAGCTGTGATAGCCATGTGGTACTCGCTGTTTTAGCGGGTGATGAAATTGTCATTAAACGCAGTGAACAACACTTACGTTTAGTGCATCCAAGCAAATATTCGTATTACAATGTTTTGCGCCAGAAGTTAAACTGGGGCAGCAGATTATATTAACTTAAACTTCAACGTTAGAAAGGAAAGTAAAAAATGGGGTTTGTTGTATTCTTAGCCACCGTTTTATTAATCGTTTTATTAACTACTTTTTTAGTGATAGACAATAACCGAAAAAAAGCCATTGCGCTTGAAAAACAACAACAAAATGAACGGATTGACATTGTCAGCTCGCGCTACCAACAAGTAATCCAAAACTACAGCAAAGCGCGTATTATTAAGCCTAAAGATTCAAGTAGCTTGATGAAAATCAGCAATAATTTTTTTGTTATGCAAAGTAAGAACGAAGAAAATATTAGCAATTACGAAAAAATAATTGGCCACTTAACCGATCTTTTTGAAGTGGAATTAAGTAAGTTTGAGCTTGCAGAAGATAAATTACTACTTAGCAAACAAATTTATGCCTTTACAGAGCAATTACCGTCTGCTGGTCATCAGTTTAATAGTGACTTTTATTTACATCAATTGCCGTCTTTAAGCCAGCAAGTAATCACCACTCAGTATCAAACCATAAATGAAGAGGCAGAAGAATCGCTGCTTGAAACTGAAGTTTAATATTGTAAATGAATCTGAAGTGCTAACAGTTTAGCACTTCTCCCCTACCTATAAATTTAATCCACGTAAATCCAACTAAAATAATCGTAATTTTTAACTTGCCTATTTTTTATTTACTGTATAAATTACCAGTTAATGTACTGTATGGATAATCAGTTATGTTAACGTCATTACAAGTAACAAATTTTGCAATTGTTGAACACCTTGATATCGAGTGGCAATCAGGCATGACCACTATTACGGGGGAAACTGGTGCGGGTAAATCTATTGCGATTGACGCGCTTTCTCTTTGTTTAGGCGAGCGCGCAGAAGCCTCGATGGTCAGAGAAGGCGCAGATAAAGCGCAAGTATCTGCAGTATTTGATATTCAACACTTACCTGCGGCAAAACAATTTATAAATGAGCACGAACTTGGCGATAACAGCGAGTGCGTAATTCGTCGTGTGGTTGCAGCAAATGGCCGCAGCAAAGCATTTATAAACGGGGTTATGGTACCTGCCGGTCAGTTAAAAACGCTTGGCAATTTATTGATTTCAATTCATGGCCAACATGCACATCAGCAGCTAAATAAAGCGAACTATCAACTGTCTGTAGTCGACAGCTTTGCTGGTCACACTGAGCTATTAAACGAAGTTAAAACTGCTTACAACCAATTACAATCGCTGGAGCGAGAGCAAAAACAGTTAGCTCAAACGCTACAACAGGCTGCAGCTGAAAAACAACTGCTTGAGTACCAGGTTGCTGAATTAGATGAGTTTGCATTAGCCACTGGCGAGTATGAAGAAATTGAACAACAACACACCCTATTAAGCAATGCAAATTCGTTGTTAGAAGGCACTCAAAAAGAACTACAAATTATCTATCAACAAGATAACTACAACGCTTACTCAATGGTGCAATCAAGCGCAAACCAAATAGCAGAGCTTGCAAGCCTTGATAAGAAGCTTGCACCTATTGCTGACTTACTTTTTGAAGCAGGTATCACGCTTGAAGAAGCCGCTCGTGAACTAAGCCATTATCAAGACAGTGTTGAAATGGATCCAAGCCAATTATCTGAGCTTGATGAACGTATATCACGTGCGCTTGATTTAGCTAGAAAACATGATATTACTCCGGAAGAATTGCCAAACTTGCATGCCGAGTTACAACAAAGCCTTGCCAATATAGAGCAAAACGATGAGCGATTTAATGAGTTAGAAGCTGAAATAGTCAAAGCAAAAGAGCATTATTATGCTTGCGCTGGCGTGCTTTCTGAAAGTCGCTCAGCCGCGGCACAGGCACTATCAGAGCAAGTCACCAAATCGCTTGTCAGCTTGTCGATGGAAAATGCAAAATTTTCGATTTGCATCGAACAGCAAGACTCGGTTACTAGTAGTAAAGGGTCTGACACGGTTGATTTTCAGGTTGCTGCTAATACGGGGCAACGCTTACAACCACTACATAAAGTAGCGTCTGGCGGTGAGCTTTCTCGAATTAGCCTTGCTATTGAAGTGATCATTGCTGACAAGATGACCACTCCAACGCTTATTTTTGATGAAGTAGACGTGGGTATTTCAGGACCAACCGCTTCAGCTGTAGGTAAACTGCTTCGTCAGTTAGGAAAGAGTACGCAAGTAATCTGTGTAACTCACTTACCGCAAGTAGCATCAAGTGGTCATAACCAATTTTTTGTCAGTAAAACTGACGATGGTAAACAAACTAATACGCGCATGACAGTACTTGATAACACAGGCCGTATTGATGAAATTGCACGTTTACTAGGTGGTACAAATATCAGTGATATTACACGCACTAATGCCTCTGAATTGTTATCGCAATATCACTAAGCGATAAAATTTTCAAATAACAAAAAGGTGGGCTATGCCCACCTTTTTAATTTCTTAGTAAAGCTTATCTAGCATGATTACACTTCTAGATAATCCATAATACCTTCTGCAGCATTTCGCCCTTCATAAATAGCGGTAACCACTAAGTCAGAGCCCCTAACTGCATCACCACCAGCAAAGATTTTTGGGTTAGATGTTTGGTGAGTAAATGCACCTTGTTCTGGCGCAACAATGCGTCCCCACTTGTCTAGTTCAACATCGAACTCGCTGAGCCAAGGCATTGCATGAGGTTGGAAACCAAACGCCATAATCACAGCATCGGCAGGCAAAATGTGCTCTGAACCAGCAACCTCTTCAGCACGTTGACGACCATTTTGATCCGCCTCACCAAGTTGCGTTTTAACCATTTTAACACCAGTAACTTTACCGCTGTCATTTAGTACTACGCCCTTAGGTTGCACATTAAACATAAACTCAACGCCTTCTTCTTTGGCATTTTTTACTTCACGTACAGAACCTGGCATATTTGCTTCATCACGACGGTAAGCACACACTACGCTGCTAGCGCCTTGTCGAATTGAAGTGCGCACACAGTCCATCGCTGTATCACCACCACCAAGTACCACTACACGCTTGCCTTGCATATTAATATACGCATCGGAGTTATTATCGTAACCCATTTGGTAATTGGTATTGGCAATTAAGAACGGCAATGCATCATACACACCATCAGCATCTTCATTTTCAAGACCCGCACGCATGTTTTGATAGGTACCAACGGCTAAAAAGACTGCATCGTATTCATCAATGATTGTTTGAAGTGCAATGTCTTTTCCAACTTCCGTGTTAAGTACAAATTCAACACCCATGCCTGTAAATATCTCGCGGCGATTTTCCATCACCGACTTTTCGAGTTTAAATGACGGAATACCAAAAGTCAGTAAGCCACCAATTTCTGGATGACGATCAAATACCACAGGTTTTACACCATTGCGCGCTAGAATATCAGCACAACCTAACCCTGCGGGACCGGCACCAATAATAGCTACTTTCTTGTCGCTCCAAACCACATGCGACATATCAGGCTTCCAACCCATTGCGAAAGCAGTATCAGAAATATACTTTTCGATATTACCAATGGTCACAGCACCAAACTCGTCATTCAGCGTACATGCGCCTTCGCATAGTCTATCTTGCGGGCAAACACGCCCACACACTTCGGGAAGGCTATTAGTACGGTGAGATAGCTCAGCAGCTTCAATTACTTTGCCCGCTTTAATTAACTTCAGCCATTGTGGAATGTAGTTATGCACTGGGCACTTCCATTCACAATATGGATTTCCGCAATCTAAACAACGATCTGCTTGCGAATCTACTTGCTTCGCCGAGAATGGCTCATAAATTTCAACGAACTGCTTTTTACGTGACGAAATAGGCTTTTTACGCGGATCGACACGTTGCACATCGATAAATTGATATACGTTTTGCGACATACTACTTCTCCTATTGCGCCTGTATTCTAAGTTCAGCACTTGAACGTGCTCTGTGACCAAGTAATCCTTGAACATCGCTTGATTTAGGCTTAACTAATCTAAACTTGCTAATGAAATGCTCAAAATCAGCGAGAATTTCTTCAGCACGATTCGACTGCGTTGCCTCTAAATGTTCGCCAATTAAACCGCGTAAATGCTCATGATGAATATTTAAGTCTTCAAGTTCTACTAGCTCTACTAACTCTGTATTGATGCGTTTATCAAAGTCACCCTTTTCATCAAGCACATAAGCGAAGCCACCTGTCATACCAGCACCAAAGTTAATGCCTGTATCCCCTAGCACACACACAATACCGCCTGTCATATATTCACAGCCATTATCGCCTAAGCCTTCAACCACTGCGATTGCACCCGAGTTACGTACCGCAAAACGTTCACCAGCGCGACCTGCAGCAAATAAGCGTCCACCTGTTGCACCATATAAACAAGTATTACCAGCAATGGTTGCTAAATGAGATTTAAACGATGAACCAATTGGTGGGCGTAGTGTAATTTTACCGCCCGCCATGCCTTTACCAACATAGTCATTAGCATCGCCAGTTACATGTAGTTCTAAACCACCGGCATTCCAAACACCAAGCGATTGCCCTGCTGTGCCTTGCAGCTCAATAATAATTGGATCAGCAGCTAGGCCCTGATTACCATGTTGATCCGCAATATAACCAGACAACAACGCGCCTATTGAACGGTCGGTATTACGAATTGCAGCGCGAAGCTTGATAGATGTTTTGCTATCAATTGCCTCTTTTGCTTGTGCTAGTAATTGCTCGTTTAACTTACCTTCATAATGCGAAGTATTAGCAGCGCTACAATAGAGCGTTTCACCACTTTTATTATTTGGTGTTGCAATTACAGGCGAAAGATCGAGCTTACTTTGTTTTGCAGTTGTACCTTCAAGCACTTCTAGTAAATCGGTGCGACCAATTAAGTCCACTAGTTTACGAACACCTAAACTTGCCATAATTTCACGGGCTTCCTCAGCAATAAACTTAAAGTAGTTCATCGCCATTTCTGGTAAGCCATGATAATGCTTAGCACGCAATGTTTCGTCTTGCGTTGCAACACCGGTTGCGCAGTTATTTAAATGACAGATTCGTAAGTATTTACAACCCAGCGCAACCATTGGACCCGTGCCAAAACCAAAGCTTTCTGCACCTAAAATTGCCGCTTTAATAATGTCTAAACCGGTTTTTAAACCGCCATCTGTTTGCAGACGAATACGGTGTCTTAAACCATTTTCAACAAGCGCTTGTTGCGTTTCAGCAAGGCCTAACTCCCAAGGACAACCTGCATATTTAACAGACGTTAATGGTGATGCACCTGTACCGCCGTCGTAGCCTGCAATTGTAATTAGGTCTGCGTACGCTTTGGCAACACCTGTAGCAATCGTGCCAACACCTGGCTCAGATACCAGTTTGACTGAAATCATTGCATCTGGATTAACTTGCTTTAAGTCGAATATCAATTGCGCCAAATCTTCAATAGAATAAATATCGTGATGTGGCGGTGGCGAAATTAACGTGACACCAGGTACTGAGTAACGCAGCTTAGCAATGTATGGTGTTACTTTTTCACCTGGTAACTGACCACCCTCGCCTGGTTTTGCACCTTGCGCTACCTTAATTTGAATTACATCGGCATTTTTAAGGTAATGTGGTGTTACACCAAAACGGCCTGAAGCAACTTGCTTGATTCGTGAGTTCTTTTCAGTACCGTAACGTGCTACATCCTCACCACCTTCACCCGAGTTAGAACAGCCACCTAAGCGGTTCATAGCGATTGCTAACGCTTCGTGAGCTTCTGGTGATAACGCACCAATACTCATCGCTGCAGAATCAAAACGTTTATATAACTCTGTCGCATCTTCCACTTCGCTTACATCAATTGCGGTTTGATCTGTTTTTAGTTTTAATAAATCACGAATGTTGGTCACAGGACGATTATTTACTAAATCTGCGTATTTTTCGTAGTCTTGGTAATTGCCCGAACGTACCGCTACTTGCAATGTTTGAATAACATCTGGGTTATACGCATGGTATTCACCGTTATGCACGTATTTTAATAATCCACCATGATCAAGTGGTTTACGCTTAATCCAAGCTTTACGTGATAGGTTCAGTAAATCTTGATGGAAGTCGCTAAAATCAGCGCCTTGAATACGTGATACCACTCCCGAGAAACAAAGGTCAATGACTTCATCGCTAAGCCCTACAGCTTCAAACAACATTGAGCAGCGATAACTTGCAACTGTGCTAATGCCCATCTTCGACATGATTTTGTATAAGCCTTTGTTTATCGCATTGCGATAAGCCAAGGTTACATCTCGGTATGATTTATCTAAGCTACCGTTATCAACCATTTGTGTCAGTGTTTCATAGGCTAAATACGGATAAATCGCCGTTGCACCAAATCCTAACAACACCGCAAATTGGTGTGGGTCACGACAGCTCGCTGTTTCAATAATGATGTTTGTATCGCAACGTAAGTTTTTACTTACTAAACGACGCTGTACTGCACCAACTGCCATTGCAGCTGGAATTGGTAATGTATCTGGTGTTAAGCCTTTATCGCTTAACACAATTAACACGGTACCTTGACGAGCCAGCTCTTCTGCTTGATCGCACACGGTTTCAATAGCGGACAGTAACGATTCATTTTTATCGTAGTTAATAGACAATGATGCAAACGAATAATGCGCCTGATCAGCCGATAAAAGCTGTGTCATATCAGAGTACGTAAGTACCGGCGAAGAAAACTGTAAACGTTTTGCGTGACCCGTTGTTTCATTAAACACATTTTGTTCACGGCCAATACATGTGGCCAGTGACATTACATGATTTTCACGTAATGGGTCGATTGGCGGGTTAGTTACCTGCGCAAACTTCTGACGGAAATAGTCATACACTAAACGAGATTGCGATGAAAGCACAGCAAATGGCGTGTCATCCCCCATCGAGCCTGTCGCTTCTTGGCCCGAATTACCCATTGGACGGATAACTTGGTCTAGCTCTTCATTACTATAAGCAAATTGTTTGTGGTAAACAGCGAGCAATTCATCGTCAAATTCACGTTGGCCAATAAGGTTTTTGTCTTCAAGGTCCTCAAGCGGCTTTAAACGTTTAACATTATCACTAAGCCATGCTTTATAAGGGTGACGTGCTTTTAAATCTTCATCAATTTCTGATGATTGCCATACTTTGCCATGCAGCGTATCAATTACTAATAACTCACCAGGCCCTACGCGGCCTTTTTCTTTTACTTCGTCAGCTGTGTAGTTCCAAATACCCACTTCTGAGGCTAAGGTAATGTGATTATCTTTAGTGATAACATAACGTGCTGGGCGCAAACCATTACGGTCAAGGTTACAGGCAGCAAAGCGACCGTCTGACATTACAAGGCCAGCCGGACCATCCCAAGGCTCCATATGCATTGAGTTAAAATCATAAAATGCGCGGAGATCTTCATCCATCGCACGGTTTTTTTGCCATGCAGGTGGCACAAGCATTCGCATCGCACGGAAAATATCCATACCGCCCGCTAAAAACAACTCAAGCATGTTATCTAGGCTCGAACTATCAGAGCCAGATTCGTTAACAAACGGTGCTGCTGATTGTAAATCGGGTAATAATGGCGAAGAAAACTTGTAAGCACGTGCTCTCGCCCACTGACGGTTACCTTCAATGGTATTGATTTCACCATTGTGCGCTAAATACCTAAACGGTTGCGCAAGCGGCCAACGCGGCTGCGTATTAGTAGAAAAGCGTTGATGGAATACACAAATTGCAGACTCCATGCGCATATCAGCTAAATCAAGGTAAAAGTTTGGTAAATCAGCAGGCATCATTAAGCCCTTATAAACCGTTACCAAGCCTGACAAGCTTGCAATATAGAAATGCTCATCATTGATTTGCTTTTCAATGCGGCGTCTTGCAATGTACAAGCGACGCTCTAAATCTTTCGGGCGCCAACCTTCCGGCGCTGAGATAAAAATCTGTTGGAAACTAGGTAACTGCTCAAGTGCAATTGGCCCTAGACTCGCAGGATTAACTGGCACATCACGCCAACCCACTAAGGTAAGTGTTTCTTTTTCTAATTCATCACTAATAATCTGTTTATTTTGCTGTGCAATAACAGGATCTGGACTTAGGAAAAGCATACCAACTGCATAGTTTTTACCTAAGTGCCAATCATTTTCAGCAGCTACCGCTCTGAAAAAGCTATCTGGCTTTTGGAATAGTAAGCCACAACCATCACCTGTTTTGCCATCTGCGGCAATACCACCTCGGTGCTGCATTCGATCTAACCCTGTAATCGCCGTGCGAACTAATTTGTGACTCGGTTGACCTTCAATATGCGCGATAAGGCCAAAACCGCAATTATCTTTTTCTAATTTCGAGTCATATAACATGTTGGACTCCTCCCTTGCTACAGCTTAAGTGAACAATACAGTTGTGATTGACGGAAGTGTTGGCTTAACCCTATCGAACAAATATTTCAGTTCGAGAAGTCGCAACATTTTTGTTAACGCGAAACAAAGGTTGCATAAGTGGTTTTGCCGTGTGTTCACCTGCGCGATTCTCAAAATTAACCAAGATAAGGTATATAGTCAATACAATTATGAATATATATTCATCTTATTGAATATTTTTCATTTATACATAAATTCAACAAAAGTACCGCTTAAGCGCCCATGAAAAGGGTTTTTAAATTATTTTGATCACTTTGACACCGGTATCATATTAATATCATGTAAATAAAAATAAGTCGCAAATGTAGTTTACGTAAACGTAAACTATGCATATATCTGAATAATTATTCATGGTAATACCAATTAACCGAGTTTTGCTTTTTTAAGTTGAATAAACTTGCAGATTAAAAATTGATTTACTTGGCAGATGAGCAGTTTCCTGCATTTTGTTGAATTGAGGCAAGTGTGCCTGAGTCAATAAACTCGGCGAGTTTTGAGTTTATTTTAGTTTGTAATGTTTGCCACTGACTGGACTTTTTACTAATAGCAAAATAAAAGTCATTTTCTTGAAAAGGTGGGTTAACCAGCTTAATGGTGTTTTTGTACTCACTTTTACTATGCTCAAGCAGATAATTAGCTACATTAGGATCAGCCACAATATAATCAACACGCCCTGCTAACAGCATTTTTAAGTTTTGTGCATCATCACGTGCTTCAATTGCGTTAAAAAAACCCAAATCAAGATGCTTATCAAATTCTGGGGTGTTCTGATAACCTCTCACAACCCCTATTTTAGCACCTTGAATGGTTTTTAAAGTACCATCATAGGGAGTACTAAAATCAGCACGTGTAATAAGGCCGACTAAGCCACCAGCATAAGGAGCTGAGAGCGTAAGATTGTTAATACGAAAGCTATTTGCAATCACATCACTTGGCGCTGTGGCTTCAATAAAGTATTCAGGAAACAAAATATCCGCTTGCCCTAACTCAGCCATTCGCACAGAACGCGCCCATGGAAAAAATTCAACGCTCATACTGTAGCCGAGCTCATGAAAAAGCGCTGCGGTGAATTGGAAAACCCAGCCTTTACCACATATATTTCTGTCTATATAAGGTGGCCAATCAAGTGTTACAAGACGTAATTGTTTTTGTGATGGTGGACCCACTTCAAATCGATTTGTTGAAGCTTGTTTAACTTCCAGCGTTTTAACTTGTTGTTGATGCTGATATGAAAAGTATTCGCTATTAGCAAAACTTTGATTGATAAAGATAAGAAGAGGAATTAAAAAGTAGAAAAAACGGCTTGGGTACATCATGTTAAGCTTAAAGCATCAATTCAATGCTTTAAGCTTAGCAAAAATTGAGCAGAATCAATCAGTAGTTAAATACTATTTTTATTCTGCTTCTTTAGTTTTCGCTACAACTTCAGCAATTAACGGCTGTAACTCACCGCGTTGGAACATTTCAACAATAATGTCACAACCACCAATTAGTTCACCTTCTACCCATAACTGCGGGAATGTAGGCCAATTTGCATAAGCTGGTAGCTCTGCACGGATATCTGGATTTTGAAGAATATCAACATACGCAAACTGCTCGCCACATGCCATAAGCGCTTGTGAAGCTTGTGATGAAAAACCGCAGCTCGGTAATTTTGGAGAGCCTTTCATGTACAGTAGAATCGAATTTTCTGCGATTTGTTGTTTGATCTTATCTAAAGTTTCCATTTACTACCTCGACACCCTAGTCACATAAGGTGAATTTTCTTTAAGTTAATACTATGCTATTTGCCTGAATTTGTGGTTTAACAGTGACTAACTGACTATAAAATAACCGCAAATTTTTATCTAGCATTGCTGTTTATAAAAACTTGAGTAAAATACTCGGGTATAGTTTAACACTTATATCGGACATCTTCATGTAAAAAGTTGTCCGCATTTTAACGCCAACGGAGAAATAAAATGGCTTTTGAACTACCGTCACTACCTTATGCAATCGATGCGCTTGAGCCGCATATCTCAAAAGAAACTCTAGAATTCCACCACGGCAAGCACCACAACACTTACGTTGTAAAGCTAAATGGTTTAGTTGAAGGCACTGACTTCGAAGGTAAAACACTTGAAGAAGTAGTATGTAGCTCAGAAGGCGGTGTATTTAACAACGCAGCTCAAATCTGGAACCACACTTTCTACTGGAACAGCCTATCTCCAAATGGTGGTGGTGAACCAACTGGTAAAGTTGCAGAGCTAATCAACGCAAAATGGGGTTCTTTCGCTGAATTCCAAGCTGCTTTCAACGACAAAGCGGTTAACAACTTTGGTTCAAGCTGGACGTGGTTAGTACAACTAGCTGACGGCAGCCTAGATATCGTTAACACTTCAAATGCTGCAACACCACTTACAGAAGCTGGTGTAACACCAATTATCACTGTTGACCTTTGGGAACACGCTTATTACATCGATTACCGTAACGTTCGTCCTGAATACCTAAACGGTTTCTGGGCGCTAGTTAACTGGGAATTTGCAAACGCAAACCTAGCTTAATTTGTTGCCAATGTTAGTAAAGCACCTTTGCTTTACTAACATTTCTTGTCTACCACAAGAAAACCCCACCTACTATTGCATATTATTCAACGCTCTGAAAAATATTAAAGATTTTTCTTTAAATATCTTTTATTTATCTCGCACATTCAAAAATCCCGTCTAACCTTATTAATAGTGGCTAGTTTTATTGCAGTTGCAAACTTTCCGGTATTTAGGAGGTCTCTATGACAATTTTTGATCATTTTCAATCTCGTTACGAAGCCGCAAAAGAAGAAGAATTTACTATTGCCGAGTTTCTTGAGATCTGTAAAGAAGACAAATCAGCCTATGCTAGCTCAGCTGAGCGGCTATTAATGGCGATTGGTCAACCTGAAATGGTGGATACATCACAAGATCCCACCCTGAGTCGTATCTTTTCTAACCGAGTGATCCCGCGCTACCCTGCCTTTAAAGAATTTTATGGCATGGAAGAAAGTATTGAACAAATTGTGGCTTATTTAAAACATGCTGCACAAGGGCTTGAAGAGTGCAAACAGGTACTTTATTTGCTCGGTCCAGTAGGCGGTGGTAAGTCGTCACTAGCTGAAAAATTAAAGTATTTAATGCAAAAAGTGCCAATTTACTCATTAAAAGGCTCGCCCGTAAATGATCACCCTCTTTGCCTGTTTGACCCTGTTGAAGATGGTGAAATTCTTGAAAAAGAATATGGCATTAGCAACCGCTATATCAAAACCATCATGTCACCATGGGCGACAAAACGTCTTCATGAATTCAATGGTGACATCACTCAATTTAAAGTAGTTAAGCGCTATCCATCGATTCTTGATCAAGTGGCTATTGCCAAAACCGAACCTGGTGATGAGAACAATCAAGATATCAGTGCGCTAGTTGGTAAAGTGGATATTCGCAAGCTCGAACACTTTGCACAGAATGATGCTGATGCCTATGCCTACTCAGGTGCCCTTTGTCATGCAAACCAAGGTTTGATGGAGTTTGTTGAAATGTTTAAAGCACCTATTAAAGTGCTTCACCCATTATTAACAGCAACCCAAGAAGGTAACTATAACGGTACTGAGGGTCTGTCTGCCCTGCCCTTTAACGGCATGATTTTAGCTCACTCTAATGAGTCAGAATGGAAAACATTTAAAGGTAATAAAAACAATGAAGCATTTTTAGACCGTGTTTACATTGTAAAAGTACCTTATTGTTTACGTGTTTCCGAAGAAATTAAGATTTACGATAAGCTTCTGCAACACTCAGAACTTAACGATGTGCCATGTGCACCAGGTACGCTCGAAACACTCGCGCAATTCTCCGTTCTTTCGCGTATTAAAGAGCCTGAAAACTCAAGCATTTATTCAAAAATGCGCGTGTATGATGGCGAAAGCCTAAAAGACACTGATCCCAAAGCGAAATCTTATCAAGAATACAAAGATTATGCCGGTGTTGATGAAGGCATGAATGGGCTATCAACACGTTTCGCGTTTAAGATTTTGTCTCGTGTATTTAATTTCGACCACACCGAAGTTGCAGCGAACCCTGTGCATTTATTCTATGTGCTTGAACAACAAATTGAACGTGAGCAGTTCCAACAAGAAACGCAAGAACGCTATCTTGAGTTCTTAAAAGGATTTTTAATTCCTAAATACGTAGAGTTTATTGGTAAGGAAATTCAAACCGCTTATTTGGAATCTTATTCAGAATACGGACAAAATATCTTTGACCGATACGTCACTTATGCCGACTTCTGGATCCAAGATCAAGAATTCCGCGACCCTGATACTGGCCAATTATTTGATAGAGCAGCACTGAATGCTGAACTTGAGAAAATTGAAAAACCAGCGGGCATTTCAAATCCAAAAGATTTCCGTAATGAGATTGTTAACTTTGTGCTTAGAGCACGTGCCAATAACAATGGCAAAAACCCAATTTGGACAAGTTATGAAAAACTAAGAACGGTCATCGAAAAGAAAATGTTTTCAAATACCGAAGACTTGCTTCCAGTTATTTCATTTAATGCGAAAACCAGTGCTGAAGATCAGCAAAAACATGAGGATTTTGTTAATCGTATGGTCGAAAAAGGCTACACCGCGAAACAAGTTCGCTTGCTCAGTGAATGGTATTTACGCGTTCGTAAGTCGCAGTAATTAAGTAGTAATTGTAACTAAGACTTACGGAGGCGTGTATGGCACATTTTATTGACCGACGCTTAAATGGAAAAAACAAAAACACGGTTAACCGCCAACGTTTTATTCGACGTTACAAACGCCAGATAAAAGAGGCAGTGTCCGATGCAATTGCCAAACGAAGCGTGACAGACGTTGAGAACGGCGAAAGCATTTCGATTCCTAGCCGTGATATGCAAGAACCGATTTTCCACCAAGGAAAAGGTGGAAAACGGGAAATGGTGCACCCTGGTAATGATCAATTTAGTCAAGGGGACAAAATAAAACGTCCTCTTGGCGGCCAAGGTCAAGGGGCTGGCGAAGGCGATGCCAGTGATTCAGGTGAAGGCCAAGATGATTTTGTATTTTCAATTTCAAAAGACGAATACTTAGATTTACTTTTTGAAGATTTAGCACTGCCCAACCTTAAAAAGAATCAGCTTAATAAGCTTGTTCAGATGAAAACGCACCGAGCTGGCTACAGTAACGATGGCGTACCTTCCAATATTGATATTGTACGTTCATTGCAAGGCTCAGTGGCAAGACGCATTGCCATGACCGCAGGTAAAAAACGTCACTTAGCTGAGCTAGAAGAAACGCTTGCGAAGTTACAAAAAAATAAGAAAGAGAATCAAAGTGAAATTGCCCTACTTGAAAAAGAAATTGAGCAATTAAAAAATAAAATATCCACAGTGCCTTTTATAGATACTTTTGATTTACGCTTTCGAAACTATGAAAAACGCCCAGAGCCAAGTTCAAAAGCAGTGATGTTTTGTTTGATGGATGTGTCTGGCTCGATGGATCAAGCAACCAAAGAAACTGCAAAGCGCTTTTATATTTTGCTTTATCTATTTCTTACCAGAACATACAAAGACATTGAAGTTGTTTATATAAGGCATCATACCCAAGCGAAAGAAGTCGATGAACACGAATTCTTCTATTCGCAAGAAACAGGCGGCACCATAGTCTCTAGCGCATTGAAGTTAATGGATGAAATCATTAAAGAGCGCTACGACTCTGAACAATGGAACATTTATGCGGCTCAAGCTTCAGATGGTGACAATTGGGCTGATGATTCACCGCAATGCAGTGACTGGCTCACCAATAAAATCCTGCCTGTTACTCGTTATTATGCGTATATCGAAATTACCACACGAGCGCACCAAAGCTTGTGGCGCGAATACCAAGTACTTGCAGATACTCACGAAAACTTTGCCATTCAACATATTAAATCTGTGGAAGATATTTACCCAATATTCAGAGAGCTATTTAAGAAAGATGCAACCGCAGATGTAGCTTAATTAAAAGGACTAGTTATGAGTAGAAACATACTAAGCGATGGTCCTGATTGGACATTCGATTTACTCGGGGAATACCAAACCGAGATTGCTAGAGTTGCAAAAATTTATCGCCTTGACACTTACCCAAATCAAATTGAGGTTATCACCGCTGAGCAAATGATGGATGCCTACTCCAGTGTGGGTATGCCAATTGGTTACAGTCACTGGTCATTTGGCAAAAAATTCATTCAAACAGAACAAAACTACAAACGCGGGGCCATGGGGCTCGCATATGAAATTGTGATCAATTCAGATCCCTGTATCGCGTATTTAATGGAAGAAAATACCATGCCAATGCAAGCGCTGGTTATGGCGCATGCATGCTATGGGCACAACTCTTTTTTCAAAGGCAATTACTTATTTAAAACATGGACAGATGCCAGTTCAATTATCGACTACCTACTATTTGCCAAAAATTATATTGCCGAATGCGAGCAAAAATACGGTGTAGATGAAGTGGAAAAGTTGCTCGACTCCTGCCACGCATTAATGAACTATGGTGTTGACCGTTACAAACGCCCGCAGCAAATATCCCTTTTTGAAGAACAAAAACGGCAAAAAGAACGCGAAGATTATTTGCAATCACAAGTAAACGAGCTGTGGAAGACGATTCCGTCACAACATAACGAAGCTGAAACACAAAAAGCGCGTTTTCCTAGTGAACCGCAAGAAAACATTCTCTACTTTATTGAGAAGCGTGCACCGCTATTGGAAATTTGGCAGCGAGAAATTATTCGTATTGTGCGCAAAATTTCACAGTACTTTTACCCACAAAAACAAACCCAAGTGATGAATGAAGGTTGGGCTACATTTTGGCATTACACCTTGCTTAATCACTTATATGATGAGGGCAAGTTAAGTGATGCCTTTATGCTAGAAGTGCTGCAATCGCATACTAATGTGGTGTATCAGCCTCCTTATAATTCACCCTATTATTCTGGTATTAACCCCTACGCGCTTGGTTTTAACATGATGGTCGATATTCGCCGCATTTGTGAAAACCCGACTGAAGAAGATAAATATTGGTTCCCCGAAATTGCTGGTAGTAATTGGCTGGATACTCTGCATTTTGCAATGGAAAACTTTAAAGATGAGAGTTTTATTAGCCAATTTTTATCACCCAAACTAATGCGAGATTTTAAATTCTTTTCGATTTTAGATAATGAAAAAGAAACCCATTTAGAAGTTAGTGCAATTCATAATGAGTCTGGCTATCGGGCTATACGCCAAGCATTATCAGAGCAATACAACTTGAGTAATTTGGAACCAAACATTCAAGTGTTTAATGTAGATATTCGTGGCGATCGTTCACTTACATTACGCTATACACCGCATAACGATATTCCGTTAGCAAATACAAAAGACCAAGTGATAAAACACCTTTATCGCCTTTGGGGTTTTGATGTGATATTGGAACAGGAAACCGAGAGTGGCGAAATAAAAGAGCTTGCACGCTGCCCGCTTGCAACCGCTGACAACGTTTAATATATTTTGTTTTAAAAGGCTGTTTATCAGCCTTTTAATTCTCTACTCAGATGCTATACAATTTTACAGGCACCGACTCTATCTACTCACTCAAGCTACTCGTTTATTGCTGCATCATCTTTGTAGATAGCGTAATAATGAACCAGTAATAAAAAGCATATTTAATGGAGCAGTATCGATTGCTAGATCCAATAATTTGGCCCTTAAATCAGGCTTATAAGGCCCCATAAACACTCAAAGGGTCAGGTGATATCAAGGGGTGACTATGTTATGCGCAAGTAATCAAGGCTCTTTTATGAAAGATGTTGCTAAAATGCTACTGGCGTCATATCACCATTAACCTAATGAAACTGTTTTTCGTTGAAATACTACAAATACTCGGTTACATCATTTGATAAAAACAGACAATGCAATAGCTTCTAGAATCAATAAACAGATTAAAGACAATGTTACCCGTACGAAAATTAATTGAAAATATCACCTCTAGCCACTTTCTTTTTGTTTAGTTTGACCTTTTCCTTGAACCACTCCTAATACTTAATTCTATTAAAATAAAACTTTAATAGAGCTGATTGGCCTTTCTAAACTGTCCTTGATAATCAAAAATACGTTCTATCACTTTGTATTTTCCTTTATCTCTTTTTGCCACTACAAAGTCCGGCACTTTAAGTAATGCTTGTTCGTTAACAACTGAGTTAGGATTCGTAAAATCAATGTTTGTTGTGACACCCAAACGCAAAAAAAGGTGTTTAAAATAACGCGCTGCTCTTTCAGAAGACAAGCTGAAAAATTCTCTCACTTCTGCACCATCTTCATCATAGTAAGTTACTTTTAAGCGTTGATTTAACGCTTCTAATTGTATGCCACTTACTCGCAATACCATCGCATTTTTTAAATTAAGTGCATCGCGTAACTTGTCATCAGGATCCACAATAGGTTGATGGCACTGATGACATTGCCTTGCGGCAATATCGTTTTGTGCACCGCAGTGTTCACACTCTTTAAAGCGAAAGCGAAAATCACACTGCTCACTAGAGTCGCCATCGTCTAGAATACCTTGGCAACGTCTGCCAAAATGTTCAATCACTTTGCCATCACTATCAGTTTTGCCCCAAAAAGTGTTAGCAAAGCCACAACCAGGGCAAAGCACCTGTACTGGCTCACTATCTCTATTGGGTTTTATTGTTCCTACCTCAGGGTGAAATAAATCAAAGCCATTTGCCGCATAGTCAATCACTAAGCAGTCACTTTTACCTTCTGCTAAGCGTAAACCCCGTCCCACAATTTGTTGATACAAACTCACCGATTCTGTCGGCCTTAATATTGCGATAAAATCGACGTGCGGTGCATCAAAACCGGTTGTAAGCACAGAAACATTAACCAAGTATTTAATTTGCTTTGCTTTAAACTTGCGAATAATCGCATCACGTTCAGAATTATGCGTTTCACCAATCACAAGAGCCGTTTCATCGCTTGGCAAATAGCTCATAATTTCTTGCGCATGCTGAATGGTTGATGCAAATATCATTACGCCATAACGCTCAACAGATAAGGTTACTACTTGATCAATAATGGCTTTTGTTGCCCGTTGATTGTCATTTAATAGCTGGTTGATGTCCTTTTCGCTGTAGCGGCCAAACGCATCTTTATTGAGTGAATCAAAGTCATAGTGAGTAATCGCAGCATTTATCAGTTTTGGCGGTGTAAGGTAATTATGTTTAATCATGTACCTTAGTGGTAACTCATAAATACAGTGCTCAAAAGGCGCGTTTTCATCCCCTCTAACAAAACCATGATAGTGAAAGCGATAAATAAAGCCCGATCCTAAACGATAAGGCGTGGCTGTTAGACCTAATACTTTGAGCGCCGAATTATTACTTTTAATATGAGATATTAATTTTTGGTACTGGGTATGTTCATCACCAGAAACACGGTGACATTCATCAATAATAATCAATGAGTATTCATCATTTAGCGCATCGAGGTTATTTCCCAATGACTGCACACTGGCAAACGTAACTTGATGAGCAAGCGACTTTTGTTTAAGCCCTGCGGAATAAATACTCGCTTTTAAACCAAAACTTTCGTACTTTTCGTGGTTTTGCTCCACTAATTCTTTAACATGGGTTATCACTAAAATTTTCTTTCGTGCAAGCCTTGCAAGCTCAGCAATTACTAAGCTTTTACCTGAACCTGTGGGTAAAACAATCACTGCCGAGCTATTCGATTTACGAAAATGTGTAAGGGTCTTTTCTACCGCTTCTTGTTGATAAGGTCTTAGTTGGTACACCACAGTTAACTTGCTTACATCTATCACTGATATGTGATTATGCCACTTTGCTTAGAAATCATGAAATTTAACGCCCTATTTAAAACCACAATAAAGGTTTCTTTTATCAGGTGGCAGTGTTACTATAGCGCGCCTTTTTTAGGTGAGAGCTTTGGTCGCGAAGCTTTCAACTTACTTTAAATTAATATTGGAGACATTTATGTCTAACGAATTATACACATTAGATGCAGAAGTACGTTCTGACTTAGGTACTGGTGCGAGCCGCCGCCTACGCCGTGCTGACAAAGTTCCTGCTGTTCTTTACGGTGCAGAAAAAGAAGCTGTATCTCTAACTTTAGCTCACAACAAAGTGATCAAAGCGCAAGAAGATGAAGGTTTCTACAGCCACATCCTTACTTTAAACATTGGCGGTGAAAAAGTTGAAGCTATCCTTAAAGATATCCAACGTCACCCGTTCAAGCCTAAAGTTATGCACTTAGATTTCCAACGCGTTGACGCTAACCACAAGATCCACACTAAGGTTCCTGTACACTTCATCAACGAAGAAGCTGCAACTAAAGGCGGTAACACTGTTGCTCACCACGTAACAGAAATCGACGTTACATGTCTTCCAGCACAACTTCCTGAGTTCATCGAAGTTGACGTAGCTGCTATCGAAGTTGGTGCAACTGTACACCTTTCTGACATCGCACTTCCAGCTGGTGTTGTTTCAGTTGAGCTTGCTAAAGGCGCAGATCACGACCAAGCTGTTGTGACTTTAAACGCTCCTAAAGGCGCAGCTGCTGCTGAAGAAGCTGCAGAATAATTATTAAGGTGTTAGCACCTTGAATAATATTCAAATGCTTGTGGGCCTGGCTAATCCAGGCCCCGAATACGCAAAAACCCGTCACAATGCTGGTGCATGGTTTATCGAAGAACTTGCCAAACGCTACAACTGTATTCTCAAACACGATTCTAAACATCACGGCCTAGTTGGCAAAGTGATCATCAAAAATCAAGAATTCAAATTACTGATCCCGACTACCTATATGAATTTAAGTGGTAAAGCTGTCAGTAGTTTAGCCAATTTTTACAAGATACCTGTTGAAAATATTTTAGTCGCTCACGATGAAATGGACCTTGAGCCGGGCATCGCCAAATTAAAAAAAGGTGGTGGACACGGAGGCCATAACGGACTAAAAGACATTATTAGTAAAATGGCAAATCAAAAAGAATTTATGCGTTTGCGAATTGGTATTGGTCATCCTGGTCACAAAGACAAAGTAACTGGTTGGGTACTTGGCAAAGCACCAAGTGCAGATCAGGCTTTGATTGACGATGTAGTAGACGAGGCAGTTCGCTGCATGGAAATACTAGCAAAAGACGGTGTGTTAAAAGCACAAAACAGATTACATACATTTAAACCAGTCGCCTAAGGCTGGTTTAACTTAGTTTAAGGTTTAAAATTATGGGTTTTAAATGTGGCATTGTTGGTCTTCCTAATGTAGGTAAATCAACACTTTTTAATGCATTAACGCAGGCTGGAATTGAAGCTGCTAACTTTCCATTTTGTACTATCGAGCCAAATACAGGTGTGGTAGCGGTTCCTGATGCACGCCTAGATCAACTAGCTGCAATCGTAAATCCACAAAAAATATTAGCAACAACAATGGAATTTGTTGATATTGCAGGCCTTGTTAAAGGTGCATCGAAAGGTGAAGGTTTAGGTAACCAATTTTTAGCAAACATCCGTGAAACGGATGCAATTGGTCATGTTGTTCGTTGTTTTGAAAATGAAAATATTGTTCACGTTGCAGGTCAAATTGACCCAGCAGACGATATTGACGTTATCAACACTGAACTTGTGCTTGCAGATATGGAAGCTGCTGATCGCGCTGTACAACGTAATGCTAAAAAAGCAAAAGGCGGCGATAAAGAGGCAAAATTTGAATTAGTTGTTCTTGAGAAAGTAAAAGCACACCTTGATGAAGGTCTTACGCTTCGTTCTCTTGAGCTTGAAAAAGAAGAAAAAGCAGCAATTCAATACATCAACTTCCTTACAATCAAGCCAACAATGTACATTGCTAATGTGAATGACGATGGCTTTGAAAACAATCCATTCTTAGATAAAGTGCGTGAAATCGCAGCTAAAGAAAATGCAGTTGTTGTTCCTGTATGTGCAGAAATTGAGTCAGAACTTTCAGAGCTTGAAGAAGAAGACAAAAAAGAGTTTATGGAAGACTTAGGTATTGAAGAGCCGGGCTTAAACCGTGTAATTCGTGCTGGCTATGAATTGCTTAACTTACAAACTTATTTCACCGCAGGTGTTAAAGAAGTTAGAGCATGGACAATCCCAGTTGGTGCAACTGCGCCACAAGCTGCTGGTAAAATCCACACGGACTTCGAACGTGGCTTTATTCGCGCACAAACTATTGGATTTGATGATTATATCGAATTCAAAGGTGAATCAGGTGCTAAAGAAGCAGGTAAAATGCGTCAAGAAGGTAAAGAATACATTGTTAAAGACGGCGATGTAATGAACTTCTTATTCAACGTATAAGCAAAACGCTTATGAAAAGGCTCGCATCGCGAGCCTTTTTTGTTTCAGACAGTTTAATCTACAATCACTCATTATTAATTACCTTCTATTTACACAAAAAGTTGTCTATATAAAGCAGAAGCAATCAACTTAGTTACCAACGTAAATTACTTTTACGCTACGCAAAATAGATGATTTCGTTGTGCGCCATCTACCTTTGCTAGCAACATTGGTGATATGTATTAGAAAAAGTCTGTTAAACATTATCTATAAGCTGGATTCACTTAATATAGAGTCTGTATTTAACCGCTGAGTTTAATAAATTAGTGGCTGACAAAAGATAAATGCGCATGATTTTTAAGCAAAAAAACGCTGTTTTAATATTTGCATTCAATTATAAACAGTTTAAAAGACAAATTGATCAATCCAGCTATACTGTTAAATTCAAAATTAAACAAAGCTGTTTGTATAATTTTTAAATGAATTAATGGTGTGTTCTACGGTTTTTTGTTCAGTTCGAATAAAAAAAACGCAAACGGTTCGGAATATTCATTTTTTTGAAAAAAAGGTGTTGACGGATTTGGGGGTAATCAGCATAATACGCCCCGCATCAGCGATGATGACAACGAACAAAACATGGCTACGTAGCTCAGCTGGTTAGAGCACATCACTCATAATGATGGGGTCCCCTGTTCAAATCAGGGCGTAGCCACCATGTTTTAAAACATGCTACCATAGTTTTGTTCAAGTATACGAAAGTTGCGGAGTTGGCCAACGTTTTGAATTAGACGCTGGATTTAGGTTCCAATATTACTTTAGAAAAATGCGGGAGTGGCGGAATTGGTAGACGCGCTGGATTTAGGTTCCAGTATCTTCGGATGTGAGAGTTCAAGTCTCTCCTTCCGCACCATGTTCTGATAGGAACTAAAACTATCTACTACCATTGCTGGAGTATCGCCAAGCGGTAAGGCAGCGGGTTTTGATCCCGCCATTCCCAGGTTCAAATCCTGGTACTCCAGCCATCTCTTTTAGAGATAACCTTTTGCGGGAGTGGCGGAATTGGTAGACGCGCTGGATTTAGGTTCCAGTATCTTCGGATGTGAGAGTTCAAGTCTCTCCTTCCGCACCATGTTCTCGATAAGAACTAAACTAATCACTT
>NZ_JBFKMX010000041.1:0-27134 GCF_041629635.1 Pseudoalteromonas sp. | reverse complement strand
TGTAAATGGAGTTTGTTATGAGATGGTTCAGTGATTTGAACTGAAGCTATTTGCGCAGCAAGGCTTTCGATTTTGCCAAGTGAACCAATAGGCTTAATTTTACCATTGATGGTGTTTTGAATGAGTTCTGTCAAGTCAATGCCAGTAGACATCTGGATTTCCAATATTTTTTTAGCTATTGTGCGTGACAAACCCAAGAGGAACAAGGGCTTTTAGATAGAATGAATAAATATTTAGTGATTGGCGGTGTGCGTTCTGGCAAGTCGCGTCATGCTGAAACATTGGCAAATCAATTCGCCCAAGAGCAAAAAGCGAATGTCATATACGTAGCAACTGCTGAAGCATTTGATGATGAAATGACAAAGCGAATTGCGCATCATAAAGACGCGCGCCCTGACCATTGGCAAACACGCGAAAGCGGCCCTAAGCTCACAAACACGCTAGCAAAAATCGACAATAAAGCGGTTATTCTTATCGACTGTCTAACTGTTTGGCTCAATAACTGTTTGTACTACGAAGAAATTGATTGGCAAAGTGAAAAAACGTTATTTCTTGAATGGCTTCAACATACTCAGCACACAGTTATTATGGTAACCAATGAAGTAGGATTTTCAATTACGCCTGACAACCCCCTAGCAAGACAATTTGCAGATGAGCAAGGTTGGTTAAATCAAGCTGTTGCCGCTATTTCAAATAATGTGATGTTCACCATTGCAGGTATCCCTTATGAGCTCAAAAAAGACTAATATTTATCTGCTTCGCCATGGTTTACCCGAAGGTGATAATTGCCTAAGAGGCATTACTGACTTTGCAATTACAGAGCTGGGACTTGAGCAAATGGAAGTCGCTGTAGACAATTTGCAATTTGATGTGGTTATTACATCGCCACTTAGTCGTTGTTCATACTTTGCACAGCAATTAGCAATAAAACAGATGGTTAACTTTATTGAAAATCCTGACTTAGCAGAAATGAATTTTGGTGATTGGGATGGTGAACTATTGAGTGTACTGTTCGATGAACCAAACGCTAATATAATGCGCTTTTTTGAAGCACCATACGATGTTACTCCGCCAAACGGTGAAACTATGACGCACTTTAATCAACGCGTTACTAAGGTATTTAATAGCTTATGTAAACAATATTTAGGCAAGCAGGTGCTTTTAGTAACTCATGCCGGTGTAATACGAGAAATTGTGCAATTTGTGCTAGGTATTCCACCTCATTTATCATGTCATCAATCGCTTCATTTAGACTATGCCAGTTTAATAAAAATAAGTGTTATTGAAGACAAGGATCAGCTTTATTTCAGATTGCATTTGTAATGTTTACATAATTTATAGCAAATACGTGTGTGTTTACCGTAAAAGTGTGCAATTGCGTTTCTAATTAGATACATTTAAACAGTATTTTTTTGGAGAATAACAATAATGCAAAGATTTATCCCTTCTGCGTTAGTTGTTGCGATGTCACTTGGTTTGGCTGCTTGTAACAAACAAGCAACGCAAGGTGAACATGTATCAATTAACAAAAACCCATACCCGAGTACTTATCAACCATATGAAAGTACTGAGCTACTTATTACTAATGCCACAGTATTAACTGGTACTGGTGAGCGCTTAGATAATGCAGATGTATTAATCTTAAATGGTAAAGTTTCTCAAGTAGGTGAAAATTTATCGCATGCAAGAGCACGTGTTATTGACGCAAATGGTAAGTGGGTAACACCTGGTATCATTGACGTACATTCACATCTTGGCGCTTATCCTAGCCCATCGGTCGAATCGCACCAAGATGGTAACGAAATGACGAGCCCTAATACAGCTTATGTTTGGGTTGAACATTCAATTTGGCCACAAGACCCTGGTTTTAATACTGCGCGTGCTGGTGGTATTACATCGATGCAAATTTTACCAGGCTCTGCAAATTTATTCGGTGGCCGTGGTGTAACGCTTAAAAATGTACCCGCGCATACCATGCAAGCAATGAAATTCCCTGATGCGCCGTACGGCTTAAAAATGGCCTGTGGCGAAAACCCTAAACGTGTTTATGGTTCTCGTAAAATCTCGCCATCGACTCGTATGGGTAATATGGCGGGCTACCGCAGCGCGTGGGCTGAAGCTTCTGAATACAAGCGTTCTTGGGAAAAGTACGATGCTGATCACCAGCTTGGTTTAGCTGTTGATGCGCCTGAACGTGATATTAAGCTTGATACCTTACGCGGTGTGCTTGACGGTGAGATTATGATCCATAACCACTGTTACAAGGCCGAAGAAATGGCGATGATGATAGACCTATCAAAAGAATTTGGTTATCACGCAGGTACTTTCCATCACGGTATTGAAGCATATAAAATTGCTGATTTACTGGCAGATAACGGCAGCTGTGCAGCACTTTGGCCAGATTGGTGGGGCTTTAAAATGGAAGCCTACGACATGGTTCAAGAAAACATTGCGATTGTTGATGCCGTTAAAAATTCATGTGCCATTGTTCACTCGGATTCTGACACAACTATTCAGCGTCTAAACCAAGAAGCTGCAAAAGTGATGTTCCGTGCTAATGAAAATGGCTTTGATATTAAAGAAGAACACGCAATTCGTTGGATAACACAAAATGCGGCTAAATCGTTAGGCGTTGATGACAAAGTAGGTAGCTTAGAAGCGGGCAAACAAGCCGACGTAGTTATTTGGAACCAAAACCCATTTAGCGTATATGCAAAAGCTGAGCAAGTATTTATTGATGGTGCAAAAGTATATGACCGTTTTGATGAAAAATACCAAGCGAAAAGCGATTTTATGTTAGGCCAGCAATAAGGATGATAACAATGAAATTATTTAAAAAGACCTTACTTGCTGCAGCTATTTTAAGTTCCGCAGGTGCAATGGCAAAAACAACCGCAATTATTAATGCAGATATTCATACTTCAACAGAGCAGGGTGTACTTAAAAACTACAGCTTATTAATTGAAGATGGCAAAATTGTAGCAATTAGTAACCTTAAACTTGATGCAGATGAAATCATTGATGCGCAAGGTAAAATTGTAACACCTGGCTTTATTGGTAGCATGAACCAACTTGGTTTGGTAGAAGTGGGTGCGGTTGCAACATCACGTGATGGTAGTGAAAAAAAAGGTGGCATTACATTCGATCCGTCACTTGCGTTTAACCCTAAATCAACATTGATTGCCTATGCACGTAAAGGTGGCATTACTCGTGATGTTATCGCTCCTAGCTGGGGTGATGAGCCATTTGTTGGTTTAAGCTCAACAGTAAATTTAAGCGGTGAGTTTGGTACTAGTGTTGTTGATAGTCAAAATGCCATTATCGTTAATTTAGGTGGCAGCAAAGATGGTTCAAGAGCAGCGTCACTTGCTAAATTCATTGATAAGCTTGAAGGGCAGCAGACTAAACTTGAGAAGAAGTCTGATAAAAAAGATGAAAAAGCCGAGCCTTCTAAAGAAGAGAAGCTATTAACAGCAGCACTTAAAGGTGAAAAGCCGGTTGTGGTTCGTGTATCGCGTGCACAAGATATGCTTGAGCTAATCAAAGTGAAAGAGCGCTTTGGTATTGATTTAGTGTTATCAGGTGCCGAAGACGCATTGCCGATTAAAGCTGAACTTGCAGCTGCAAAGGTACCTGTTATTTTAAGTGCAATGGCAAACCTACCGGGAAGCTTTGATTCACTTAATGCGTCACTCACTACTGCAGGTGAATTAGAAAAAGCAGGCGTTCAAGTTGCTTTAACTATCGCCGGTGATAGTAGCCATAATGTATATCAATTACGTTATGATGCAGGTAACGCAGTTGCTTATGGCATGAGCCGTGAAGGCGCGCTCAAAGCGATTACTAGTAATGTTGCTGACATTTTCAATATTGAAGATGCAGGTAGCATTGCTATTGGCAAAGCTGCCGATTTAGCAATTTGGTCCGCTGACCCATTTGAAATCAGCACCACACTTGAAAAAGTGATGATTAACGGTGTGGCTGTATCAACAGAATCACGCCACGATAAGCTTCGTGATCGTTATATGGCTGAGAGTAACATGCCAAGAGCATATACTAAGTAGCGAAGGCTTTCGTTTTTTAACATTAATTGAGTATCATTTCTGTGACGTATGTTTCAGAAATGATATTTTTCCTTTTAACTTTTATAAATAACTTGTCTTATTTGATAAAGCTAAGTTTTAAAAATGTTTTATCATTCTTAGAAACCTTTCTATACTAAAGCATTATATTGGCTTTATGCGTTTTAACGCGAAGTTAAAGCTGTATTTTCTACTAATTTAAGCTAGTGGAGGTATGGTTTGTCAGAGCAAGTCACACATGAAGCAGAGCACAATAGACAACACATTCGTTTTCGTATTCCAGCAACCTTATGTATTAATGAGCATACGTTTTTAACAACAGATTGGTCGGTATCGGGCTTATCAATAGATGAATTCCCATTACATTTGGGGCAGGAATCTCATATTTCAGGTCATTTAATTTTTAATTTTGGTGATTATGACTTTCGCGTCAAAGTTAATGTAGAGAAAGTGCGGTATGACATCGAATCGGCTCATTATGCAGGGCGTTTCAGTGAATTATCAAACCAAACTGTGTCCTTACTCCATTACTTAATCAACGCCTATCTGTCAGGTGAAGTGGTAACCGCGGGAGACCTTCTTGCAATTGCCAAACAGCAGCAAGGGGTAACGAAAGACTTAGACAAACGCTTAGAAGTTGAAAGAACGGGTGCTGAAGCTTTTATATTTAACACAAAACGTTTTTTAGGCCATGTACTTTATAGTGCGATTATTATTGGATTGCTTTGGTTTATAAGTTTTACCATTTATAACAGAGCTTATGTTGTTGAAAGTAACAAAGTGGATATTAGTTATGATGAAATATCGTTACGTTCACCTAGTGATGGTTTGTTTGAGTTTCAATTAAAACCAGAACAATCGAAACTAAAGAAAGGGGATATAATCGCGACAATTAAACGTGTAAATGGTGGAGTGATAGCAATTGAATCCCCCTGTGAATGCGATTTATCAGATGTGTTCAGTCAAACAGGTGTGTTTGTTTCACAAGGGGAAAAACTAATTAGTTTAAGGCCTTTAGACTATAAAACCAGTGTGACAGCTCTTATTCCCCTTGAAAATGTAAACAAAATAACTACTGGCGATAATGCGATTGTCCGTTTCAGTGATGGTCACATAATTGAAGCGCAAGTCTACACTATTCAAAAGCATCCAGAGATTCCAGAGCAAGCTATTGTGTCATTTCAATTAATGGCACCACTGAGTGATAAAGCTGCCGATCAGTTAGCAACAGTTCGGATTGAGAGTTTTTAGTAATGGGATGGCATCTTTTCTTTTTAACATTGTTTATCACTTTTAATGTGCTTAGTCAGGAACCACTAAGTAAGGAAGGGGGGGTGCTAACTTTGAATCAGCCTGATTCGTTAATAATGCCTATGAAGTCACTTTATCATCTCAGTTCTTCTACTTTTTATGAATATTCCAATAATGCCCAATTAGAAGATACTGAACCCAAAATAATATATTTGCGCAAAGGTGATTTTACCATAAATAGTTTAGCCTCAATGATCGCCAACGATAAGGTGATTGAACGGCTAGCAGAAAATCACTACTTACTTCATTTACCCATTTATATAGCCCATAACGCAACTTTAGTGGTTGATAACACGTTACTTAAACTTGATGTAAAATCAGCTCCTTTCATCATCTACAATGGCAAGCTACTTATTACTAATAGTGAGATAACAAGTTGGGACAAATTACAGGGTAATTATGGACCAAGACCGAAACTATCTGATAAGCAACTATTAACATTTGGTAAGCAACAAGCTCGGCCTTATCTTCTCGGGCTACATGGCTCTAATACATTGATAAAATACAGTTTAATTAGAGGGTTGGGTTACCAAGGTCCATTAAGTCCTTTTGGTATATCGTTTAATGGAAAACCCAAAACACTAATTGATCCTCTTGGTTATGACGCATTGCTTAACTTATTGGCTCCCCCGAGTGGAGAGTTAATTGGAAACGTGTTTGAACATAATTTTATGGGGGTATATAGCAATTTTGCAAAACATTTAAATATTAAAGGTAATATTATTCGCTATAGCACACTTTATAATATCGATCCGCATGATGCCTCCTCTGATTTGAACGTAGAAAACAATATTGTATATGGTGCTAAACATTCACACGGTATTATATTTTCTCGAGAAGTAAACGATTCGCGTATTATCAATAATATAGTGTTTAACAATCATGGCAGCGGCATTATGTTGGACCGCGCCTCGAATCATAACCAAATACGCCATAACTTAATTTTTCTCAATGGGAAATCAGGCATTAGTATTTACGAAAGTGCGAATAATTTAATAACCGACAATACTGTTTTATTGAATGATGAAAACGGGGTGATCGTGCGAAATAGTCAATCGATTGAAATACACCGTAATACAGTTGAAGCAAACCAAGGCAATGGTATTGAAGTACTTTCTCGTTCATTACATGATCACACCCACCGTGATTTTAATCTTGACCCCTATAATGAAATATCGTCAGTAAACATTCATCAAAATCGCATTACAGAAAACCATGTTGCTGCGATTAGCGCAAAGTACAAATACGGTCTCTCGCTTTTTAAAAATAATACGTCTGGTTCTGCACCTTATATATATGGTGGGGACTTATCTGTATTGTCTAATCAGATAATTGCCATACAGGATGCAAAACCTTTTATACATTGCAGTCTTAATTTAGTGGAGGAACAATGCCCACATTAAATACTTTGAGATACTTAAAGTATATGTTGGTAACTTTGCTTTATTTTACCTTATTTAGTATTGAAGCTGCTTCAGTGCAACAGCGAATTGACAAGCAAAATGAAGTACTGAAGGAATTAGCACTTTCTGGGCATGTACGGGCACAAGATATATATTTAGAGAGGTTATTAGATAAACTCCGATTGGAACCTAAAGGTGATATTCAAGAATTACAGTACTTTTTAGAATGGGCAACTATTCGTGGAAAAGAGAATGCAACTTATCGCTTAGGTTATCTGTACTTGACGCAACCTAATATGCCTCGAGAAAAAGGATTGGAATTGATAGCCCGTGCGGCTATGTTAGGTAACGAAAAAGCGATCTCGGACTTCACATTATTACCTGGTCTACTCTCTCTTCCTGAACAAGCCTATATTGATGCTTATAATAGTGCATATCGTACATTATCGTTAAAACAACCGTTAGATTGTGAGTCCTGGGTAATAAATTGTGATGCCTCAATACACAAGCTAGATTTTTCAGACAACATTTTTTTTAGCCAATTTAAGTACCACCAAGTTACCAGTTTGCAAAATGTAATTAGTTCTTTTCAATCGCAAAAACATACGGTAGCGGCAGTTATTTCTAATTCTCATGACGGTTACCAACAATTAGTAACACAAACAAACGTGCGTAAATTGTCTCATCCCATGTTTAACAAAAAGCCGTTCAATAATAGTGACGAAAAAGAAAAGAATCAAAGGCACCAATCGCTCGCTCAAGAAAGCAATAAATTGAGCGATTTACAACGTAACATGCTAATCGATAAACAATTATCGAAAATTGGTGTACTACTCGAGCAGTTCAATCGATACAGATTACCATCACAGCAGATAGAACTAGAACAGTTGATTGAAATGATTGAAAAAGGTGGCTTTGGTGAAAAATAAATCTTTATATGTAGTGTTTGCTTTCTGCGCAAAGGCAGCGATTGTTAGCTTTCAGCTTTTCGCACTAGAGGATGAGCCCGAGAGTTCTTACGAAAAGTATGCAGGTATTAAGGGGTATTATTACCATAAACCAACCTTGACTGATCGCGCGCACAGTGATGCCGATGATATACGGGTCTTTATGGGTCTAAAATATAATCGCTTACTTTCTAATGATTGGCTAATTGACGTGGATGTGAGGGGGATCTTTCAATATCGCAATGGATTTAATCCAATAGAAGAAGACAATACTGCTTTTATTGAACTGAAAAAGCTCAATTTAGTTAAAGAAAATTTATTTGATTCGCCTTACTGGAAAGCTGAAATAGGTAGGAAACGGATTGTCAGCAGACACTCTTGGTTATATGACGATGAAATCGAATTTGTTGAGTTTAATGGAGATTCTACATTAATTGATTTCACCGCTTTTTTTGCTAAGTGGCTTTGGGATGGTCGTTTTGGCGCAGGCGTTAATGCACTTGATGATGAGCAGCGTATTGAAACCTCTGGCAGTTATTACTTTGGTATTGAAACAGACTATATATGGTATTACGGGCATCATTTGTCACTTAGTTATCTTTATGAAGACTTTGATAACTCCCTTGTAGATGATACTTTGTTTAATGCACGTTCATTTGTTGATACATCTAAACTCAATTGGTTACGTTTTTCAGCTTACGGTCTTAAATATTTTTCAGCTTTTAAGATTGACTATTGGTTGGAATTTGCTGGGGTTTTTGGTGAAAGAAAACTCGCTTTTAATGAATCAGTAAACACATTTGATACCCAAAAAATGGAATTTGGCAAAGCTTATCGTCTAGGGTCGCTTTGGCAACCTGAAAAAAGTCATTTTTCATTTATGGCTTCGCTCGATAATGCTTCTGGTGATTCACAATTTAATGAAAAAAGCGGATTATTTGTACAACCTTCTATTGCTAGCAATCGTCGCCGGGTGTTAGGTCAACAAAAAAGAAGAATGTATGGCGAGGTGATAGCGCCACGTTTGTCGAATTTATCAATATTAACATTTGCCACTGCATATCAATTTTCGCCCGAAAACTGGATTGAAATTTCTTATTACAAGTATGATCAAAATCAAGCTAGAAAAAATACGTTAGAATTCAGAGAAAACATTCCGCTTACAGGAATTTCAAAGGATATAGGTTGGGCAACAGATATTAGTTGGTCTCAACAGTTTACAAATGATTGGTTTGTTGAATCTACTATTGGCTACTTTAAAGCTGGGGATGCATTTAGCGGTAAACTAGAGCGGCCGTCTGGCCATCGTATTTATTTCAATTTGATTAAGCGTTGGTAGCTTTATGAAGCGTGTAATACCAGCTATTTTGTGTCTTTTATTAATAAGTTGTGCTGATTTGTACAGTGCGAAACTTGCTTATCAAAATAATGATGTTGAAAGTGCGAGAACACAATGGCAGACACTCGCAGATAAAGGCTTTCCTGAAGCTTACGCGCAATTATCAAAACTTTATTTAGAAGGTAAAGCAGAGCAAGATATCGACATAGAAAAAGCTATTTTCTACTATAATTTGGCACATCAAAGCGGTTATACAAAAAACTTTAAACAGCTAGCTCACTTCATTTCTATTCATGACACGCCTAATGATTTTAAACGGACACTGATAACCCACTTGGAGCATTACGTTAGTCAAGGTAATCAAGACGCTTTGCTATTACAATCACAGCTTAAATTAGAAGGCATATACTATGAAAAAGATACGATTCAAGCGCTCGATTCAGTAAATAAATTGGTACAAAAAGGGCACGCTGAGGCAAGTTATTACCTAGCTTCGATTTTTAGAATCGGGTTACATCTAGAACAAGACCTAGAAGAAGCGTATAGGCTGAATAAAAAAGCTTTTTATTCTGGCTATATCAAGGCGGGGGAACAATTAGTACATGATTTAGAATATGGCATTGGTGTTGAACAAAACATAAAGGAAGCTGAGCGTATTCTTCGACGGCTTGCTTCTAATAATCAAGCAAGCGCAAAATTTAAATTAGCTTCGTTTTTGCAACGAAATTCAAAGGTTGTTTCTCAAGAAATAATTGAGTTATATCAAAGTGCTCAGAATGAAGGTTATGTGCTTGCTAAATTGCGTATGGCAGATCTTTATTTACATGGTGAAAGTATACAAAAATCACCTGATAAAGCGATAAAAATGTATTCAGAATTATCGTTGTCTGGTTTAGGTAATGCCAGTGCTAAACTCGGAGATCTTTTTCGTGATGGAGAATATCTTTCACTTGATTATGAAAAGGCTAATGATTATTACGAACTTGCTTTAGAGCAAGGGTTTGAAAATGCTCAATTACGTATCGCTAATATGTATCTTCAAGGGTTAGGCGTCAAGCGAGATATAGAGCTAGCAAAATCTATCTATTATCGGTTTGCATCAAAGGGACTTGCGAGTGCTGCATTTAATTACGCCAGTATTATTGAACAACAAGATACAAATTCAAAATTATCGAAAGAAGCTTACAATTGGTATTTCATAAGTGCTAATTCTGGGTTTGTTAAAGGAAAGATCAGACTCATCAAAGGTGTATTGTATGGAGCAATAAGTGCTCAATCGCAAGAAGAAGCAATAGCTACACTGCAACATTTAGCTGAAAAGCATCACCCTGATGCTCAAATGCTGTTAGCAAATGTTTACAGAACAAACAGATGGAATAAATACAACATTACTGAGAGTGAACGTTACTTCTTAATGGCACTTAAACAGGGTCGGCAACAAGCGATATTCAAATTATATGAGTTGTATAGTGACCCTAATAGCGAACTATATGATTTTCATAAAGCTCAATCCATACTTAAACAGCTTGATTTGTCGGGACGTGTCGATGAAAGTTTTAAACTAGCAAGACAATTGGAAGGTTACATAGGAAAGAATTCAATTCCCCCAGAACTATTATTTTGGTATCAACAAACAGCAAATAAAGGTTACGTTCCCGCTCGTTTAAGACTTGCGGATCTAATGTTGGAAGGAATTGGCATCGATAGAAATATTGAAATAGCTATAGCTGAATATAGCTTACTTAGTAGTCTTGGAGTCGGCGCGGCAACCTCAAGAATGGCCAAGTTATATGAACGTGGTAAATTTTTCCCAAAAGATTCAGAAAAGGCGAGAATATTATATCAGCAAGCGATTGAACAAGGTTATTTAGGTGCATATTTGCCTTGGGCTCGATTAATTTATCTTGAACACAAAACATCAGAAGATATAGATATTGCGTATCAGATTCTTATGAAACAAGCGTTACAAGGTAAACCTGAAGCTCAGTTTTACCTTGCATCTATGTATCATGAACTAAAAGAAAAGCTAACCAATGATTGGTTAGAACAGGCTTTATATTGGTATCAACTAAGTAGTTTTGAGGGATATCAAGATGCAAAATATGAGTACGCCTTACTGCTCGAGGAAAGAGCAGGTGAAGTAGTGATTGAATCTACCCAGTTGATTAATGAACTCGCTATGATAGGTCATGGGAGAGCGCAGTTACTTTATAGTACTCGGCTTTTCAATGGTAAAGGTGTATCGGTTAACAAAACCGAAGGGCTAATGTTTTCTTATTTAGCTGCAGTTAACCAAACGAAAGGTGCGTTAGACGTTTTACTGAAGCAAACTATGCTTATAGAGGAGCTAGAACAAGTTGATGTAGCCATTGAGCAAGCAAATTCAATCAAAAGACCACAAATTGCAACATTGACAATCAATCAGTTACTCGGAGTGAAGAGCCATGAACAAAAAAATTAGTGTTTTTGGATTAGGGTATGTTGGCTTAGTAACCGGGGCCTGTTTAGCTCAGCAGGGGAATCAAGTGATCGGTGTCGATAATAACCAGGGTAAGATCGAAAAAATAAATAATGGTGATCCTTGCTTTTATGAACCCGGTTTAACTGATTTATTGCTTAATATGTTAAAAACTGAAAGCTTTAAGGCTACGACAGATTATGTTGAAGCACTGGTGGAAAGTGATATTAGCTTTATTTCAGTAGGTACGCCAAGTTTGAAATCTGGGGAGGTGGATTTATCAGCTGTAAAGCACACTATAATTAATATTGTCGATGCTTTAGTTGCCCACAAATCACAACACATTATCGTTATGCGAAGTACGGTGCCACCTGGCACAGCAAAGAATGTAATCCTGCCAATTTTAAAAGAAAAATTAGGTGAGCGTTTAGGTAGGGATTTTCACTATGTAGCAAACCCTGAGTTTTTGAGAGAAAGCTCTGCTATAAATGATTTTATGGATCCTCCAGAAACGGTAGTCGGTGGCGAAAATGCGTCTGTCGCTAGTGAATTAAAAGAGATCTACCGTTTTGTTGAAGCTCCTTTTATTGAAACAAGTATAGATGTGGCTGAATGTATCAAGTATATCGATAACACATGGCATGCACTTAAAGTAGTGTTCACAAATGAAGTTGCAAGTATTTGCCGCATGCTTGGTGTAGACAGCCAAGAAGTGATAGATATTTTTTGCCGAGATAAAAAATTGAATATTTCACCTGCGTATTTTAGACCAGGCTTTGCTTTTGGTGGTTCATGTTTACCAAAAGACTTACGTGGCTTACTGTTTGTTGCAGAACAACTTGGTTTAAGGCTACCTATTTTATCCTCTATCCAAAAATCCAATTATTATCATATTGATCGAGCCTACGAAATGGTTACTCCTCCCGGTGTACGTAATATTGCGCTAATGGGGATTGCTTTCAAAAGTGACACCGATGATGTAAGAGAAAGTCCATTGATCCGTTTAGCTGAGCGTCTAATAGGTAAGGGGTATCGCGTTACAATTTATGACAAACACGTTCGTAACAGCTTGGATAAAGAAGTTAATGGTAGAGTAATGGCAGAGTATTTAGGGCATCTAGTAGATTATATTAGCGATGACTTTACTACAACATTAGAACAAGGTGATGTCGTTATCATTGGAAATAACAGTGAAGAGTTCTATGAAATCCCCAATCTAGTTACACCAAATCAAATTGTCGTTGATCTTGTTAATATCGGCTTTACGGGCAATAAAGCAAACTATCAAGGCATTTGCTGGTGAAAATTTTATTTTGGCTAATGTTAGGATGTTTACCTATACCCAGCATGGCATCATTGTTTTTTGTTTCACCACTGGGTGATGATACAAAGAGTGGTACAAGTCCAAGTAATGCAAAGAAGAGCATTCAGTTAATTGTCGAAATAATGCGTCCAGGAGACACCTTGAGATTGTTACCTGGTACTTATACTCAAAATATCGAGACTGTTCGTTCTGGCTCAGCAGATGCGCCAATTAGTATTGTTGGCACTGATGATTCTAAGCTAGTAGGTAATGAAAAGAATCGAAATCGAGTCGTCGCTATTTCACATAGTTACATTAGATTAGAAGGATTTGAGATTAATGGTCTAGCTGGCAGCCCACAACTGAAATCTAATTTTGCCAATAAACTAATCTATGTGGCGGCAAAAACTGGCCATCAATTGCAAGGTATACAAATAAAGTCACTGAAGGTAAGTAATGCAAGAGGTGAATGTATTCGATTTAAAAATGTTTCCTTGTCTCTTATTGCTAATAATCATATTACTCACTGTGGTATTGAAGACTATAAATTTAGCGGTGGACAGCAAAATGGCGAGGCTATCTATATAGGTACTGCGCCTGAGCAATTACCACTTGGGAAAGTAGACGAAAGTGTTTTTAATCACGTTGTTGGCAATCAAATCAATGTATATGGCTCTGAATGTATAGACTTAAAAGAAGGCGCTAATTATACACGCATATTTTACAATTATTGCGCTAACGCTTTGGCGCATCGTTCTGGCGCTATTTCGATTCGTTCATCAAATAATCTAGTGAAATATAACACCATAGTCAGTAATCAAGGCGCTGGCATACGCATTGGTGCAGATGTTGAAAGTTTAGCTATCAATAACATAGTTGAACACAATGAATTGATAGAAAATCAACACTCTGCTATTAAAATTATGAACTGGCCTCAAGCCAACGTTTGCAAAAATAAAATACAGGGAAACAATAGAACTAAAGCTATTAGGGTTGGTCCAGGTATTGATGGTTCTTCAATTGTAAGGTGTAATTATTATGCCAAATAAGCATTTATTTTTTTTATTACTTCTTACGGCTATGGCGCTTGCACTGCCTAGCTATTATTTTGACTCGAACTCAATTCGATTTATTTTTTTTATAGGTGTAGTCGCTATTTGGCGTTACTTATGGGCTTTGCAGCATTTTATAAGAGCATTATTCTTTTTAAAAGTGAAGTTTAAACGTCTTAGACAACAAGAACAAGCAATTGGTGAAATTGCAGATCCTAAACATATTTTTATTCTAGTGACCTCGTTTCGTATTGAAACGGATACGTCAATATTAGTTTATAAGTCAGCTATCGCGGAAGCTATCAGACTTAAACAGCCTGTGACAATTATCGCATCTATCGTTGAGCCAAGTGATGAAAGGCTTATTAAACAAATATTTTATAATAGTGCACCTCCATTACGTGTATCGCTCAAACTGGTTCGGATCAAGGGCAGTGGAAAGCGGGACGGACTCGCTGTAGGGTTCAGGGCTATATCAAATTCACAAGTCGATCTGGAAAGTGCGGTAGTTGCAGTGGTCGATGGGGATAGTGTTTTAACCGAAAATTGCATAAAAAACTGTTATCGGTTTTTCAGTATTAACCCTAAATTGGGAGCCTTGACGACCAATGAATCGTGCGAGCTTACTCAAAGCTCACGTACTTTGGCTATTTATCGTCGTTGGTATAACCTTCGTTTTGCTCAACGTCATGAATTTATGTGTTCTGTTGCCCTTAGTAACCGGGTTTTGACATTAACAGGCAGAATGTCAATGTTTCGTGGTGACATTGTTGGTAGTTCAGAGTTTATAGATCGTATTGAGTTTGACTATATTGACCATTGGCGGTTGGGCCGTTTTAGATTTCTAACTGGTGATGATAAATCCTCTTGGTTTCAAATTTTAAAGGATGGCTGGCAAATGCTTTATGTTCCTGATGTGAAAGTACTAACTATTGAGCAGCCACCACATAATAATTTTATAAAAGGGGCAACATTATTAATGGTACGTTGGTTTGGCAATATGCTTAGAGCAAATACTTGTGCAAGGCAACTACCTAGAGTGGTGATGGGGAGTTATGTATGGTGGCTCTTGCGTGATCAGCTAATCAGTATTTGGACTTCACTTTTCGGCCTTGTGTTAGCTATTATGGGCGGCCTATATTACGGAGAAACGATTTTTTATGCTTTTGCTTTTTGGATTCTGCTAACTCGTTATCTGCTTTCTGCATTGTTAAGTACGCTCCATGGACACTTTTCATTAAGTTGGCCGATACTACTTTATTTTAGTCAGATCTATGGCTCTATGGTAAAAATCTACGTCCTGAGTCATATGTACAGACAAGTTTGGACGCGACAAAAAACAACTTTGAAAGATTCTGGAAATCGTCTAGAGCATTTTATTAGAACATTTGGGTCGAATATTGCTTTACTTGGATCCGCTTCCATATTTTTGACCGTTGTGGCTTTTATTGCAGGGGTCTTGACGACATATGATATACAAGCCTTTATTAGCTATTATTTTAGTTAAGCTAATAAGGCCATAATTAAAACTTTTTAATTACTGTGTTGTAAAGTATGTAGACACTACAATGATAATGAAAATGTGTATTTAATAGAGTTAACTCCCTTTAACTCTTTGTATCAAATTCAAGTAATTAAGCTGATTTAATTGTGTTTTTATTTTCAAGTTAAAATTTATTGTAAGTACGATGAGTGAGTTCAATATACGCGGTTACAAAAGCTGTTTCTTGAAACTTTTTAAGACCGGTATCCTCAAAATCAATTGGGATTGGGTTTTTCTTTAATTGCTCTTTCATTTCAGTTGGGTTGAGTAACACAACACGCATACCGTCGATAAGTTGCAATGCAGCTTCTAATTTGAACCCTTGCGCACTGCCTGCAAATTTACCTTTTTGTTGACGCTCTTTAATTGCAATCGTATCAACTTGGTAATCTTGCATTAATTTAGCAAAATCAAATTGAAACTTACGAATTGATTCAGCATCTTTACTATTTGGTAAAACAAAACGCGTTTGACGTACATCGCGAATATCAAATACGTCGTTGTCTTTTGCTAATACACAAATTAAGGCTTCAGAGCCTTTAATTTCAACACCACATGTTCTCATTGGGGCATTCCTAACTAAAAATTTTGGCTAGTTTACCACAGGGTTAGCAAATAACATTAGCGCATAACAAGGAAATGCGTTAGCAAATAACATTAAATGTTAGCAAAGGGTGATTGTGACCATTGCGTGATCAGTGGTGACATTAATTTCATCTTGGCTTATGTGACTATCCTGCACATTAAAATTAAGCTCTTTTAAATTCAACTGACTTAAAATCGATTCAGGGCAAACAATATAATCAAGCACACTGCCATTACCATAATAATAGTGCGTCGGTTTACGGGTTAATAAAGAGCTGAGATAAAAACTATCGAGTAATTTAAGGTCTACATCTAGGTTGTCTTTAAACTCAGTATGTTCGGTAAAGAAAGCTAAGTTAGATTGAATCGCTTGCTGATTAAAATCACCCATAATAAATGTGGCTAAAGGATTAATAACTTGCTGAGTGATAAAGTCGAAATAAAGCGCCATTGCTTCATCACTACGCTGTTTATCAGAAAGCAAACGCCCAATATGTTGAATGCAATCTGCTGGCATAGCTTGGTACTTTGGATGTTCCTCAATAAAATCAGTGGCACGTTTTGACTTTAAATGTGTGCCATAGAGCCTAATGTGGCCATATTTAGGGTGCTCCATCTCACAGTTTATGACTTCTCTCGATAGCGGTGCCATTTTCAAAAAAGTGGGGTGGTTTATTCTGCGAACTTTTGTGAGCGGGTATTTTGATGCAATTAATACTATTGGGCGTTTAAAGAGGTAGGGGTTATTTGCATCTAACACCGCTTCATCACAGGTAGCAAAGTGACAAAGGCCCAGTGGCGCAATTAACTCACATAATTCAATAACTGAAAAGACTTCTTGAAAACAAACAACATCAGGTGAGCTAGTGGTTAGTATTTCATAAAGCCAAGATTGCTTTTGCTGCCACTGTGATTTTGTATAGCTCGATTCAAAATCATAAAAGCAATAAGGCGGTGCACAATAATTACATAAATTAAGCGTGGCGATGGTCAATGACATTATGTTTACTTCTTCATAAGATTGACTTAAGTATGTGGCTTTTGGAAAATTAGTCAATCATTGCGCTTTCTCCTTGTATTTCATAATTTGCTAGTTAAAATAACTGCTTTACTTTCATGAGCCGAGTATTTAAGTAACCACACTTATTGTAAAAGTGTTTTAAATACTGGACTTACAAATTAACTGCACGTGATGCATTGTAGGCATCACCACTGTAGCAAGGATTAAACATGCCAATTATTACTCTTCCAGATGGCTCACAACGAGCATTTGAAAACCCTGTTTCTGTATTAGCCGTAGCACTAGACATAGGTCCTGGCCTTGCCAAGGCAACCATCGCTGGCCGTATTAATGGCGAGCGTGTAGACGCATGTCAGCTAATTACCGAAGATAGCCAACTGGAGATCATTACCGCAAAAGACGACGATGGTTTAGAAATCATTCGTCACTCATGTGCTCACCTTTTAGGCCATGCAATTAAACAACTTTACCCAGATGTAAAAATGGCGATTGGTCCAACTATCGATAATGGCTTTTACTATGACATCGATATGGAGCACTCATTAACAGCGGAAGATCTAGAAAAACTAGAAAAGCGCATGTTAGAGCTTGCTAAAACAGACTACGACGTTGTAAAAAAAGTTGTGTCATGGCAAGAAGCACGCGATACGTTTGAAGCGCGTGGCGAAACATACAAGATTGAAATCTTAGACGAAAACATTAGCCGTGATGACACACCGGGTTTATACCACCATGAAGAATACATTGATATGTGTCGTGGTCCGCACGTACCTAATATGAAATTCTGTCACCATTTCAAAATTATGAAGGTAGCTGGTGCATACTGGCGTGGTGATTCTGAGAATAAAATGCTGCAGCGTGTTTACGGCACAGCATGGGCAGATAAAAAGCAATTAAAAGCGTACTTAAAGCGTCTAGAAGAAGCGGAAAAGCGTGACCACCGTAAAATTGGTAAAGCGCTCGATTTATGGCACTGGCAAGAAGAAGCGCCAGGTATGGTATTCTGGCATAACGATGGCTGGAGCATTTACCGCGAACTAGAAGATTTTGTGCGTGAAAAACTGCGCGAATACAAATACGAAGAAGTAAAAGGCCCATTAATGATGGACCGTGTACTTTGGGAAAAATCAGGTCACTGGGATAAATATGGCGATGCGATGTTTACCACTGAATCTGAAAAGCGTGAATATGCAATCAAGCCAATGAACTGCCCAGGTCACGTTCAAATCTTTAACCAAGGTTTAAAATCATACCGTGATTTACCACTGCGTATGGCGGAGTTTGGTTGTTGTCACCGTAACGAACCTTCAGGTGCACTTCATGGCCTAATGCGTGTACGTGGCTTTACGCAAGATGATGCTCACATTTTCTGTACAGAAGAGCAGGTAATGGAAGAAGTATCATCGTGTATCAAAATGGTATACGACACATACGAAACATTCGGCTTTGAAAAAATCGTTGTAAAACTATCAACGCGTCCTGAAAAGCGCATTGGCGAAGACGAAATGTGGGATAAGTCAGAAAAAGCACTGGCTGACGCACTTGATGCAAATGGTATTGCGTTCGAATATTTACCAGGCGAAGGTGCATTCTACGGTCCGAAAATTGAGTTCACGTTATACGATTGTTTAGAACGTGCGTGGCAATGTGGTACAGTACAGCTAGACTTCGCATTACCAGGTCGTTTAGGCGCAACTTATGTTGCGGAAAATAACGAACGTAAAACACCAGTTATGATCCACCGTGCGATTCTAGGTTCAATCGAGCGTTTTATCGGTATATTAACTGAAGAATATGCTGGATTATTCCCAACTTGGCTGGCACCAAAACAGGTTGTAGTAATGAATATTACCGACAAACAGTCTGAATATGTGACAGAAGTTGTAGAAAAATTGAATAATCTTGGATTTAGAGCTTGTGCTGACTTGAGAAATGAGAAGATTGGCTTTAAAATTCGTGAGCATACTTTAAAACGTATTCCTTACTTGTTAGTGATTGGTGATAAAGAAGTAGAACAACAAGAACTAGCAGTAAGAACACGAACTGGTGAAGATCTTGGCAAACTGAAAGTTGAAGACTTTGTTGCTAAGCTTGCTGAAGAAGTTAATAATAGAAAATAAAATAGTGCAAGGTGTGTATAAATAATGTACATTACGCACCTTGTTTTTAATCTTGGTATTTCGTGGAGGAACGAACCATTAGAGGCGGAAAAAAGAGCCCAGCAGCTCAAAAAAATCGTATCAACGAAGAAATTACAGCAAAAGAAGTCCGTTTAGTTGGCTTTGATGGTGAGCCATTAGGCGTAGTTAGCTTGCAAGAAGCGTTTGAAAAAGCAGATGCTGCCGGTGTTGATTTAGTTGAAATTAGCCCAAATGCAGAGCCACCTGTTTGCAAAGTAATGGATTTCGGTAAGTTCATCTTTGAAAAAAGCAAAGCACAAAAAGAACAAAAGAAAAAGCAGAAGCAGATCCAGATTAAGGAAATTAAATTCCGTCCAGGTACTGACATCGGTGATTATCAAGTTAAATTACGCAGTTTAACTAAGTTCTTAGAAGCGGGCGATAAAGCAAAAGTTACTATTCGTTTCCGTGGTCGTGAAATGGCGCACCAAGAAATCGGTATTGATTTATTAAACCGCATTAAAGACGATTTACAAGACATCGCTCAAGTCGAGTCTTTCCCTAAAAAAGTGGAAGGCCGTCAAATGATTATGATGATGTCTCCTATTGCTAAAAAGTAATAGTCAAAAGATAAACTAGGTATAAAGTGAGGCTTTAAGCCTCCACCTTGTTTAGCCGGTTAAAGTGAACTTTGTTCCACCGGTAATTGGTAGTAAGTTAGGCCTGCAAAGTGAATAAAAATTCCGCCTACTTGCTGAATATTAAAGCAATATCAATTGGAGTTATTGCAATGGGCTATAAATTAAAAAGCCACAGAGGTGCTGCAAAGCGCTTCAAAAAGACTGCTTCAGGCGGTTTCAAGCGTAAACAAGCGCACTTACGTCACATTCTGACTAAGAAATCTTCTAAGCGTAAGCTTCACTTACGTCCTAAGGCTATGGTTCATAAGAACGATATCGGCCTTATCAACCGTATGTTACCATTCGCTTAATAGGGGTTTTTAGTCATGGCAAGAGTTAAACGCGGTGTTATCGCACGTGCACGTCACAAGAAAGTTTTAAAGCAAGCTAAAGGTTACTACGGAGCACGTTCACGTGTTTATCGCGTAGCGTTCCAAGCAGTAACTAAAGCAGGTCAATACGCTTACCGCGACCGTCGCGCTAAGAAACGTACTTTCCGTCAATTATGGATTGCACGTATCAACGCGGCTGCACGTCAGAACGGTCTATCTTACAGCCGTTTCATTAACGGTCTTAAGAAGTCATCTGTTGAAATCGATCGTAAGATCCTTGCAGATATCGCTGTATACGACCAAGTAGCTTTCGCAGCACTAGTTGCTAAAGCAAAAGAAGGTCTAGCTGCTTAATCTTTGATTAAAACGCTTTACAGATTTAAAGGGAGCTTTTGCTCCCTTTTTTAATTTTTGAATAGCATGGGATAGAGAATAGATTCTAGTAATTCGTCTATGAAGCTGGGTTAGATCGGTCATTCTTGACCACACCTCATTGCACTGCAAGACTTCGGTTACTTCAGGCATCCTGCCTTACACCCTCTGGGCCAGTATCACTGTTCAATAATATTCCCGATATTATTTTGGTTACAATTCGCCTGAAACCTATCTCGATTTCGTTAAAATGCTGTCCATTAAGCGGGTTGATAAAATACGCTTTAAGTAGCCAAATAAATAGGTAGGGAAGGTCACGTAGTAGCGAGGTTTTGCACGTTTTGCTTCTATGGCATGAAGTAACTTTTTATAAACGGCTTCTGGGCCAAGTGTAAATGGCTGTGCTTTACCTTTTACTTCAAGGCGCGCTTGTTGTTTTAAATAGTTTTCACAGTGGGCACTGTTTTCAGCGTCGATATTAGCACTAAAAAATGCGGCTAACGCATTATCACGGAATTTCGATTCAATTGGTCCTGGCTCAATTAAACTGACCTGAATATTGGTATCAGATAGCTCTTGGCGCAGTGTGTCGGTTAAGCCTTCTAGTGCAAATTTACTGGCGTTATAGGCACCACGATAGGGTAGTGTTACCAAACCCAAAACAGATGAGTTTTGAATAATTCGGCCTTGACCACGCTCACGCATATGTTTTATAGCAATGCAGGTTAAATGGTGCCAACCAAATAAGTTTGTTTCAAATTGATCTCTCAGCGCATGTGTTGGTAAATCTTCTACCGCACCAGGCTGACCATACGCACCGTTATTAAACAGTACATCAATATGACCAAGAATATCGAGTGCTTGGCGATAACCACTTTCAATACTAGCTTCATTCGCAAGATCGAGCTGTACACTGTGAATGCCTTCTTGTTGAAGACGTGTAACATCATCTAATTTACGGCAACTTGCAACCACTTTGTAACCGCGTTCACTGAGTGCTTTTGCACAGTAATAGCCAATACCACTTGAACTACCTGTAATTAGTACTGTTTTAGTCATATGTTCTGATTTTAAAGAATAATTGGCCCTACCTTAACGTGTTCAATTGCAAATTCAAGTTAATTTGATTACCGTAAAGCCAAATTATTATAAAGAATTAACACGTATGTTTTTAAACGCTTTATTATTAACTGCGAGCCTTTCTGCAGTTGATCATTTACCACCACTTGCAGCATGGCAAGGGCAAAGTGAACGTCTTTTGCAACCAACTAATCCACTTGCAACCCAATTTGAACTTTCAAATGGTCTAGTATCACCCAATTACCAAGATACAATGGCGTATCTTGATAAATTAGCGAGTGTGAATAGCGCCCAATTTAAAATTGATATTATAGGTACGAGTGACGCAGGTCGGTCAATAAAAATGCTAATCGCCAGTGAAACTGGTCAAATCGATAAAAATAAAGCGACCATCTTACTGCAGGCGGGTATTCACTCAGGTGAAATTGATGGTAAAGATGCCACTTTTATGTTGCTTCGCGATATATCACAGGGGCAACGTAACGACATTTTAAAGCGTGTAAATTTACTGTTTATTCCGATCCTAAATGTGGATGGCCACGAGAATGCAAGCCGTTTTAACCGCATTAACCAACGTGGTCCTGAGGTAATGGGATTTCGCACTAATGGTCGCAATTTAAATCTAAACCGTGACTATACCAAGCTTGAAACGCCGGGTGTTCAAGCTGTTATGCGTGTGATTAATCAATATCAACCGGATATGTATGTTGATATGCATGTTACTGACGGCGCTGATTATCAGTACGACATTACGTATGGTTCGACGCCGAAGTTTGCCTCAGAATCACCAAAAATTGCCGCGTTTATTGAAGATAAAATCGTCCCTGCTATAGATGCAAAGCTTACGCGCTTTGGTCATACCCCAGGGCCATTAGTCTTTGTTATGAACAAACGCGAGCTAAGTGAAGGTTTGGCAGGGTGGGTGGCAACACCCCGTTATTCAAATGGTTGGGGCGACCTTAATAATTTACCGACAATTTTGCTAGAAAACCATTCACTCAAACCATATAAACAGCGTGTACTTGGTACTTATGTGTTTTTAGACGGTGTTATTGATGCGGTATCAAGCAATTTAACCCAGTTGCGCCGTGTTGTTAAAATAGAAAAAGATTTTATGCCGCGTGAATTAGTGGTTGCACGAAGTTATAGCAAAACGCCTAAGCATATTGATTTCTTAGGAATTGAGTACGAGCAATTCTTCAGTGAGTTAAGTAATCAACAGGAAGTACGCTACACAGGTAAAGCTAAAACTTACGCTAAATTACCCATATTTTGGCGGGAGCAAGTGGTTGAAAAAGTGAAGGTGCCTACTGCGTATTATTTACCAAAATCATGGAGTAACATAGCTGCAAAATTACAAAACCATGGCATTAAATTAGAACGTGCTTATGGTGTTGTTGATCACTTAAAACAAATTAAAGTGGTCGATCATCAATTTGCCAAAGCACCATTTGAAGGTCGTTTACAAGTATCCGGTAAATTCGATTATCAAAACGTAGCCAGTGTCGATTTAAGTCAATATTTTAAGATAAGCACAGCGCAAATAAGTGGTAAACTTGCAGTGCACTTGTTACAGCCAGAAGCAGAAGACTCATTTTTTAGTTGGGGTTACTTTAATAGTATTTTCCAGCGTACAGAGTATTCAGAAAACTATGCGCTTTTGCCATTTGCAGAAAAAATGCTGGCAGAAAATGCTGTATTAAAAAGAGAGTTTGAAGATAAGCTGGCAGCAGATAAAGAGTTTAAAAATAGCCCGAAAAAACGTTTAGAGTGGCTTTACAGTAAAACCCCATTCTATGATGGTGGTTATTTACATTACCCAGTATTAATTGATTATGAGTAAATGATGTTAGACGTATTTACAATTCCAGTGACACCGTTTGCACAAAATGCAAATCTACTTGTGTGCCAAACAACAAAGCAGGCAGTACTGGTTGATCCCGGTGGTGATATTGAAACGTTAGTCACAGCAGTAAACGCTGCAAATGCAGAAGTTAAAGCTATTTTGCTAACCCATGGTCATCTAGATCATGTTGGCGCTGCAAAGCAATTATCAGAAACATTCAATATCGATATTGTCGGTCCACATCTTGGCGATAAGTTTTGGCTCGATGCATTACCGAGACAAAGTGAGATGTTTAATTTTCCGATGGCTGAGGTATTTACACCAACGAAATGGTTAGATGCGGGTGATAGCTTTTCATTTGGCGATATGACACTTGAAGTGCGCTTTACCCCTGGCCACACGCCTGGCCATGTGATCTTTGTAGAACACACAACAAAACGTGTATTTGTAGGTGATGTGCTATTTAAAGGGTCTGTTGGTCGTACTGACTTTCCGGGTGGCAATGCCGCACAATTAAAAAATTCTATTGAATCTGAAATTTACAGTTTGCCAGAAGACTATACGGTATTCCCAGGGCATGGGCCTTGCACAACCGTGGGTTATGAAAAACAAACGAACCCATTTACCAGTGGTCGTTTTGGCTAAATATAAATAAATTGGCAGACGAGATCTGAATTCTATAGTATTATTTAATCCTTAATGAGTTAATTTAAGAATAAGCTATGTCATTAAACCAAGTAGATCGTCAAATACTCGCATTAATTCAAAAAGACGCGAGTTTATCAACGGCTGAAATAGCAGACAAAGTAGGATTGTCGCAATCTCCATGTTGGCGCCGTATTTCTCGTTTAGAGCAAGAAGGGTATATTAAAGGCAAAGTTGCCATTTTAGAGCCGAAAAAACTTGGCTTTGATATGTTGGTATATGCACATGTTAGACTCTCAAGCCATGGACGTGCACAGTTAGCAGAGTTTGAAGAGCTTATCCAAAGTTATGATGAAGTGACAGAGTGTTACACTATGGCAGGTACCATGGACTTTATGTTACGCATCATATCTAAAGGCATTGAAGGTTATGAGCTGTTTGTACGTGATAAATTATTAAGCTTAGATTATGTGCAGGAAGTTCATTCAAACGTGACTATGACGTGTGTAAAACGCTCAACATCGTTACCAATTTAATAACATATCGTGTTTTATCTTTTTAAAAGCCGCCAGTTAGGCGGTTTTTTTGTGAATTTTATTAAATTGTTATAAACCGCTCATTCTGCTAAAATTCGCGCCCTCAAAGTAGACTAAAATAAATTCAGAACAGCAAATTTTGCTTAATGTTGTGCGATTCAATGGGAGATCCATGTTTAACTTATTATCCAAAGCCCCCAAGTCGGCTAAAAACGATATTTTATCAGGTCTGACAGTTGCGTTAGCCCTTGTACCTGAGGCAGTTGCATTTGCATTCGTTGCCCATGTTGAACCCCTCGTTGGTTTATATGCCGCATTTATTGTTGGCTTAATCACAGCTGTATTTGGTGGACGCCCTGGCATGATCTCAGGTGCAACAGGTGCCTTAGCCGTGGTAATGGTGAGCTTGGTAGTGACGCATGGTGTTGAATACTTATTTGCAACGGTGCTCTTGATGGGGGTTTTGCAGATCCTAGCTGGGGTAATGAAGCTGGGTAAGTTTATCCGCATGGTGCCACACCCTGTAATGCTTGGTTTTGTGAACGGGTTAGCAATTGTGATTTTCTTAGCGCAGCTTGGCCAGTTTAAAGCCCCTGACGCTAACGGTGAGATGCAATGGATGACTGGTGAGCCTATGTATATTATGGCCGGTCTTGTAGCGCTAACAATGGCTATTATTCACTTTTTACCTAAATTAACATCCGCTATTCCTTCATCACTTGCTGCGATTGTGGTGGTAACCGGTTTGGTTATTGGCCTAGATTTAGAAGCACGTACAGTCGTCGATTTTTTAAAAGATATGACAGGTGATGCGAATGCAACAATGGCAGGCGGTTTACCTGAATTTCATATTCCAAATGTACCAATGACACTTGAAACATTATGGATTATTTTCCCATACGCGTTAGTGCTTGCCGCGATTGGTTTAATTGAATCATTATTAACGCTGACTCTTATTGATGAAATTACTGAAACACGTGGTAATGGTAACCAAGAATGTATTGGCCAAGGTGCAGCAAATGTTACTTGTGGCTTTTTTGGTGCGATGGGTGGATGTGCGATGATTGGTCAATCAATGATTAATATTAATTCTGGCGGCCGCTCACGCTTATCAGGCATTACTGCAGCCTTAATGCTATTAATGTTTATTCTGTTTGCTGCAAGCTTAATTGAAATGATCCCGCTTGCGGCGCTTGTTGGTGTAATGTTTATGGTAGTACTTGGCACATTTGAATGGTCAAGCTTCCGTATTATGAACAAAGTACCTAAAACAGATGCATTTGTAATTGTGTTGGTTTCGGGTGTAACGGTTATTTCTGACTTAGCTGTAGCTGTGTGTGTTGGTGTGATTGTATCTGCATTAGTGTTTGCGTGGGAGCATGCGAAACATATCTACACAACTTCTTATATTGATGAGAATGGCTCGAAAGTATATGAATTACATGGTCCAGTATTTTTTGGTTCAGTTAAGAACTTCTTAGAATTATTTGATGTAAAAAATGACCCGAATGATGTGATTGTAGAGTTTAAACACAGTCGCGTTGCTGATCACAGTGCGATTGAAGCAATCGACAGCTTAGCCGAGCGCTATTCTAAGCAAGGTAAAAAGTTACATTTACGACATGTTTCTAAAGACTGTCAAAAACTATTAAGTCGCGCAAATGATTTAGTGGAAGTAAATGTGATTGAAGATCCAACATACAAAGTTGCATCTGATAAATTAGGTTAATAATTAACCTTAAAGTTAAAAAGCTGGCTACTGCCAGCTTTTTTTATGGCAAATTGCAACTGCCATGCGATGAGTTGCACGTAAAGCAGGATGGCTATCAGTGCCTTTCTTGAGGCACATTCTTATAATAAGAGTTACTAAAGATATATGAATGTAAGAATTTTGAACTGGCAAAGACTAGTAGAAGATAGACAAAAGTTTTTTTGGGTATTACAAATTGCCGGATGGGTAGGTTATGCCTTAGTAAACTATATTGGTTCACGTGTTTTCGAAATGCGTGATATCTATGTATTTGTTATCGTACTAAATGCCTATGCTGGTTGCTTACTTACCATTCCGCTTCGATATTTGTATCGTAAGATTTGGAATGCAAAACCTCTATTACTAATTTTCGTTGTATTTGTTGCGTCCTATGTAATTGGTACGACTTGGTCTGTTATTCAGAAATTTAATCTATGGGAAATATACCGCCACGGTTATCGCCCAGATGAGTGGTTTTATTATTTTAAGCAAGGCCTAGATTCAGTTTACATTGTGCTGTGTTGGAGTGGTTTGTACTTTGGTATTAAATATTATCAACTGCTACAAGGCGAAAAACAAAACGCACTTAAAGCGAATACCATGGCACATGAAGCGCAACTTAAAATGTTACGCTATCAGTTAAACCCACATTTCTTATTTAACACACTGAACGCAATTTCGACTTTGATACTGGTTGAAGAAAATAAAAATGCCAATCAAATGGTATCA
>NZ_JBFKMX010000040.1:0-27197 GCF_041629635.1 Pseudoalteromonas sp. | reverse complement strand
TAAAATTGAAAAAAACCCCGCTTATTAGCTGGTCCCCAAAAGTAAGGCGGAGATTATCTCAACAAATAGGCAAGGTTTTCAAGTGTTATACAATAAAAAGGGCTATTCAGCCCTTTTTAGCTACAAAGATTCATTAAGAATTTTCGGAGTTACGAAAATAAGTAACTCTTTTTTCTCATTAAATTCACTATTAGATTGGAACAAGTAACCAAGGTAAGGAATATCACCTAACAGAGGTACTTTTTTCGTGCTGCTCACAATCTGCTGCTGGTAGATACCACCAAGCACTACTGTCTGACCATTATCAACTAATACTTGAGTACGAATCTTCTGTGTATCAATTGCCACTGCAGGGCCAGTTGGTGTTTGTACTGTATCACCACGCGTATCCTGAGTAATAACGAGGTCTAAGATGATCTTGTCGTCAGGAGTAATTTGTGGCGTTACTTCCAAGCTTAATACTGCTTTCTTAAATTCAACCGTAGTTGCACCACTTGATGCAGCTTGAACATAAGGAATTTCAGTACCTTGCTCAATACGAGCAAGTTTTTGGTTTGCAGTGGTAATACTTGGACTTGCGATAATTTCAGCTTTGTTTTCTTGTTCAAGCGCAGATAACTCAAGGTCAATTAGCGTGCCATCAGCAAGTTTTGCCACATGAATACCAATACTACCTGCTGGGTTTGCAATCGGTAAATTAACATTTAAACGATCGCTAAGTGCTGGAATAATGCCATTTGCGATATTGTTAGCACCTTCTAAGGTACCTGAAACACCATCTGAATTCTGTTGATCACTAAAGCCCCAACGAATACCTAAATCTTCTTGAACATTGTCACGAACAGTAACCATGCGAGATTCAATTTTTACCTGCTTAACCGGAATATCAAGGTTCTCAATCATACGACGAACACTTTCAATACTTACTGCTGTATCTTTAATAAGTAATGTATTGGTACGCTCATCCACCGATACTGAACCACGGCTTGATAAAATACTGTTACCTTCAAACTTTAATAGTTCTGAGAAGTCTTTCGCTTTTGCGTAGTTTAGCTGAATGTACTCGCTATATAGAGGTTCAAGTTCAGCAACTTTTTGTTTAACTTCTAGCTCTCGAGCTTCACGCGATGCTAATTCTTCTGTCGGTGCAACCATCAGAATAGAACCATCCATACGCTTATCTAGGCCTTTCATACGTAGCACAACATCTAGCGCTTGGTCCCATGGAACACCATCTAAACGAAGTGTAATGTTACCTTCAACTGAGTCACTTGTTACTAAGTTGAAGTTATTGTACTGCGCAATAATTTGCAGCACTTGACGAATAGAAATATCTTGGAAGTTAAGTGACATAGGCTTACCTTGGTAGTCTTTACCATCACCAAGGAAACTTCGCTTAGACTCGTCTTTTTCAACCGTTAATGTGAAGATGTTATCAAGTTGCTGATAGTTATAATCAAAACCTGTCGTAGTATCGATAACGATACGGCTGTTGATGCCATCTTTAAAGGTTTCAACAGTGCTTACTACCGTACCAAAATCCATAACATCTAACTGATACAATAAATCATCAAGAATATCGGTGTTGTGGAATTCAGCAACAATTTTGCCAGCTTTTTCACTAACGTCGATTGCAGCCATGTTTTCTTGTAAGAAAATCATCACTCGCGCTTCACCGCTTTCACCACGACGAAAATCAATAGCTTGGATTTTGTTAATATAACTAGAGCTGTCTTCTACTGCTGATGTTTCAGCAACATCTTGCGTTGGGTTATCACTCACATGTAAATAGAATAAGTTTTTATCTACACGTGTTTGATAAATTTTAAGATAGTCTAAGAAAACAGTAACTTTAAAGCCGTCATTTTCAAAAGCATGGGTAACACGTTTAACACCTGCTTTATTAATTAACACTTCAGTTAGATTTTCTTCAAAGTCAGCTTCATCGAAAAATAATTCAATACGAGCAGGCTCAGAAAACACCTGAATTTTAGGTTCAATATAAATCTCTTCGTCAAATACGAATTCGATTTCCGTTTCACCATCGAGTAATGGGTTGTAGCGCACATCATATAGCAGCGGGACAGCAGATGCCCCAAATGAAAGCACCAATAAACCGGCTGTCAGTAAAGTTGCAAAACCTTTACGGAGTAGACCTACTGCTGATCGCATATTATTAAACCCTTTATTATTAACTTGACGCATTGCTACCTGCCTCCACGATTTCCACTTTCGTCAGGCGTTCTTTCCAACATCCTGCACCATCAGGTATTAACTCTAATAACTCAATAAAGCCATTTTGAACCTGAGTTACTTTGCCATTAAACAAACCCATTCGGCCACCAATACCAACTTCATGTAACGAGTTATCAGGCGCTGTTATCAATGCCAATAGCTCGGTTGTTGAACCTATCGTTCCGCGCATTTGTAAGTTCTCTAGCGGGAACCGCTCTAACGCTTCTTTACGTCTTCTTGGATCTGGATGGAGGCAATTCTGTACCTGCAATAATCGATCCTGAATAACTTCGGGTTTAGGTGCCACAAACGGACTTCGCTTTTCACTGGCGGTGTAAGCAAAGTGGTTAAACTTCTTTATTTCAGGAATAGGCTCAACGTTATTATTAGTATTAGCACGCACCTGATTAATAAACTCTTGTTGCTCTGTTAAATCATCAAAGCAGCCGCTTAGAATAAGAGGCAATGCTAAAATAGCTAATTTTTTCATTCGCGCTCTCCTTCATAACGGTATGTTTTAGCAACAACGCTAAATTCCAGTTGTTCTTGTTTATCACCACCTTTAATTGTGAAGTCATGCAAGCTGATAATACGAGGTAATTCAGCAACTTTACTCACAAATTCACCAAAGTCGTGGTAGCTACCCACTACTTCGATTTTAATCGGCAGTTCTGTGTAGAACTCTTTTTCAACTTCTGGCATCCATTCTACTTTGTGGAATGTTAAACCACTTGATGTACCAATGTATGATAAGTCTTCAATAAGACCTGGAGTTTCGCTCGATGTAGGAAGACGCTTCAATAACTGAGCAAACTTTTCTTCCATCTCAACCATTTGTTGTCGGTATATTTCAAGTTTACTTGCCACATCGTATTTTTGGCGATAAGTAGTCCTTAACTCTTGCTCTTTTTGCTGAGCTTGCTCATATGCTTCAATTTCACTTGAAACCATCATTGAGTATGTAAAAAAAGCAACTAGACCTGCCGCGATAATGCAAACAATAGCCTTGACAGCAAGAGGCCAACTACCTACATTTTCTAAATCTAACTCATCTAATTCAATTTCGTTTAGCGATTTTAAATCAATATTCATTCTTGAGCCTCGCTAATTTCTTCGAAAGGCTTCACTCTGAACCTTAGGTTAAAATCATTTAGTAGACGAAGTTCTTGATCTCCAGCTTCAATAACTTGCATCACTGCATCTTCAAAAAGGTACGATTCTTCTAGCTTACGCAACATTGCAGATACGCGGTTGTGTGATTCACTCTTGCCTACGATTTGTAGTGCTCTGTCACGACGTTCTAAGCTTGTTAAGTAAACGCCAGAAGGTACAACTAAAGCAACCTCATCCATAATTTGTGTACCGAGATTTCGGTTACTTTGAAGCTCTTCAATCAGGCGCATACGTTGCTGTAGACTCGCTTTACGTTTATCCAACTCTCGAATATCTTTTATTCGCTGGTCAAGGAGTGCAATTTCCGAGGTTAAGAAGTTATTTCGTACATTCTGACCATCTTTTAAAGCTGCATAAAACATACTCAGACCGAACATGCTACCAAAGGATAAAACCACAACTAGAAATAGTATTGTAACAAATTGCTTTTGTGCTTCTTTACGCGACGCTTCACGCCACGCCAGGAGGTTTATATGTGGCATGATGAAAAACTCCTTAGTGCTAAGCCTGTTGCAACTGCTAATTGAGCTTGATGTTTTTCTAAGGATTCACGATCTACGCCAGGTGCTAACTCCATTTTTTCAAATGGGTTCATTATCACAGAGTGAATGCCAAGCTCATCAATCAACAGCTTATCTAAACCTGAGATCAACGAAGTTCCACCCGAAAGCACAATATAATCAACTTGTTCTTTACCACTTGTAGTTAAGAACATTTGAATTGCACGACGAACCTGCTGCAAAAATGAGGTTTGGAAAGGAGCTAAAACTTCAAATGTGTAGTTAGGTGGTAAATCACCTGATGTTTTAGCTAATTCGGCTTCATCAAAACTTTTGTTATAATACGACACAATACTGTGAGTATACTGTTCACCACCAAACACTTGGTCACGGGTATAAAGTGTTTCACCATTTTGAGCAACACTAATTAGTGTCATCGTCGCACCGACATCAATAAATGCAACAACTTTATTTGTTGCATCTTCAGGTAGAAGATCATAGCAAAGGTCGATATTGCGACTTAAGGCATAGGCTTCCACATCAACAACTTTTGGTGTAAATCCACCGGCTTCAACTGCGCCAGCTCTTGCTTCTACACTTTCAGTTCGCGCAGCGGAAAGCAACACATTTACCTTAGAAGGATCAGCATCATTTACATCAAGTTTTTCAAAATCCAAACTTACTTCATCTAATGGGTATGGGATTAAGCTATCGGCTTCAATTTCAATCTGCGACTCTAATTCAGCATCCGTTAAGGCAACATCCATAAAGATAACCTTAGTGATAACAGCTTGACCCGAAACCGCAGTTGCCGCTTCCGTAATATTCTTGGGAAGTTTTTTACGGATTTTATTAATAACACGACCAACAGCTTCAATATCTTGAATGGTCCTTTCGGCCATTGCCCCTTTAGGCATCGGCTCAACAGCAAACGCTTCAAGTCGGTAATGCGTTTCTTTCTGGCTGAGCAACACCGCTTTTACGGAGTGAGAGCCAATATCAATACCAACCATCAACGGCTGTGGTTTTTTAAACAGTTGACCTATCATAAACCTAACGCTAATCCTTTTTTTTATAATTATAATAACTTTATAAAATCTAGCGAAAAAATTTTATTCAAAAATTAATCAGGATATACTACCAGTGTTATCTTGTAATTGGGAGTCCATTCTCGGGAATTTTCTGTGGCTTTTATAAAAAACTTTTTACGTTTTATTATCATATGTACCATTGTTGGTACTTTTGCAGTAGTAACCCTTTACTTTTACGTGAAGCCCGAACTGCCCAGCGTTGCCGTTTTAAAAGACGTACAACTTCAAACACCTATGCAAGTATTTACTAAAGATGGGCGATTAATCAACCAATTTGGTGAAAAAAAACGTATTCCGGTTACCATAGATCAAATTCCACAGGACTTTATACATGCAATTTTAGCAACAGAAGATAATCGTTTTTACGAGCACCCAGGTATCGACCCTATCGGTATTATCCGCTCTGCTATTGTATTAATTACTACCGGACAAAAGAAGCAAGGGGCTAGTACCATTACGATGCAGACCGCTCGAAACTTCTTTTTAACCCGTGAAAAAGCGTTCATGCGAAAGATTAAAGAAGTATTCATTGCACTTCATATCGAAAGCTTGATGAGTAAAGATGAAATCCTTACGCTTTACCTTAACAAAATCCCACTCGGGCATCGCTCTTTCGGTATTGGAGCAGCTGCTCAAGTTTATTACGGAAAAGATTTACAAGAGTTAACACTTGCACAACTTGCTACTATTGCAGGTCTTCCAAAGGCCCCTTCTACACTAAACCCAATTAGTTACCCCGAACGCTCCAAGAAGCGTCGAAATGTTGTTCTTCATCGCATGCTAGTTGAAGGTTACATCACACAATCGCAATATGATGATGCTAAAAATGCTCCCGTTACCGCTAGACGCCATGGTACTGAAATTGATTTCTCATCACCTTATATTTCTGAAATGATCCGCGCTGAAATGGTCGCTCGTTTTGGCTTAGAAGGTGCTTATAATAACGGTTACAAAGTATTTGCCACAATAGATTCTCGGAACCAAGCGGCCGCACAAAAAGCTTTAATGGACAACATCCACAATTATGATCAACGCCATGGTTTTCGAGGTGTCAAAATATACCTTTGGAATTCAGAAACAGATGCTTTTTGGTCACGCGATGACATTCTTACTTACTTGCAATCAGTTGACGAGTTTGGATATCTAAAAGCCGCAGTAGTCGAACAAACTGATGAGCAAAATGCGTATGCAATACTCAAAGACGGCACCTCAATTACTATACATTGGGATGGCTTAAAGTGGGCACGCCCCTACATTACCCAATCAAGGCAAGGTAAAGCACCTAAGGTAACTTCTGACATCTTACATCCAGGGGCGTTTGTATGGCTGCAACAAAATGAATTTGGTCAATACCAACTATCGCAAATACCTGATGTGAGTAGTGCCATTGTATCGCTTAACCCACAAAATGGCGCAATCGAAGCGCTAGTTGGTGGTTATAGCTTTGAGCAATCACAATACAACCGGGTTACTCAAGCTAAGCGTCAGGTTGGTTCGAATATTAAACCTTTCATTTATTCTGCTGCTATTGAGCATGGATACTCCTTAGGAACAATTATTAATGATGCGCCAATTAATAGCTGGAACTCCGCACAGCGTATTGCATGGCGCCCTGAAAACAGCCCTGCTAATTATGATGGCCCAATTCGTGTCCGTCGCGCTTTAGCGCAATCTAAAAACGTAGTTGCTGTTCGCTTGCTTAGGGGCATTGGTGCTCGCAATACGGTAGACCACTTGCTAAAATTTGGTTTTTCACCTGAAGATATCAAACCTCATGAAGCTCTCTCACTGGGTGCGGCATCTTTAACGCCATTGGAAGTTGCTCGTGGTATGGCAACATTTGCTAATGGTGGGCATTTGATAGAACCTTACTTTATCGACCGTATTGAAGATGCAGAAGGTAATATTATTTATCAAACGCAACCTCTAGTGGTATGCAACCAATGTACAGCTGAAGAAGTACGTGATAGCTATCATTATGCTCCTCGTATTATTAGTGAACAAAATGCATTTTTAATTGCTGATGCTATGAAAACAGCTGTCTATGGTGAGCCTGGTTGGCGAGGCACAGGTTGGCGCGCAAAAGATTTAAAGCGAGATGACTTATCAGGTAAGACCGGTACGACAAATGATATAGTTGATACTTGGTTCTCCGGCTTTAATAGTCAGATTATTACCACCACCTGGGTTGGATTTGATGACCCAGGTAAACGATTAGGTCGCGTTCAATACAATAACAACCTCAGCAATAATCAATTTGCAGGTGGTGAGTCAGGTGCAAGAACAGCCCAACCTGCTTGGATTGCTTATATGCGTGAAGCACTTAAAGGTATGCCAAGTGCACCTATCGAGCAACCGGAAGGTTTAGTCTCTGTGCGTATTGATCGCAAGTCTGGGCTACTTAGCCGAAAAACAGATAAATCATCTCGTTTTGAATATTTCATCAAAGGAACTGCACCAACCCAATTTGCGCAAGAAGAGGTGCCTAATTTATTCGACCCTTACGAATCTAATGACGTTGCAACTACTAACGAAGAGTTATTCTAAACATCAAAAAAGCCGCTAATTAGCGGCTTTTTACTTTTAGTCGATTAATATTGTTACTCAGAAAGCTTGTGACACAACCAGTAAAGGTCAGAGTGTACCCCAGCTGCTGTAACTTCACGGCCTGCACCAGGCCCTTGGATAATCAACGCATTATTTTCATACCATACACTGTTTATAACAAAGATGTTATCGCCAGGGGTCAGTGTAGCAACAGCTGCATTTGGCGAAACTGCTTTAAGGCCCACTTTTGCAATTACTGGTTTAGTTGTAGTGTCTAACTCCGCAACATACCTCAATGTTTTACCATTCTTTTCAGCTTCTAAAGCCAGCTCTTCAACAAACTTATCAAGTAAATCTCGTTTTGTTAATGCATCTTGCCACTTACCATTTGCAAGCTCAGTCGGCATCCACGCAGATAATTCGATATCATCAAGATTGAGAGAAAGTCCAAGCTCACGAGCCAGAATCAGTAATTTACGCTGGACATCTCTACCTGATAAATCTTCACGTGGGTCTGGTTCTGTAAAACCTAACTCTCTAGCCTGCTCAACGAGCTCTGAGAATTTTTTATCAAGTGAATAGTGTGCACCTAACCAAGATAACGTACCTGAGAATACACCACTTATTTTGGTAATTTTATCACCAGAATTTTGTAGGTCTTTAAGTGCAAAATTTATTGGTAAACCAGCACCTACACTGGTGTTATAACGCCATAAAAGACCCTTTTCAGTTTGTAGGCGACGTAAGTTTTCATACCAATCAAGCTCTGCAGTACCCGCATATTTGTTAGCCGAAATAATATGACAATCATGTAATGCAAACTCTGGATAAAGTAAACTAAATTGCTCGCTTGCAGTAATATCAATTATCACTTTATGGCCATAATCCAGTTCCTTTATAAACTCGATTAACTGCTCAGAGGTTGTGGTTTTAGCATGCTCATTAAACTGCTCACTTGCACTCGATAATGCAATACCCTGACCATTTAACAGGCTAGAAGTGGAACGTAATAAGCCAACAAGCTTTACTGGGAGTAAAGTATTTAACCGTTCTAGTTGGCTATTTAATTGCGATAAGAAGACTTCTCCTACATTACCAATACCAGCGACAATCACAGCTAACTCTTGTTTTGCACTGATTAATTCGTCGTGTAGCAATGATAAAGTGTCACTTTCTAATAACTGATCCCCCAACAAAATTGCAAAGCCATCCTGGCTCCAAGCACCGCGTAACGTCATACTTTGCTTCTCAAGCAATTGCTTTGCGCTTTTAAGTAACTGCGTTTCACAGCCTGGCTCACTGACAATCGCAACACCTGACACATTTGACTCAATTAGCACAGCGTGTTCTTTATAAAATGCTGCAACTTGCTCACCAAACTGGCTTGGCACTAGTAACAAGGTATTGCCATCAACCTCTAATGGCTGCAAAGGATGTTGAAGCAAAATGCTCAACTCTCTAATGCTTTCTTTATTACTATTTGTCAGCTGAAAAACATCGGAACTTGCAAGCGTGGTAAGAAAACGCTTTGCTTTAGCCTGTTCGTTTGCAACCACTTTGGTGCCATCACTGTGGCTGTCGTAGCTACTTCGCACAACCAATTTGATATCGCTGTCTTTTAATGGTGTCAATGTTTTAGCATGTAAAACAGGGTTTCCTAGACGCGCCAGTAACTGCGCTTGTTGTTGGCTAATTTTGCTATATTTTACCGCTTTTTCAACTTTGCGAGGATCTGTGCTGTAAACACCCTGTGTATCAGTCCAAATAGTTACGCTATCAGCGTTTAAGTATTTACCAAGTAAGGTCGCACTGTAATCACTTCCATTGCGTCCAAGTGTCACCGTGCTGCCGTTTTCATTACTAGCTATAAAACCTGTCACAATATTAAGCTGATCATTTTTCAAAACCTGACAACGGGCAGTATTTTCCTCATGCTTAAGGTTATTTTGTGCAACTATAAATAAATCTCTGCTATCAAAATGGCAAGCAGCAACCTCTATTTTATTTAAGTAATGAGCAAGCAAACGTGCAGACCACAGCTCGCCATGAGCAAGAAGCCATGCCTGCTCTAACTCAGCGCAGCCAGCGCGTTGAGAAATAGCATTGATATCATCGATAAAGTGAGCATACACTTCACTTTTATCTCCTAACAGTTCAGCAATTAGTGCGCATTGATGATCTTTTAACAGTGCAATCACTTCGCCAACACCTTTGTGATCTTGATTGTGATAACAAGACCATAAACGTACAAGCGTATCCGTTGTTTTACCTGCAGCTGAAACAACAACCGCATCACCACCTTTTAATTGATGGCAAATATTAGCAACTGCATGATAACGCTTGGCGCTGCTTAGACTCGAGCCACCAAATTTATAAACTTGTTTCGTCATTTATTTTATCACCACAATGCAGGTCGCGCGGCACAACACTGGGTTTTAGAATCGCCACCAGCAGCTGTGTTTTTATTAATCGTTTTTGCAAATGCTTGCTCAAGGTCAGCAATTAAGTCTTCCACATCTTCAATGCCAACAGAAATACGAATAAGGGTATCATTTACACCTGCTTTTATACGCGCTTCTGGCGCCATGCCAGCATGTGTCATTGTTGCAGGGTGACAAATTAAGCTCTCAACGCCGCCTAGTGATTCAGCGAGACTGAACTGCTCAACACTAGTTAAAAACTTCGCTGTATCCTCTATGGTACCTTTTATACTAAAGCTCACCATGCCACCGAAGCCCTTTTGTTGCGCTTTCGCTAAATCATGTTGAGGGTGACTTTCAAGGCCTGGGTAGTAAACGGTTTCAACATGCTCACAAGTCTCTAAGTAGCGTGCGATAGCAAACGCATTTTCTTGATGCTGTTTAATACGCACATTTAAGGTACGAATACCACGCAGCGTCAAATATGCATCAAATGGCGCACCGGTAATACCAATGTTGTTTGCCCACCAAGCAAGCTCTTCACCTAACTCTGAAGTGCGAGTAATTACAACACCACCAACAACATCTGAGTGGCCGTTAATGTATTTAGTGGTTGAGTGAATCACAATATCTACCCCAAATGAGATTGGGTTTTGTAATGCTGGCGATAAGAAGGTGTTGTCTGCTCCAACTAAGGCGCCAACCGAATGGGAAACTTCCACTACTTTGGCAATATCAGTTAGGCGTAAAACAGGGTTACTCGGTGTTTCAATCCATACAAGCTTAGGTTTAATTGCTTTTATCTGTTCATAGCAAGACGCATGAGTAAAATCGACAACGGCTACTTTCAACAGGCCACGCTTTTCTAAACTTGTAAATAAGCGATAACTACCACCATAGCAATCATGGGGAATTAAGATTGTATCTTCCGGCGTTAAAATTTGTGTGCATAAGTGAACAGCAGCCATACCTGTTGCTGTAACAATCCCTTTTTCGCCACCTTCTAGTTGAGCCAATGTATCCGCTAAAATATCACGATTAGGATTGCCACTTCGGCCGTAGTCGTAATCACGCTTTTTATCAAAATCTGCGAATTCATAGGTAGTTGATAAATACAATGGCGGTACAACCGCGCCATGATGCTTATCTGCGGTAATGCCATTGCGAACAGCAAGGGTTGTTTGTTTACTCTGCTTCATAACTTTGCCACTTAGATGTTTAGACGTCTAAAAGGTTAAACCACTAAATAGCGGAAGTCAAAACTTTTACACGTCTATATAGCCAAATAAATGATATTTGACTATATATTTTAAAACGATAAAATTTTGCCTCTTACTATACGGGCTATCGTCAAAATTAAATCGTAACAGATATAGGCTAGTACATTTTATGGCAACTGAATGGAACGGTGAATATATTCACCCATATGCGGAACACGGTAAAAAATCAGAACAAGTAAAAAAGATTACCGTATCTATCCCTCTTAACGTATTGAAAGTACTGACAGACGAGCGTACTCGTAGACAAGTAAATAACTTACGTCATGCAACCAATAGCGAATTGCTTTGTGAGGCATTTTTGCATGCATTTACAGGTCAGCCTTTGCCTGACGATGAAGATTTAAGAAAAGATAATCCAGAGCATATTCCGCAAAGGGTAAAAGAGATTCTTGCTGAACGCGGGTTACCGGTTCCAGAATTAGAAGACGAATAAAAAAAACCTCAGCGTATGCTGAGGTTTTTTTTGGCTTTAACTAGATTAAAGCATGTAATTTTCTGGCATTTCAATTTGCGCTACGCCAGATGCAATCGCAGCTTCTGCAACCGCACGTGCGACACGTGGTAATAAGCGCGGATCCATTGGCTTAGGTATAATATAGTCCTTACCGAACTCAAGGCTTGATTCACCCGAAGCTGCCAACACTTCTTCAGGCACTGGCTCCTTCGCAATCTCACGAATCGCATTTACCGCTGCAATTTTCATTTCATCATTAATTGCCGTTGCTCGAACATCAAGCGCACCACGGAAAATAAATGGGAAACACAATACATTATTAACTTGGTTAGGGTAATCTGAACGACCTGTTGCCATAATTAAATCATTGCGCGCGGCATTCGCTACTTCCGGTTTAATTTCAGGATCAGGGTTAGAACACGCAAATACCACAGGCTTATCAGCCATTAACTTTAGCTCTTCTGCAGTTAATAGATCAGGGCCTGATACACCTACAAATACGTCAGCTTCTTCAATTACATCTTGTAGTGTACGTTTGTCCGTATTGTTGGCAAATAGCATTTTGTATTCATTTAAGTCATCACGACGTGTATGAATAACCCCTTTTCTATCGAGCATGTAGATATGCTCACGTAATGCTCCGCATTTGATCAAAAGTTCCATACACGCAATTGCTGCCGCACCTGCACCTAAACACACAATAAGCGCATCTTTAAGCTTTTTACCTTGGATCTCTAATGCATTTAACATACCTGCAGCTGTTACAATCGCAGTACCGTGTTGATCATCATGGAAAACAGGTACACTACAACGCTCAATAAGTGCTTTTTCAATTTCAAAACATTCTGGTGCTTTGATATCTTCAAGGTTTATACCACCAAAGGTGTCCGCAATATTTTCAACCGTATTGATAAAATCCTCGGTTGTGCGGTGTTTAACTTCAATATCAATTGAATCTAGACCAGCAAAACGCTTGAATAAAAGAGCCTTACCTTCCATTACAGGTTTTGACGCGAGCGGCCCTAAGTTACCTAAACCTAAAATAGCAGTACCATTTGAGATAACAGCGACCATATTGCCCTTTGCGGTATATTTATAGGCATTATTCGGATCAGCAGCAATTTCACGAACAGGTTCAGCAACACCTGGGCTGTAAGCTAATGCTAGGTCATTAACAGTCTCAGCAGGTTTTGTTAGTTCAATGCTAATTTTTCCGGGAACGGGTTCAGAATGGTATTGTAGCGCTTTTTCTCTTATGTCAGACATGCGTGCCTTATCCTACGATGTTAAAAGTGAGAGATACTGGTTTAATAGTACGGCATTTAGAGTAAATAGAAGTTAAATGCGGTTATATATTAACCTAAGACCATAGTTTAATTTACAACCATGAGCTCTGGATATTTTCTGCTAAATCATTACCAGATTGAAGTTAATTCAGATCCGACCAGATTTAGCTCACGCATCTTTTTACACTCGACGAGTACTATTTTGCCAACAGATAGTAAAAATAATGACTATTGAAACCATCTATAATCCAGTATATAGCCATCTATTTAGAATAAAAAGACATAGAAAAAGCATTTAAGATGACAAAAATTCATATTAAATTTCAGACACAAAAAAAGCACCCGTAGGTGCTTTCTTAATAAGAACAAAAATGTTCTTATTTTTTGCTTGATAAAGCGCCAAAACGCTTGTTGAAGCGATCAACACGACCACCTGTATCAAGCACTTTTTGCTTACCAGTGTAGAACGGGTGACACTCTGAACAAACATCTAAGTGGATGTCTTTACAAAGAGTTGAACGCGTTACAAATTTATTACCACATGAACAAGTAGCATTGATTGCTTCGTACTTAGGGTGGATACCTTCTTTCATAGTGAACCTCTAATTAGGCCGTATCGCTCTCCAAACCCGAAGTCTGGCACCATACGTTGTTAAACAAAAAATATATAGGGCGCGAATTCTAGCCAACAAACATCGCAATAGCAAGATCTTTAACCATCTCAATATAAATTAAGTTAAACACTAGCCGCGAAAAGTTTGCCGTGATTTAATTTCAAAAAATCTGCCTTAAATTGAAAGCCAAATTACCATGCATCTAGTTGCCGAAGTTGCGTTAAATGTTCCGCTATATCGCAATTTTGATTATCTCATCGAGCCTCATATTCAACCAAATATTAGCGTAGGTTGCCGTGTTGCCGTGCAATTTGGCCGCCAGCAACTTATAGGTATCGTGATTAAGCTCAAATCAAATAGCGAATTTATGGCAAAGCTAAAGCCAATTTCGCGCTTGGTAGATAACCAACCAATTATCGATAATCACCTAATTAGTTTGGTGGAGTTTGCTAGCCATTATTATCAATACCCGCTCGGTGAAAGCTACCAAGTTGCACTGCCAAATTTACTTAATAAAGGCGAAAACTTAGATAAATCAGCCGTACCGATCATCAAACTTGTTGATGATACTGCAACTGTTACAGGTAAAAAGCAACGTCAACTAATTGAACACTTGGTCGATTCTGGTAGTACGCCAGTAACCGAATTAAGCGCCCTAGGATTCAGTAGCAGTACCGTTAAATCCCTGCTTGAAAAGTCAATTATTGAGAAAACTGTAGAATACAATCGTGATTGGCAATCAAAGCCTCTAACAATTGGTGATAAGCCTAAACTAAACCGCGAGCAGGCGGTAGCACTTGCAGCAATAAATCAGCAATCTGGTTACACATGCTACTTACTAGAGGGCGTTACAGGCAGTGGTAAAACCGAGGTATACCTACAAGCATTAGAAAAACCTCTTGAGCAAGGTAAACAAGCATTAGTTTTAGTGCCTGAAATTGGCTTAACCCCGCAGACAGTTAATCGCTTTCGTAGACGTTTTCCAAACGTACCTATCATGCTTTGGCACTCAGCAATGACTGATCATGAGCGGCTATCTACCTGGCGCGCAGCGCAAAATCAAAGCGCAGCAATTGTTATTGGTACACGCTCAAGTGTCTTTTTACCTTTTGCCCAGTTAGCAATGATCATCGTTGATGAAGAACATGACCTATCGTTTAAACAACAAGATTCTCTGCGCTATCATGCCCGTGATTTAGCTTGTTTTCGTGCAGCCAAATTAGCAATTCCGCTTATTTTGGGCAGCGCGACGCCATCGCTCGAAAGCGTGCAAAATGCAATTAATAATAAATACCAGCTACTAACATTAACCGAGCGCGCCCAAACTCAAACAAATAATCACTACGTGTTACTTGATATGCGTGGGCAGCATCAACAATCAGGTTTAGCACTAGCGACTCTCGAGTACATAAAAAAAGAGCTTGACCGCGCCAAACAAGTAATGGTGTTTTTAAATCGTAGAGGTTTTTCGCCTAGTTTAATTTGCCATGAATGCGGTTGGTTAAGCCAATGTCAACGTTGCAGCACCAATGCCACCTATCATAAACATATTCGTAATTTAATTTGCCACCATTGCGGTGCACAGGAACATGTGCCAACCCAGTGCCCCAGCTGTGGCAGCACACAAATTATTCCAGCTGGGCAAGGAACAGAGCAAATCGCCGAGTTTCTTTCCGAAGCCTTCCCAGACACTCCGATAACACGGGTCGACCGCGACTCAACACGTAAAAAAGGTAGTTTAGAAGCGGCATTAAATGAAATTAATAAAGGTGAACCGCGCATTTTAATTGGCACACAAATGCTTGCCAAAGGGCACCACTTTAGCGAAGTATCATTAGTAGTGATAATGGATGTAGACAGCGGGCTGTATTCTTATGACTTCCGTGCAACAGAGCATCTAGCGCAATTAATTACTCAGGTATCAGGTCGTGCAGGTCGCAGTGGTGAAGCTGGTACCGTATTATTACAAACACATTTTCCTGAGCATCCGTTATTACAGGATTTAATTAATAACGGTTATCAAGATTTCTCTCGCTATGCTTTAAGCGAACGTGCAGAAACACAGCTCCCACCTTTTAGTTGTTTAGCGATTATTCGTTGTGAATCGCACAAACTAAATGACATCAATAATTTTTTATATGACCTTATTCCAGAACAGTTACCTTCTAGTATACAATTGCTCGGACCTGTTCCTGCAGCGCTCGAGCGTATTGCAGGTAAGTACCGTTATCAACTCCATGTACAAGGTAATAACCGCAAACAGTTGCATCTTTACCTCAATCAACTGGTTAGCTATATCAGCCAAAGTAAGCTAGCAGCAAAAGTACGCTGGAGTATTGATATCGATCCTGTATCAATGGCATAAGAAAACAGCAAAAATGGCCCAAAGAGATTACGTAAATAAAAAACGTACCCCGAAAAAATCAACTCAAAACAAACGCCCTTTTCCTGTTGCAGCGCTTTTAGTTGCAGTTGTTTTAGTATCGGCTGGTATTTATGGTCTTTATTTCATTTCAACCAACAGTGATGTCAAAACTTCACAGCAACGACCTCAAAAAGAGCAACCTGCTGCCCCAAAACCAAAACCTAAAAAGCCCGACTTCATTGAAGAAATCGAAAATGCAAAAATTGAGGTTGAAGTTGAAGAGCAAGAACAAAAAGGGCCTTACTACATGCAATGTGCTTCATTACGCAACCACGATGATGCTGAAGCTCTGAAAGCACAAATTGCGTTTAAAACGGGCTTGATTGCTGACGTCGACCGCACCGAAGGCAAAAATGGCGTGTGGTATCGCGTCAGAATTCAGCCATTTGAAACAAAGCGTTTAGCTGAAAGTGCAAATAACCAGATTAAACGTGCACGGATGTCGCGTTGCCAGATTTATTTAATACCAAAGTAATATAACTCAAATTTAATTATCTATTCATCACTTGGTAGCTTTGTGGGCTGCCAAGTTCCTAACCTAACCCTTGAAATCTTAAGTATCGTCCACATATCAATAACAATTGAAATTAACAGACTAAACCTAAGGTTTATTTATGACTACGATAGTTTCTGTGCGCCGTGAAGGCAAAGTAGTAATCGGAGGCGATGGCCAAGTATCACTCGGTAACACAGTAATGAAAGGCAACGCAAAAAAAGTACGTCGCCTTTATAATGGCAAAGTGCTTGCAGGTTTTGCTGGCGGCACCGCAGATGCATTTACGCTTTTTGAACGCTTTGAATCTAAACTTGAAATGCATCAAGGCCATTTAACAAAAGCTGCTGTAGAGATGGCTAAAGATTGGCGCACAGATCGTGCATTAAGAAAACTCGAAGCATTACTCGCTGTGGCTGATGAAACCGCATCTTTGATAATCACAGGTAATGGCGATGTTGTGCAACCTGAACATGACTTAATTGCGATAGGTAGCGGCGGTAATTTTGCCCAATCAGCCGCTATTGCATTATTAGAAAATACCGAATTAAGTGCGCGTGAAATTGTAGAAAAAAGCTTAAAGATTGCAGGCGATATTTGCGTATTTACTAATAACTTCCAAACGATTGAAGAACTGGGGTAATTTAATATGTCTGCGATGACACCAAGAGAAATTGTACACGAGTTAGATCAGCATATTATTGGTCAAAATAAAGCGAAAAAAGCGGTTGCAATCGCGCTTCGTAATCGCTGGAGACGCATGCAACTTGATGCGGCTCTACGCAGCGAAGTTACACCTAAAAACATTTTGATGATTGGCCCAACAGGTGTTGGTAAAACAGAAATTGCACGTCGTTTGGCAAAACTTGCAAATGCGCCATTTATTAAAGTAGAAGCAACAAAGTTCACCGAAGTAGGCTATGTAGGTAAAGAAGTTGAAACGATTATTCGAGATCTTGCCGATATTGCTATCAAAATGACCCGTGAGCAACAAACTGAAAAATTTAAGTTTAGAGCTGAAGAAGCAGCCGAAGAGCGTATTTTAGATGCGTTATTGCCACCAGCAAAAGATGCATGGGGCCAAGCACAAGAATCTGAAAACACCTCAACTCGCCAAGCATTCCGTAAAAAATTACGTGAAGGTCAATTAGACGATAAAGAAATCGAAATTGATATTTCTCAAGCGCCTGTAGGTGTTGAGATTATGGCGCCTCCTGGTATGGAAGAAATGACGAACCAGTTACAAAGCATGTTTCAAAACATGGGTAGTGACAAAAAGTCCAAGCGCAAACTTAAAATTAAAGATGCCTTCAAACTATTAACGGAAGAAGAGGCAGCCAAACTTGTCAATCCAGAAGAGCTAAAAGAACAAGCCATTAATGCGGTTGAGCAAAACGGTATTGTGTTTATCGATGAAATCGACAAAATCTGTAAACGTGGTGAATCTTCAGGTCCAGATGTAAGCCGCGAAGGTGTACAACGTGACTTACTTCCACTCGTTGAGGGATCAACGGTAAATACGAAACACGGTATGGTTAAAACAGACCATATTCTGTTTATCGCATCCGGTGCATTCCAGATGGCAAAACCATCAGATTTAATACCTGAACTGCAAGGCCGTTTACCAATTCGTGTTGAGCTAGAAGCGTTAACGTCATCTGATTTTGAACGAATCCTAACAGAGCCTCACGCCTCTCTAACCGAACAGTACCAAGCATTAATGGGAACTGAAGGTGTTAATGTAGAGTTCCGTGAAGACGCGATTACAAAAATTGCTGAAGCAGCATGGCAAGTAAACGAAAAGACCGAAAACATTGGTGCACGTCGTTTACACACTGTGATGGAAAAGCTAATGGAAGAGATTTCATACGATGCTAGCGAAAAATCTGGCGAAAGCTTAATTGTTGATGCTGATTATGTTGAACGCTTCTTAGGTGAACTCGTTAAAGATGAAGATTTAAGTCGTTTTATCTTATAATCAACACACCTTTAATAAATACAAAAAAGGTGCTTTTTTAGCACCTTTTTATTTGGAATTTATATGTTAGTCACCAAATTACATTACCATCGTGTATCTCAGCTATTAGATGTGCATTTTGATAATCAGTATATTGCCACTTTAAGCGCTGAGTTTTTAAGGGTTCACTCTCCCTCAGCGGAAGTTCAAGGCCATGGCAATGCTATTTTGGTAACCAATAAGAAAGAAGTCGCCATTTCAGCGATAGAACAAGTCGGTCATTATGCTGCACGTATAATCTTCGATGATGGTCATAACACAGGGCTCTACAGCTGGGATTACTTAGCTTATCTCGGCAAAAATCACCATCAATTGTGGCAAAATTATCTATCAGAGTTAAAACAAAAAAAAGCCTCTCGCGAGGCTTTAATCCCAATAAAACTTACACATTAAATTTTTCAATCGCTTTATGTAAAACATCTGCTTGTGCTGAAACCTCTTCACTAGTTTGAGAATTTGTTTGAGCATGTTCAGCTGCTTGCTCTGCGATATCTCGGATTTTAATCACGTTTTTATTCACTTCTGAAGCAACTTGGTTTTGTTCATCAATTGCCGTCGCAATTTGCGTACTCATATCCATAATGGTTTGTACATCTTCGCTGATCGAATAAAGTAACGTGCCCGCCTGTACCGCCTGTTCAGAACTTGCACTGCCCTGACTTTTACATCGCTCCATCACATTTACCACTTCTTGAGTGCGTTGCTGTAACGTCGAAATAATACTTTCAATCTCTTGTGTTGAATCTTGCGTACGTTGAGCAAGTGAACGTACTTCATCGGCAACGACAGCAAAACCACGGCCTTGCTCACCAGCACGCGCAGCCTCAATCGCGGCATTAAGCGCAAGTAAATTAGTCTGCTCCGCAATGCCTCTAATTACATCAAGAACGGAGCCAATGGTTACTGCATCTTGTTCAAGCTGAGTTACCACATCGGATGCATGCGTTAAAGAATGTGTTAATTCTGAGATACGTGACACCGTGGAGTCGACTTCCTGCTTACCTTGCATTGCGTTTTCATTCGTTGACTCCGCTTTTTTAGCGGCCGCCTCAGTATTATGCGAAATATCTTTAATAGTCGCCTGCATCTCGGTTGCAGCAGTAGCCACCATATCAGCTTCATGAAGTTGCTCGCGCATACCCTCACTAGTTTCAGCTGTTGTACTCGCGAGATTTTCCGTAGCGGTATTAAGAATTCCTAATGCTTGCTTTACTTCAAAAATTAAATTTTTAAAGTCACCAATAAAGGAGTCAAAATCATTTGTCATACGGGCAATTTCATCATTACCATTACTTTTAACACTTTTTGTTAAATCATTGGTTTTCCGAATATGATGAATAACATCACAGACTTTATTAACAGGAATGATAATTGAACGACTCGTCATATAAACTAAACTCATTACTACCAATGTCGATACAAGGAAGATTACGATCGCCACCGTTCTTGAAAAATCGGCACTACTCTCAATAGCAGCTTTAGTTTCAGCACTCATCTTATCGACGATCTCATCACTTTGCGCGACACTCGCTGACATTTTACCCAAAGCACCTGAATTAAGGTCTAGCCCCAAAGCCTCTTGTGCAGTAACTAATGCTGCAAACTCTTTCTGATAAACATTCAATTGTGAAAGTAAATTATTTTCAAAACCTCCATCGAATCCAGCCACTTTAATATCTTTAATAAACGACTGAATATTATCATTAAATTTAGAGAGGTATTTCTTGTCTAGCCGTAACATAAAGTCTTTTTCATTACGTCTAAGTTGCAGCATGCCAGCAAGCAACATGTAATTACTTTCTTGTTTTAACAGAGTTTCCACTTTATGTACTGCATTACGTAAATTACCATAGGCAGCATCTTTAGGGTGCAGACCTATCTTTCTTTGTAATATAACAACGTCTTTAAAGTCAGATTTATACTGTTCCATCACCCTATTAAGCTGCGAAATTGTTTCTGTCGATATCGAGAGCTCGTTGAGTAATTCAGTTAATGTACTCGATGTATTTTTTAGTGCTTTAAATTCACTTTCAAACGCTTCTAATGATTCTTCGTTTTTGTAAAACAGGAAATTTTTTTCATGCTTGCGTAATACACCTTCGTGATTAGCGAGCTCTTCAGTTAACTGAATTGCCGTATTCAACTTAAGCATAACTGATGCTTCATAAAGAATAACTAACAGCAAAATAAACATTGCTGCTCCAACAAATACTGCGTTAAGTTGCAATCGAGCTTTTATTGTTAGACGCTGTAGAAGCTCCATATAAACCTCTGTAATGTATAATTTTTAGAAAGCCTATAAGAGTATAGGTGCAATATAAAATTATGCTAAAGCTTTACTAACTTAAACACAACTTGGTAACTGAACACCTTTCCACAAATTGTCAGAAAGGAATTTAATATCGAATGTCCCTTCGGCAATCCAATCAGTCAGGGGAGTTGGGTCACTCGGGAAATTAATTGCTTTATTACAGGCCAATGAAAGCCAATCATCCACCACATCAGTATTTAAACAACGCATACTCGTTGCAAGGCCCGCCTTAACCAGAGTAAACGCATTTGAAGCTTGTTCAAACTGCCCTGCTAATGGTTTAAGCAACAGCTTTTTGCCATACCGTAACGCCTCACTTGAAAGTTCAAAGCCAGCATTACCAATTACACCTGACGCAGAAACAAGATCATTCAGAAATCCTACACGACAAGGAGAACGTAAATGAATATGCTGATTAACCGTCTTGTTATTTAATTGTGGGTGGTAACAGTAAAACTCAAACTCAGGAAAATGTTTTAGCATTTCAATGATTTTTTGTGGTTCTTCAAAGGGTAAATACACTAATATTTTATTTTCGATAAAGTTATCTTGTTGCCAACTTTTTACAGGTTCAATAAATGGTGGAATGATGTTTTGGTAATAAGGAAACCAATGCACGCCTAAATAGTAGCTAGCAGGAGCAAACAATTTTAACCCCATTTGAGTTGTTAAATTTGCGCCCTGTGAAGGTACTTTATTGGATAAAAACGATGCCTGATGGCTAATGCCGATACAGGGAACTTTAGCCATTTTTGCCGCCCATGCAGATATGGGCTCAAAATCATTAATAACCAGATCGTAACCAGATAAGTCCAGCAGTTTCACATCATTTATAAATTGCCCAATACGAATGTTTTTAAGTGTCGCTAATTTGTTTACGCTGCCATTTTCAATGGCAAACGTAAAACCTTCTCGCGTGCGATAGTCATTAAAGTCAGACATATCAAAATACTTATTCGCAGGACGACCACTAAAAAAGTAATCGACTTTAACATCACTTTTTGCGAATGCTTTCGCCATTGCCCGAGCACGCGTGACATGTCCATTTCCGGTGCCTTGAATACCATACAAAATTTTCATAATGTTGCTCCGGCAATACCTATAGAAGCAAAGCAAATACCTAACATAGCCCCCACCAAAATATCACAAGGGTAATGCACCCCGAGCATGACTCGAGACACTGAAATAGCTGCAGCCATAAATAAAACATAGCTGATTTCAGGAAAGTACCAACTCATCACCGAAGCAAATAACCAAGCGGCAGAGCTATGTCCCGAAGGCAAGCTAAAGCGATCACTAGGCACCAAAAAACCTTCTACGATTGTTTGGCACGGTCTTTCTCTCTTTAAGGTGTTTTTCATCAGATAATAGATTGGACGCTCTAACGCGAATCCCAAAACCAAAGCTGACAAGGCTAGTTTAGTGGCCTGAGTATCAATCAAATAACACAGCGCCCCCACTATTAAATAGACAAAGCCATCGCCCACTTTCGACACTGTTTTTATAGCATATACACGACGTTTCGAGGCTTGATGATTAAATAACTTAAAAAACACTTTTCGGTCTAATTGTGAAATGATTTGCATGGCAATTCTCTTCTTAGAGTTGTAATTTTGACTTTAGATTCGAGAAGTAACAAATAGGTGACAGTTTCGAGTAAATAAGATGGTCTTTTAATGACCTATTTATGACAGCATTTCTAATAAAACACGCAGAAAAGCGCGCAAGATCAATTGTATTAATCATACTGCAGGGTATACTGAATAAACTATTTAAGCCCTTGGAGCTAATATGGAAACCAACACATCAGACCTGTGTGATCAGTTTGCTGATAGCATCGACGTACTAGAACCTTTATTTGTTAATTTTGCTGGCGCAACCGCGTTTTCAGGACAAATCACAACGATAAAATGTTTTGAAAATAACCAGCTAATTCGCGAAATTCTATCTGAAGATGGCACTGGTAAAGTGTTATTAATCGACGGAGGAGGTTCGACTCGCCGCGCATTAATTGATATCGAACTAGCTGAACTGGCTCTTGAAAACAACTGGGAAGGCTTAGTGGTTTATGGCTGTGTGCGTCATGTTAGCGACTTAGAAGAGCTTGATATTGGCATCCAGGCAGTGGCATCGATCCCTGTGGCCGCCGACAGTGAAGGTTACGGCGAGTCAGGTGTGCCAGTTAACTTTGCCGGTGTGTCTTTCTTCGATGGCGATTACATTTATGCTGACAGTACCGGCATTATTCTTTCTGCAGAAGAGCTATCAATTGATTTAGATAATGAATAACCTCACTGTTTATACTGAACAAAGCATTTCGGACTTATGCCAATCGCGCACTGGTGAACAGCGTGTTTGGCAAAGTATTTCGTTTATCAATCAGCAACAATCAACTGCAGACGCGTTAGCCGATGCCTCAGCCTTCGGCATAAAATATGTTTTAGTGGGAATTCCCGAAGATATTGGACCACGTGCAAATTTAGGTAATGGGGGAGCTGAACTTGGCTGGAAAGCCTTTCTCTCCAAGTTTTTAAATCTACAAGCTAATCAGTTTATTGCTAGCAATAAAGTATTATTGTTAGGTGAAGTTGATTGTGTTGATATTATGAAACGTGGCCAAGGCCTTAGCAACAAAGTACCTTCAGAGCTTGAAATATTGCGTCAGCTGTGTGGTGAAATTGACGATATTGCCAGCCCTATTTTAAAAGTGATATTTGATGCCGGTTTAGAGCCCATTGTCATTGGTGGTGGCCATAATAATTGCTACCCAATTATAAAAGCACTTAGTGAGAGTACTGAAAACGCCTGTTGTGCAATCAACTTAGATCCGCACGCTGACTTTAGAGCATTAGAAGGGCGTCATAGTGGTAATGGCTTTAGCTATGCACATAAACAGAATTATCTGCGAGACTATCATGTAATCGCAATGCATGAGCTAAAAAATAACCAAGCGATTATCGAAGGTATGCACGAAGCGGGTTTCTCATTTGATTCATACCAAGCAATAAAAGTACGCCAAGAGATTTCTCTCGCTGATGCGAATAAAACAGCCCTTGCAAGAATGCAAAGCTACCAATTACCCATGGGGATTGAAGTAGATGTTGATAGCATTTCATATATGCCAGTAAGTGCATTTACAAACTGTGGCCTGACAGCCTGCGAAGCCGAGCAATTTGTCTATCAACTTGCGCTTAGCCCATACACTCGTTATTTACACCTATGCGAGGCTGCGCCAAGTGAACATCCTAATGGTGTTAGTCAAGGAAGCAATGAAGCAGGTCAAATTTTAGCTGCGTTAGTTGCTAGCTATTTAAGTGGCCGAGAATCATAGCCTCAAAAAACGCCCTAGTAAGGGCGTTCTCCGTTTGCTAAGCGTTTTTGCCACTGATTTAACCAGCCTAACAACCCGACAGTTGGCAAGGGTCTTGAGAATAAATAACCTTGCGCTGCATGACACTTCATAGTGCTGATGTAAGTATACTGAGTTTCAGATTCAATACCTTCACACACCACTTTTATGCCTAAGCTATTACTCATATCGATAATTCCGCCTAATAAGCTGCGGGTATTTACATTCTCAGCAAGCTCTTTAACGATAGAGCCATCTACTTTGACATAATTAAGTGCAAGGCGCGGCAACTTAGAAAGCTGTAAAGGTTCTATCCCCAAATCATCGAGACACACAGCAACATTATTTTCTTTTAAACGTTGTAAGATTGATTCGCCAAAATCAGGCAAACTCATAAATACATTAGCAGGCGCCTCAATAATAATATCGCCTTCACTTAACCTATGCTCTACGAGCACTTGTGCTAAATGGTCAATAAACTCATCTTGTAATAGCTCTTTACCAAACAAATTAACGCTGATTGGAATATGGATTTCTTCTAGTTTAATGGCAAGCGCTAACTCGGCAGCTTTTTCAGAAACCCAATGTGCTATTGGCAGTGTTAAGCCTGAGGCATTTATTTCATCAATAAAGTGCTTTGCCTCTAAAGTGCCAAATTTAGGGTGATGCCATCTTAGGAGTAGTTCAATAAATAAGATTTTATTAGTATCAATTTCAATTACAGGATGAAAATAAAGTTGAAAGTCGCGTTCAAAATCCAGTAATGATAAATCCGCTAAAAGTTGTTTGCGTTTTTCAGCTCTTTCTGCAATTTCTTTCTCAAAAGTGATTAACCAGTCAATCTCATTTGTAAACTCAATAGATAGATACGCTTGTGCAAGTAACTGCTGTCCTTTTAGCTGTTTTCTATCTTCAACAATGGCAACGCGAAGGCTTAGCTCTGAATCAATATTATCAACTTGAGTCGGTTTATGAACTAAATTGTAAATGCCATGAACTAAACGCTGATGAAGATGCGATTCAAAACTGGTATCAACCGCAAAAGCAAAATCAACGCCACCTAAGTAACACAGCTTTATTGGTTCATTAAACATGTTTAAAGAAAGCACATCTGAACCATTTAACTCGTCATTTATTTTTTTCCCGAGCTTAGCGATAAGCAAATCACCAAAGTCATGACCAACCATGCGATTGATTTTGCCTAAACCTTCTAATTTAATTAGCACTACCACACGATTTAACGAGCTTTTTTGCCAGTTATCATAGCCATTTAGGAACAAGCTACGCTCTAATAATAATTGCTTATCGTTATGCGCTTCAGCGCCTTTCATTTTATTTGATAATGCAACCTGTAAACGTCTCTCGCGGCGGAAAAGCGTGTACAAATTAGCGCAGACATAATGAAATACCACTGCCACAACAAGCCAAGCACCATTGAGTACTTCGAGATAGAAGCCAGCAGATAACGCCAGAAACAGCGCTAAGCTAACAATGTTTAACCATAGCGCCATACGCTGGGCTTTTTTCTGCTGTGTAAAATAACATTCGGCGGTGAGAATAAGGGCGCAGATAATAAGCGCAACAACATTATAGGTAGATAAAAACGCTAATGTTGCAACACCTAGCAAAATATCCAGAACACGAATTACCGCGTTGCCAGCCTGTAAAATCGCTAGTAGCCAACTAACCAGAAGCATACCTGCAACTAAACTAGGAAATGTAAACATTACCGTATCTGTTGCAGCAAAAAGTGAGAATGAACTCAACACTAATGTAATTGCCACTATTATTTTTTTCATACACCTCTCACCAGAAATCACGTCCTATTTTAATTGCTGACCATCTTTCCATAACCCCTTCAATGGGTTGACGCCATATTGATACGATAACTGAGCCGGAGAATCAATATCCCAAAGTGCAAAATCAGCGTTTAGTCCTACTTTAATTTTACCGCGATCGTTTAGGCCTAATGCGCTTGCTGCATTCACTGTAACACCTGCTAGTGATTCTGCCGGAGTTAGTCTAAATAAAGTACATGCCATATTAAGCATTAATTGCACCGAACAAATTGGCGATGTACCTGGGTTAAAATCAGTTGCAATCGCCATTGCTACTTTATGCTTACGAAGTAATTCAATAGGTGGTAGCTGCGTCTCACGTAAAAAATAAAACGCGCCTGGCAGTAACACTGCAACAGTATTAGCTTTCGCCATTGCAATCACACCTTTTTCGTCAAGAAACTCGATATGATCTGCTGACAAACCATTATATTCAGCAACTAGCTCAGCGCCTTTTAAGTTTGATAACTGCTCAGCATGTAACTTTACTGGTAAGTTATATTGTTTCGCGGCGTCAAATACACGACGCGTTTGCTCGTTAGAAAAACCAACACCTTCACAAAATGCATCTACCGCATCAGCAAGTTTAAGCTCTGCTACTTTAGGCAGCATTTCATTACATACTAATGAAATATAGCCATCAGCATCGTCTTTAAATTCTGGTGGCAGTGCATGCGCACCTAGAAAGGTTTTTTGCACATCGATAGGATGATGCTGATTTAGCTGTTCAGCTACTTCCAGCATTTTAATTTCACTATCTAAATCTAAACCATAGCCTGACTTAATTTCTACCGTGGTAACACCCTCATTAAGAAGTGCATTTAAACGATCTTTAGCAGTTACAAAAAGCGCTTCATGATCAGCTTCACGGGTCGCTTTTACAGTTGAAATAATGCCGCCGCCTTGCGCTGCAATTTCCTGATAGCTGGCGCCATTCAAACGCATCTCAAATTCATTTGCGCGGTTACCCGCACACACTATGTGCGTATGACAATCAATAAAACTTGGCGTAATCCACTTGCCATGCCCATTCACAACGGGTGTTTGTAAACTATCAAATTCAGGAAATGTCGACGCTTGTCCGCACCACGCTATCTTGCCATCTTTGATACCTAAAGCGGCATTAACTATCGCACCATAAGTATCATCAATGGTGTTATCCAT
>NZ_JBFKMX010000039.1:0-27533 GCF_041629635.1 Pseudoalteromonas sp. | reverse complement strand
TTAATCCAAGGGTTTACCGAGTTTTTGCCTATATCGAGTTCGGGTCACCTTATTTTACCTAGCCAGTTATTAGGTTGGGAAGATCAGGGGCAAGCGTTCGATATTGCAGTGCATGTGGGTACCTTATTTGCGGTGCTTATTTATTTTCGTAAAGATGTGGTAGAAATTTTAACCGCTTGGTTTAAGTCCTGTGTAGGTAAAGGTCATACCGCAGAGAGTAAATTGGGCTGGTACATTATTTTGGCTACTATTCCCGCAGGTTTAGTTGCAGGTCTTGCAAAAGATTTTATTGAAGCTAATACGCGTGGTGCAGTGGTGATTGCCACTACTACTATCGTATTTGGTTTAGCGCTTTGGTATGCCGATATCAAAGCAAAAGAGCACAAGAATATATTCGATATTAAATGGAAAGCTGCTTTATTAATTGGTCTTGCCCAGGCGGTTGCGTTAATTCCGGGCACATCTCGTTCAGGCATAACCATTACAGCTGGCTTATTGTTAGGCCTTGATAAAAAAAGCGCAGCGCGTTTTTCATTTTTAATGTCTATTCCGGTGATCGGAGGTTTAGGTTTAGTGATGATCATTAAACTTATTTTGGATAACACGGCGGTAAATTGGAATGCTTTGATACTAGGTACGGTACTTTCGTTTGCTTCTGCCTACACTTGTATCTTTTTATTCTTAAAGTTTATTGAGCGCATGGGCATGTTGCCGTTTGTGGTATACCGTATGATTTTAGGTATAGGCTTATTTGCGCTCATAGGGTTTGGTTATATTAGCCCTTAAAAATTTGGCATTACATTTTGGTTTTGAATTAAGCCGGTTTGAATCACTTTACTCAGCAAAACCGACAAATCATGATTGTTAATTAAGGCTTAATATGCAAATTTCATTACTTATTAAGCCTTTCTTTTTGACTATGTTTTTAACGGTGAATTAAAAAGTTACTGAGTTGCATTGATAGATACAGCTCATATCCTCCCTTCGACTTGCAAAAAAATTTACTATAATTGATTGCCACATAACTGATACACTCAAATTAGATTTAGTTAACAGATTGGAAACTTTATGATTAAGCCAGAGCTACCTGAAAATGAAGCTGAGAGACTCCACGCCTTAAGAACTCTTGAAATACTCGATACTTCACATGAAGAGCGTTTTGATCGCGTAACCAGAATGGCTAAACGTATGTTTGGTGTAGAAATTTCCTTGGTTAGCCTTGTTGATGAGCAAAGGCAGTGGTTTAAATCAAAGCAGGGGTTAGATGCATCAGAGACACCAAGAGAAATTTCATTTTGTGGGCATGCGATCAATCAAGATGGTCTGTTTATTATTCCAAATGCGATTGAAGATGAGCGTTTTTATGATAACCCTTTAGTTACTGATGCACCTAATATTCGGTTTTATGCTGGATATCCTTTAAAGTTAAGGCAAGGAATAAATCTTGGCACGTTGTGTCTTATAGATTCAAAGCCTAAACATTTAGATGAGGATGACAAGCAGCTACTTCAAGACTTAGGTGCAATGATCGAGCAAGAAATTCGCTCAGTTCAGTTAGCAACACTTGATGAATTAACCTTGATTTCGAATCGTAGAGGTTTTTTGACACTGGCTGAGCATTGTCAAAAGAGTTGTCGTCGTAAGCAAGTGCCAATGTCAGTGATATTATTTGATCTAAATAAATTTAAACCGATAAATGATAATCACGGCCACCATGAAGGTGATTTTGCACTTAAGCAATTTGCTGAAGTAATGCGTAGGGTATTTCGAGAAAGTGATGTTATTGGTCGTTTAGGTGGAGATGAATTTGTTGTTTTCCTTACAGAAGTAAGTGATGACGATATAGACATCATTCTTGAACGATTTAAATCTGAGATGGACTTGATGAATAAGGAAATAAATAAGCCTTATCGAATAGAATACAGTTCAGGTGTAGCGACATTCTCATATGATACAGAAAAATCATTAGAAGATATAATTGCTCAAGCAGATGAAGCAATGTACATACATAAAAAAAGCAAAGAGCGCTAGACTGCTTTAATATAAGGGATCGTGTTGACTGGGGATGGCTGAAGATATGGATAATAATGATACTCATCTTTAAAAATCGCAAATATTTAGAGGGGGTAACTTTAAATCATCCGTGTGGCACGATAAAAAATATAACTTTACGGAATATTACAAAATAGAAGGTTAGTGATAGTGTAGCCATCCCTATAAAGCACTGTATGTGGCGTTTATTTGGGCTAAGTAATAAAGTTTGATACTATGTTAGCGCTTCTATTATGAAATATTCCTCAATATTTCGTTCTAAGGCAGTTTTGAAGTTGTAAGTTACAGCCTAATGTATTGGTTATCTGCTATTTGTCGAATCACTAATTTGTTGAGAAGAATTAGTATTACTGTTGCTGACTTTTAGATGAAAAGCGACCATGTAGTAATGAGAAGTGGAAAACTCACCGGTAGGCATACTGGTAATCTAAGAGGGAAATGAATTTCCAAACACTTCTTCTATCACTTTTGCCCTTAAAATATCTAACTGCTCTTTTATCTCTGCGCCTTTAAATCCTTGTTTTATAATTGCTTGCACATCTACAAGAGCGACCTTTTTTGCGGTCTGGTCGAGCTTTTCTGCCAGAACATTTTCAGCATCACCTAATAATGCAAAGGTACGTAAAAACAACTTTAAACGCTCTGGTCGTCGCCATAAATCAGTTTTATCAAATAAAGTAAGTACTACTTTACTTGTTGCTTGATAAGTCGATAATTTAGATGAAAATTCATTAAATAACATCAGGGCATCGAGGTAGCTGTTGGGAAAGCGAAAAGTGTCACTTAGTTGCTTTAAATCCGCAGTATCTAACTTTTGTAACCATAAGCAAAAGATAGCAATTGGTTCTTGCTCATGTTGTATGTTTGTCAGTATTTTGGCAAGCTGATTTGAAGCTGCTTTATCCCATTTATTGCTAAGTTTAGGTAGTAATGCCTGAAGAGCCCCAATCTGCTGCAATACATCTGTAAAAACATTGATAGCACCATCCTTTAAAGATTTTTCAATCTCAAGCCAAATACGTTCTTTAGTTAATGTATTAATCTCGCCTTTAGCAACCATCTTTTGCATTAATTGTTGGGTTTCAGGCGCGATAGTAAAACCTAAATAATGGTAACGTGCGGCAAAGCGTGCAACACGTAAAATACGTAAAGGGTCTTCACAAAAAGCATCACTTACATGGCGTAATAATTTGCGTTTTAAGTCGGCTTGACCGTTGAAAGGGTCAATAATATTACCATATTCATCTTCCGCCATGGCGTTAACGGTTAAATCGCGGCGCACTAGGTCTTCTTCAAGGGTTACCTCAGGCGTAAAGTCGCAAATAAAGCCTGTGTAGCCTTGGCCTGATTTACGTTCGGTGCGAGCAAGGGCATATTCATCTTTGGTTTTTGGGTGTAAAAATACCGGAAAGTCATTGCCCACTTGCTGGTAACCAAGAGAAATTAGCTCGGCAGGTGTACTGCCAACCACAACATAATCACATTCTTTGATGGGGCGCTTAAGAAGTTTATCGCGTACAGCGCCACCGACTAAATATACTTTCATCAGACTAAATCGAAACGAATAATGTGTAAAGATTATCATAATTTGGAATTCGGTGGTGAATTGGTATGATAGGCTCAGTTTTTATTCAGTTAATGTAAGCACGTGTATTTAGACTATTTTGGTTTAACAGATCAGCCATTTTCCATAGCCCCCAATCCAGATTACTTATTCCTTAGTGAGCGCCATAAAGAAGCACTTGCACATCTAACTTATGGCTTAGGGGATGCTGGCGGCTTTGTATTATTAACTGGAGAAGTTGGAACAGGTAAAACAACGGTCACACGTTGTATGCTTGAAAATGTAGGTGATGATACGCAAGTGGCATTTGTGCTTAACCCATCGTTATCTGAGCTTGAGTTATTGGCCAGTATTTGTGATGAGCTGCGAATTCGCTATAAAAAATCAGAAGCCACGCTTAAAAATTTAACCGATAAAATTAAAAATCGTTTGCTTAAAAACCACAGTCAAAATAAACGCACCATGCTGGTGATCGATGAAGCACAACATTTAAGTGGTGCAGTGCTTGAACAGTTACGCCTATTAACTAACCTAGAAACCAATCAACGCAAGTTATTGCAAATTATTTTAGTTGGGCAGCCTGAATTACAAACATTATTAAAACGTAACGATTTAAGGCAATTAGCACAAAGGATTACAGCGCGTTACCATTTAATGCCGCTTAACGAAGCAGAGGTGTTTGCATACATCAAACATCGATTGCATGTGGCTGGTTGTGACAAAATGCTATTTGAAAACGCTGCAATCAAACGAATTCACCAACTTACTGGTGGTATCCCTCGGCTTATCAATTTACTATGTGAACGTGCTTTAATGGGGGCATTTGCAAATAGTCGTCATTTAGTTAATAAAGCCATGATTGCAACAGCTGCAACCGAAATTTTACCGTTAGAAGCTAATGCAGCAGCATCACATAATGCCAATTATGTGGTGTGGATGTATGCCTGCTTTGCTATTGTTGCCTTATTAGTTGGCATTGGTTTGTCATTTATTTTTTAAATAGAAGTGTGTATGTCTTATATTCTCGATGCGTTAAAACAGAATGAATCAAGTAGCAAAGGAACAATGCCGATGCAAGGTGATTATCAGCAAGAATATGTATTAAGTCAGAAGTTACGCTTCTACCGAAATTTAGCGTTGTTTTTAGGGTTTTTACTAACCTTAACTTTAGGGTTTTTTCTTGGCAAAGGCCTGCAAACTGAGAAAGTTGAAAAAACCGTTCAAACACAATCTGAACCAGATAAAACCATCGAAAATAAGCCAACGTTAGAACCTGTGAATCAGTTGCCAATAGCAAATCAACCACAAATACAATATCAGCTCGTGCCAGTTCCTATGTATTCACAGCCTTTACCTGTTCAGGCTCAACAAGCACCTCAAACTCAACAGACAACGCCAGAAAACGGCCAAACAGAGCCAGAAGAACAACAGAATAACGACAATCAAGAAATTGATTTATCTGAATATAAAGTTGTTGGATATCAGAATAAACAAAGGGAAGAAACCAATGCGTTAATAGATGCATTTAGTCAGGCCTTTGAGCAAGCGCAAAACGAGCCGTTAGAGCAAGAGGTGATCACTTCGTCAACAACCTCTGCAAGAGTGCCACCCATTGAAAACTTACCTGAAGCATTTCGAGTACGTATTCCTGAAATGCGATATCAAGCGCATGTATTTGCCTCAGAACCAAGCCGAAGCTGGATTAAAATCAATGACCGAGAACTAAAAGTAGGCGACAATATCAATGGTGTTTACATCATTGAAATTGCAGCAGAGCAAACATTAATGCAGTTTGAAGGCGTGGAATTTAGTTTGGGCTCAATGGAAGATTGGCAGTTCTAATATCAATTTTATTAATTATTTGATCATTCTAGCGAGTTAAATGACCCATAAACTGCGTTTTAAAATTCTAAAGTAGAACAACTACATGTCGAATTATAAGCCTTGTTTCTGAGCCATTTTTCTGTCGCAATAAATGACCAGCTAATTAATGCAATTGGTATAATTTTAGATACCGTCTTCGGTAACTAAGTCTGAAATGTTAAGGTTGTAACGTTGTGCCTTTGCGGTACCTTCAATGCTATCGTCTGATTCAACTAAGTTAATAATGCGCACAGCAACATGATGGTTGAATTCGCCATTATAGAATACTTTTACACGTGGTTTAGTGAGTTGCTTCTGATTTTCAATTACAAGTGCAATTCGCCCTGAGGTTAATTTAACTAAGGTGCCGGCAGGATACAGTCCTACAGATTGGATAAACTGCTGTATTAAATCTGGATCAAAATTTGCTGGTGAGCGTTCCATGAGCTCTCGAAATGCAGCGGTACTGCCGAGAGCTTTTGTATGATCAAAACCAAACATTAAACTATCAAACGTAATAGCAATACTTAAAATACGCTGTGCAGAATTAAGCTTATCAATGTCTAATTGATTGGGATAACCTGTGCCATCAAGTAATTCATTTTGTTCACTGAGAAGTCGTAATACTTGAGAGTTTGGCTGCCCGCTGAGTGTGAGTAACTTTAATAGTTGTGCAATATGTTGTTGCTTTTGTAGTTGTTCAATCACAGCGAGCTTTTCATTGGGTAAACGGAGTTTATCTGGTAATAGTTGATAACCTAGACGAGATAGTAATCCTGCAAGCACCAAATTCTGATTAACATGTACTTGGTAATTATGACCTTGACAAAACTGCGCTAAACTTACAGCAATACGAACTAAATGACTGGCAAGCAAGTTATTAGACATTTTACAGCGAACTGCTAAGCCTAAAACGTCTTTGTGTTGTTTTGTCAGCGCTAAGGCGTCAATTACCAGCTTTTCTAAGCTAAACAGATCAATCGGTAAGTGGGCTTTTGCACGTGAAAGGGTGTCTTCCATTAAGGTTAGCGCTTTATCTTGCCATTCAAGAGCTGCTTCAATTTGGCTTTCTATTTTAATTTTTTTAATAGTTTTAGTCGGTTCGGGCTCTGCTGTTTTTATTGATCTAGTGGTATCAACTAAAACCTCAATCACCCCCTTTTTTTTCAGAGCTTGCAATGCAAAATGATTACGAACTACTCCGGTTTGCACAATTTTGACATCACCAAGCTGTTTGGTGACTTCTTCAACAAAATCACCAATAGCTAGTTTTGTAATCGGGATACGCATTTTGCCGTTATTGTCAGGGGTCATGTCAGCTTAATCAAAAAATGCATTGCGGAAAAATTTAATCAAATCAATACCAAAATCTTCAGGCTTAATAGATGATTCAAGTTCATCATTTATACGCTTGTTGGCTAAATCTAAATCTTGCACTTCGGTATAATGTTGATGCTTGGCGCTATAAAACACTTTTACCATGGGTTTGAGGGGTTGCTCAAAGTTACTTTGCGACACTATTCCTAGCTTTTGGCTTTTAAGTTTGACTAACGTCCCTACTGGGTGAATGCCTATACATTGTATAAAGCGGGTAACTAAATCACTATCAAAACTATTCGGGCAATCAGCACGCAAAATTTTAAAGGCTTGAATGGGGTTCATGCCATCTTTGTAGACACGTTTCGCAGTAAGTGCATCATAAACATCGACAATTGAAATCATTCGGACATATTGATTGATCTCGTCTTCTTTTAATCCGTATGGGTAACCTTTTCCATCAAGGCGTTCGTGATGATACCCTGCAACTTGTATTGCAATCTCACTTAAACCAGCTTCTTCAAGTATTTCTTTGCTGTATAAGGAGTGTCGTTTTATTTCTTCAAATTCTTGAGATGTAAGCTTTCCAGGTTTGTTCAAAATTGCGTCAGGAACTTTTATTTTACCAATATCATGTAATAACGCGCCTGTCGCGAGCTCGTTTATCACTGCTCTTTCGAAACCCATATGCTTAGCAAAAATACTCATTAGAACTGAAACGTTAATTGAGTGTTCAAGCAAGTAAGCATCTTTTTCACGAATGCGTGTCATGCAAGCAAGTGCATCTTGATTACGAAATACAGAGTCAATAAAGCCGCTGGCAACATGCTTAAATGGTTCAACATCAATTTTTCGGCCTGCCCGAATATCATCAAATGCCTTTGATTGAAGTTGTTTCGCTTCACTATATAGCTTTTTGGCTTTGCTTGCTTCGCTTGAAAAGCTCGCTGTTGCTTTCGTTGGATCAAACTTAGGTGTTTCTGTTGTTTTTTTTACTGAATCTTTTTTTTGGTTTAAATCGATGAATTTATCAGGATCAACAGAGACTTCCAAAATACCTGATTGTACAAGTTTATTAATAGCAGTCTGTGTCCTAACCCAGCCTTCGGTCTTTACTTTGACACTCCCTTGTTGTTTTACGACCCCCTGCACAAACATGCCTGGTTTAAGATCAGAGACTAAAATGGTTTTTAACATTGGCAGCACATTGAATGTATTTTCACTATCTTTAAAACTAGCAAATAAAGAGGTGAAAATTAAGTTGAATATTAAAGAAAAGGGCAGAAGTAAAACTTTGCCCTTTTATTTTTGCTTAACAACCCGAGTTTCGGGTTAAAACTTTAATTAGTCCGCGTCAGTTAATGTCATAAGTGACGTGTTACCACCTGATGCTGTGGTATCAATGCTCACTGTCTTTTCAGTAACTAGGCGGTTGATTAGCGTGTCGTAATACTGAGCACTGATTACTGGTAAAATTGCACCAGAACGTGCCGCTAGTTTTTCGTTCACTAACGCTTTACGCTCACAACCACTGCCAATTACTGCACCTGCAACATGCGGGTGCGCAAGCGTTGCATTTAACTCAGAGAGCTTAGCAACTTGTAATACGCCTTCTGCAACACCACATGCAATCAGCTTTTGGCGGAATGCTAACGCTTCTTCGTGGAATAAATCAGAAACAACAGTAATTGCCGTATTACCTGCTGCAATTGCCGTTACGATAGAAAGTACCCAGAAGTTAAACGAGGTATCTTTATCGGCGTAACAAACAACACAACCACGAGGCTCTAGGTAAATCGTATTTGATTCACCTGTAGGACCTGGCAGTACAGTACCTTTCGCTAAACGTTTTTCAATACGGTCTAACTGACTTCTCGCGTCCGCAATTGTTTGAGTTAAGTCGTCAGCAAGTTTATCCATAATTTCAACTTGCGCGATTTTCGCAAGCATTTGACGACATACTGAAATGCGGTCGTTTAAGCTGGTTGCACGCCATGTTTTTTCATCACGAATTGAGTTAACCATAAGCTGATTAACGCGCTCAACTGCGTGGTTGTCATCTGCAATTACTTCACCATCAAGATTGATATTGGTTGCTTGAACGTTTTCAGGTGCAGCATTTTCTTTTACTAGGCGTGTTAAGTAAGTTGGACCACCTGCTTTAGGGCCAGTACCTGATAGTCCGCGACCACCAAATGGTTGCACACCTACAACTGCACCGATCATATTACGGTTTACGTAAATGTTACCTGCACGAGATTGTTTTGCTAGGTACTCAGCGCGCTCTTCGATACGGGTATGAATACCCATAGTTAAACCGAAACCAGTGCTATTTACTTGGTTGATAACATTATCAATTTCAGTACCTTTAAAGCGGATTACGTGTACACACGGACCAAATACTTCTTTCGTTAGTACTGATAGGTCACTGATTTCATATAAGCGCGGTGCAAAGAAGAAGTGACCATCTTCATTATCTGCCGGAATTGGGCATTCAAAATGAAGTGTCGCTTTGTCTTTTAAGTACTCAACGTGCTCATTCAGGGCATCAAGTGCTTTTTGGTCAATTACAGGACCAACATCTGTTGAGAAGTAAGCAGGGTCACCAACATGCAATTCTTTCATTGCACCTTTGATCATCTTAATTACTTTATCTGCGATTTCTTCTTGTACGAATAGTACACGTAGTGCAGAACAGCGCTGACCTGCAGATTGGAAACCTGAAGAAATTACATCGTCAACCACTTGCTCTGGAAGTGCAGTTGAGTCAACGATCATACAGTTTTGACCGCCTGTTTCTGCAATGAGAGGTACTTGGTCGCCGCCACGCTCAGCAAGCGTTTGTGCAATGCGCGTGCCTGTTTCAGTTGAACCTGTAAACATTACCGCTTGTACACGCTCGTCAGGAATAATTACCTGACCAACTTTGCTACCTCGCGCAATAACAGGTTGAACTACGTTTTCTGGTAAACCAACTTCACGCATTAAATCAATGGTACGAAGTGCAACAAGTGATGTTTGCTCAGCTGGTTTTGCAATTACTGAGTTACCAGTAGCGATTGCTGCAGCTACTTGGCCTAGGAAAATCGCAAGCGGGAAGTTCCAAGGGCTGATACATAAAATTACACCGCGAGGTGAGAAACGGCTATCAGCTGCAAGTTCTTCGGCGCGTGCTGCGTAGTAACGACAGAAATCGACCGCTTCACGTACTTCATCTACGCCGTCTTGTGCAACTTTACCTGCTTCTTTAATACACAGCGCGATTAGTTCATCACGGTGACGCTCTAAAATGTCTGCGGTGCGACGCAAAATATCAGCACGCTCAGCAACCGGTGTTTGTGACCAAGATTGGAAAGCGGCTTCTGCTGTATCTACTAACGCTTTCATCTCTGCTTCGTCTTGGTGACGAATAAAACCAAGCACTTCAGCGTGATTAGCTGGGTTAATAACCGCTTCATGACCTTCTGGCACATCAGCATGGGTCATTAGGTTTTCAGCAACCCACTTATCTAAGTTTGCCTTAAATGGCGTGATATGGTTGATGTTGGTTAAATCTAAACCTTTTGAGTTTTGACGCTCGCTACCGTATAAATCTTTTGGTAATACAATTTGCGGGTTACGCTTGTTACGTACGCGCTGAATTTTTTCTACTGGATCTTCAAGTAGTGATTCAACTGGTTGCGACTCATCTACAATCGCGTTTACGAATGACGAGTTAGCACCATTTTCAAGTAAACGACGAACTAAGTAAGCAAGTAGGTCTTCATGGTGACCAACTGGCGCATAAACACGGCACTGAACGCGATCTTCAGTTACAACTTGGTCATAAAGCGACTCACCCATACCGTGCAGACGCTGGAATTCGAAGTTAGAGTAATTGCCATCAGCCAGTTCTAAAATTGTTGCCGCAGAGTATGCGTTGTGTGTTGCAAACTGTGGAAAAATTACATCACGTGCTTTCATTAATTTAATCGCACAGGCTTTGTAAGATACATCAGTTGTCGCTTTACGAGTAAATACAGGATAGTCTTCAAGGCCATCCGCTTGCGTCATTTTTACTTCAGTATCCCAGTATGCACCTTTTACAAGGCGAACCATCATCTTACGGTTTACGCGACGACAAAGCGCTTCTAGCCAATCAATTACAAAGATAGCGCGCTTTTGGTATGCCTGAACCGCCAGACCGAAACCAGCCCAGTTACCTAAAGCATCATCTGAGAATACTGCTTCAATAATGTCTAAAGAGATATCTAAACGGTCAGCTTCTTCCGCATCAACTGTAAAGTTAATGTCGTACTGCTTTGCTGTTAGCGCAAGTTCCTTCAGTTTTGGTACTAGCTCTTCCATTACGCGCTCGCGGTGTGTGAACTCGTAGCGTGGGTGAATAGCTGAAAGTTTTACTGAAATACCAGGGCTCTTAATTGGACCACGGCCATTAGCTGCCTTACCAATTACGTGAATTGCCATTTTATAGCTGTTGAAGTAACGCTCTGCATCAGCCATGGTACGCGCGCCTTCACCAAGCATATCGTAAGAATATGCGTAGCCTTTTGCTTCTTTATCTTTCGCACGTTCAACAGCTTCTTCAATGGTGGTACCCATTACAAACTGCTTACCCATGATCTTCATGGCATATTGTACTGATTTACGAATAGCAGGTTCACCAATGCGACCCATAGTGCGCTTTAATAAACCAAATTGGTCTTCTTTATTTTTGTCAGCATAGTTAACCATTTTACCGGTTAAAAGAAGGCCCCAGCTTGATGCATTAACAAATAGAGAATCGCTATTACCTAAGTGAGAGCTCCAATCACCGTTCGCTAGCTTGTCGCGAATTAGGCTGTCTTGAGTTTCTTTATCTGGCACGCGAAGTAGGGCTTCTGCAAGGCACATTAACACCACGCCTTCTTCAGAAGACAATGAATATTCGTTAAGCAGTGCATCAACACCACCTTGACCTTCTTGGTCGTTACGAATATTTAAAACCATTTGGCGAGCACGTTCCCATGCGCGGCTACGAGCACTTACACCAACTTCCGCAAGCGGCAGAATATGGTCAATTACTTGGTCTTCATCAATACGGTAAAAGTCACGGATCTGCTGACGGATCGGACATTTGGTAGTTAAGTCACCATTGTAAAGCATAAAGAAACCCTCAAAATAAAATAGGTAAAATTTCTAAAATAGGGGCGTAGTGTAAATTCTTTTCAGCAGAATGTGCTGGCGTATTTTGGCTATATCCGGTAATTTACAGGGAATAGTTCAAAAGATGCCGAATAATATTCTGTATGACCACCTCTATAAAAACCCGAGTGCTCGATCGCATCGATTTAGCAATTTTAGATGCTTTACAAAAAAATGGCCGAATTTCGAATGTAAATTTAGCAAAACAGGTCAACCTAAGCCCAAGTCCATGCCTTGAAAGGGTTAAAAAGTTAGAAGAAGACGGTTACATTGAAGGTTATGGTGCCCGTTTAAATGCAACAAAGTTAAAACAAAATGTGGTTGCCCACGTTGAGGTAACGTTAAAAGAATCAACCGAAGCGGCATTTGATATTTTTAAACAGCATATTTTACAAATAGGGCAAGTTGTATCGTGCGATATGGTGGCAGGTGGTTATGACTATCTATTAAAAATACGAGTAGGCGATATGATTGAATACCGTGAGGTGCTTGGTAAAATTGTTGATATCCCCGGGGTAGGTACTAATCGAACTTACATGGTGATCGAACATGTCAAACAAGATAATGGTTTGACCGTCAAAATAGACGAATAAAAAAAGCGCTAATAGAGCGCTTTTTTTTTACATTAGGCGTTTATGCCCAACCGTCGTAACGTTTGCGGCGCGATAGCACTAATGTAATTATAATACCCATAAGAATGCCGATAAACGCTATACCACCACCATAAATCAGCAGTTGTTTTTGCTGCTTATCAGAGGTTTGTTGCTTTTGATTGCGCGAATTTGCAATTTGTGAGTTTAAATTTTCAATTTCAGCGCTCAGTTCGCGGTTTTTGAGTTCTAGTTCATTGGTTGATTGGCGTAATAAAGGCATATCTCGCTGAGCAGAGTTAAGCTCAGCTTGTAATTCTGCTAGTTGGCTTTTTAACTTAGCGTTTTGTTGTGCTAAACCGGGACGCTTGCTGATATTGCGTTTATCAATCCAGCCTGTACGACCGCGGCTATCTTTTACTTGGCTGTAGCCAGATTCTTTATTTTCATCGAGTAGTTGTAGTTCGGTGCCCGCTTGCACAGAACCAAGAATACGATAATTTTTGCCCGGACCTGAGTGCATATATACAAATAAGTTGTCAGTAATATAAGCAGTTGAAGATACCGATGATTCTGAAGTTTGTACTTCAATTACTTCAGTCGCCGTATCGTTTTCGGTTGTCGTTTCGGCTTGGATGGCTGTGCTCAAACTTGCAAATAAAAGAAACCCAGCAATCGATTTAAACATGGGAAGATCCTGTTTTAATTGTTATTGTCCAGTAAGTGAGGCTTCATAGTATGGATTTAGCAGTGTAATAGCAAGTCGATAAAGGCAATTGCGCGAGATGCATTAAGGCTTCAAATTATTTAGCTGTTGTTTACAAGTGGTGACTTAAAAGGTTGCATTTAAACGCAGATTTAGTTTTACTTAGACTTTGCTAATAAAATAGGTCAATCCTCCAGCTAATGGATACTGAAATTGAGCTGAAATTTTTAGTTTCAGAACAAGTTATTTCTCAACTGCCAGCACTGATTACCCAGTTTTCAAAAAAAGTCAGTAATAAAGCTTCTCGTAATTTACAAAACGCCTACTTTGACACTCCAAGTCGAGAGCTTAGAGCGCTCGATATTGGTCTGCGTACGCGTTGTGTTGATGGAGAGTGTGAACAGACAATTAAGCTTGCAGGTAAAGTAGTAGGTGGCTTTCACCAACGCCCTGAATTCAATGTGCCGATTAATAATTCGCGGCCCAATATTGCGTTATTCGATAGTGCTATTTGGCCTGCGGCTATTGAGCCAAACGCGATTAGTGAAAATTTATTTTCAATTTTTAATACTAACTTTATTCGCCGCACTTGGGTATTGGAAACCGAATCGGGTACTGAAATAGAATTGGTACTCGATAAAGGGGATATTTCAGCTCTAGGGCAAAGTGTACCCATTTGTGAAGTTGAAATGGAATTAATCAGCGGCGAACGAGCTGAGTTATTTGAATTGGCAAGCAAACTGATAAATTGCAGTGAAGTACGTTTAGGTTTGTACAGCAAGGCTGCACGTGGTTATCGTTTAGCGGACGATGCACCGTTAGTTGCAGATACCTTTTTAGGCTATGTACAACTTGATGAAACGGCAACGCAAGAGCAAGCGCTTGAGAAGTGTTTGCAATACGGTATTGAGTTTGTGCAAAAACATGAGCAGTGTTATATCGATGCGCCAAAACTCAAAACCTTAAAGCGCATTGTTGATGGTGTGAGCCTTATTCGCCATAGCTTTTGGTTGTTTGAGCAAGTAGCCGATAAACAAGTTACTAAGTCATTGCGTAAAGAACTAAAATGGTTGTTAGAGACTTTTTCTTGGGTTGAAACCGCTATTCAGTTACGTATGTTTACGTCTAAAAAACACGTGTTTTACAAACGTATATCGGCTGCACCCGAGCTTGTTCAAGTTATTGATAAATTAAAATCTGAGCAGCCATCGCGAAAGTGTTTAAAAGCGATTTTTCAAAGTCCTCGTTACAACCAACTTATTTTGAATTTAACGCGTTTTCTCATTGAAAAGCGTTGGCGAGATGATTGGGGGCAAGAGCAAATTGTTGCTGCCAGTACGCCAGTTAAAGAAATTGCAGCTAAGTTATTCGAAAATGATTGGCAAGAAATGCAGCATTTATTACCGCATGATGTGGTGAGTGCTGAAAGCTACATCGAAAAACGTCAGAAATTACATCGTAATTTATTAAGCGGCTGTTGTTTGGGCCAGTTATTTGAAGGCTCCCTGCGCGATGAGTTTAGAGGGCCTTGGCTCGATATTATTCATGGTATGGATGAATTAGCGACTTATGATTATTTAAAACAGCTTTGTGAATCACAGCAAGAACCAGAGCGCTTTACTGGTATTTTGCTTTGGTTAGCACAGAAAAATGATGGTTTACTTGCTGCAATGGAACACAGCCGCCTTGCCAGCCAAAAGTTGGAGCCTTATTGGCAGTAATATGCGTCTTTTACTGTTGCTGTTACTCTTTTGCCCTGAACTGAGTGCATTAGAGTGGCAGCGAGTTAAAAACAAACATGGGATTGAAGTTTATCAGCACGCCTTGCCAAATGGATTGCTTAAATTAAAAGCCTATATGTTAACCGAAGGGTGTTTGGCATCCTTTGAAGCATTATTATTAGACACGCAAAATGCTGAACAGTGGCTGAGTAGTGCTCAAAGCGTTAAGGTAATTGAATCACCATCACCCGATGAACATCTTGTATACACGCGATTTAATGCACCATGGCCGATTCAAAACCGCGATATGGTCACGTATTCACGTATTTTTCGAACTTCCAATTCACAAACGCAAATAGGCATTCAAGCAGCACCGAATGTGTACCCAATGCAAGATAACTATATTCGTATTGAGCATGTTGAAGCGAGTTGGGTGATTAATCAAGGTAGTCAAAATTCGATTTCGATTGAGTACCAAGCTATTGCTGATCCTGCGGGTAAAATTCCATATTGGCTAGGGAATTCTGTTGCTAAATCAAACGTGTTTAAAACCTTCAAAAAAATGAGAGAGCGGCTGAAGTTATATTCTTGCAATTAATCTAGATTATTTTCAGCTGATTATTTTATGGCTTTCGGCTAAAAAAGTAAGCATTGCTAATGCCTATTAAAATAAATTCAATGCGTGTATTAGTTTGTCTAGTGCCAATAGGCTGATTTTTATTAGCGTATTTCACCACTTTGTAATGAGTATTGATTGCCGAAATGCGTGGCAAGTTGAGAAAAACCAAGCACATGAGCTCGTTGTTGTTTATCGTTGTTAAAAACGATTAAATCTGCACTCATTAGCGGACGTGAGATATTCTCATCGAGGATTTTATATACCACATAATCTTGATTATCTACGGCAATTAGTTTTAGTTGATAGGTTAGGTTGGTTTGCGGGTTTGTTACACTGGATATCAGTGATAATTCATGTGGCAATTGTTCAAACTCTACCACCAGTAACTTTTCTGTAAAGTTAATTGCTAATTGATTTGCAGCGAATTTACGTTTTGTTACTTGGTTAATTTTACAAATGGAGCCATTTATTGGTTGTTCCGCTATGGTTAAGACTACGCTTGTATTTTCTGTAATTACCGCAGGGATTACTTGCTCATTTAAAACAGCTATTTTTAGCTGGCTTGACGCTAAGTTTTCGTCTTCTAATACACGGATCATCGCTTTTTCACCGTTTTCACTAAGGCTTAAGTAACCAAACTCAAAAGTATGCATCCGTGAGTAACTAGGGGCCGTTACGATAAAGGTTTTAGATACTTGATAGTCTTGCCAATAATTAAATAAAGATGATTGTGCAAGTGCAATATCAGATTGTTCTGACTTTGCCTTTATATCATCAAGGTGTGTTAAAAACTGCTTGCGCTGCCATGTATTAATGCCAGCAAAATACATGCCCATCAAATAAAAAATAAATAAACCTGTTTTTAGAATAAAAGGATGCAGTTGTTGCACACTGGGTATGTCTATCATGATGAGGGCTAGAAAGACGACACAATGGATAACGTAAACAATCGTGGGTGAAACAATATAGGGTTTTGCAATACGCGTAATTCTTTGTTGGTTAGTATTGTTTGCTATTTCAGGGTAATGCTTAATTGAAAGGTACATAACTTCACCATTTTTATTTTTTCTTGCTAGAGCGATTATCTTACCAACTAACTGAATTACAGGTATAAAAAAAGCGCCAGTGGCGCTTTTTTTCAATCAGACGGTTATTATAAACCAGCAGCGGCGCGAAGAGCGTCAGCTTTGTCTGTTTTTTCCCAGCTGAATGCTGTGAATGTATCTTCACCAACCGTCATTTCAAACGGTTCACGACCGAAGTGACCGTATACTGCAGTCATTTGGTACATTGGGTGAAGTAGGTCAAGCATCTTAGTGATACCGTAAGGACGTAAGTCGAAGTGCTCACGTACTAGCTCTACTAATTTCTCTTCAGAGATTTTACCAGTACCGAATGTGTCGATAGTGATAGACGTTGGCTCAGCAACACCGATAGCGTAAGAAACTTGGATCTCACACTTATCAGCAAGACCAGCCGCAACAATGTTCTTAGCAACATAACGACCTGCGTATGCAGCAGAGCGGTCAACTTTTGATGGATCTTTACCAGAGAAAGCACCACCACCGTGACGTGCCATACCGCCGTAAGTATCAACGATGATCTTACGACCTGTTAAACCACAGTCACCTACTGGACCACCGATTACGAAACGGCCAGTTGGGTTGATGAAGTATTTAGTATTCTCAGTTAAAAGCTCAGCCGGTAGCGTGTGCTTAATAATGTTTTCCATTACCGCATCTACTAGTGCATCTTGCTCGATGTCTGGGTTGTGCTGAGTTGATAGTACAACTGCATCGATTGCAACAGGTTTACCGTCTTCATATACAAACGTTACCTGAGATTTTGCATCAGGACGTAACCAAGGAAGAATACCTGACTTACGTGCTTGCGCTTGACGCTCTACAAGTAAATGAGAGTAGTAAAGTGGCGCAGGCATTAATGTTGGTGTTTCGTTAGTTGCGTAACCAAACATTAAACCTTGGTCACCAGCACCTTGCTCTTCAGGCTTAGCGCGGTCTACACCTTGTGCGATTTCAGGTGATTGCTGACCAATTAGGTTCATGATGCCACACGTGTCACCGTCAAAACCTACGTCAGATGATGTGTAACCGATATCAGTGATTACTTTACGCGTGATTGACTCAAGGTCTACCCAAGCGTCAGTTGTAACTTCACCAGAGATAATTGCAACACCTGTTTTAACCATTGTTTCACAGGCAACACGCGCGTGCTTATCTTGTGCGATAATTGCGTCTAAAACCGCATCAGAAATTTGGTCAGCGATTTTATCCGGATGACCCTCAGATACTGACTCAGAAGTAAATAAAGTTCTTGCCATGGTATTTCTACTCACTCACAAAAATGCGCGTTGCCACATGGATTTGCGCAGGTTCAAAATAAATGGTCGCGTATTCTAACGAATATCGACGCAGCAAACAATAATTTTACGCCTAGACGTCTAAAAAAAATATAAAGTGAAAATTCTTCACTGTAACTATCATATTTTATGCATAAAGAAGCTAGATTATAGACGGTTTTCCATTGCTCCGCGTGTGCTTATAGGTAAGAATAGAACTGCGTGGGTACATTGACCTATTTGTATTGGATTTTTGCATACACAATACCAGTAGGCAATGTACCCAAATTATGACAGCAAACAAATAATGAGGTAGGAAAATCCATGCCGTCACGTAAAGAACTAGCAAATGCTATTCGCGTTCTATCTATGGACGCTGTGCAACAGGCCAAGTCTGGCCACCCAGGTGCCCCAATGGGTATGGCAGACATTGCTGAAGTGCTATGGCGCGACTATTTAAACCATAATCCAGCAAACCCTGATTGGGCTGATCGCGACCGATTTATTCTGTCAAACGGTCACGGCTCAATGCTAATTTATTCTTTACTGCATTTATCTGGCTATGATCTTCCAATTGAGGAAATTAAAAACTTCCGTCAAATGCACTCTAAAACACCGGGTCACCCTGAATACGGTTATGCACCAGGTGTTGAAACAACGACAGGCCCATTAGGCCAAGGTATTACTAACGCGGTCGGTATGGCAATTGCTGAAAAAGCACTTGCGCACCAATTTAACCGTGAAGGTCACGATATCGTTGATCACTTCACTTACTGTTTCCTAGGTGATGGCTGCCTTATGGAAGGTATCTCTCACGAAGCTTGTTCACTGGCAGGCACTTTAGGCCTTGGTAAGCTAGTAGCGTTTTGGGACGACAATGGTATTTCAATCGATGGTGAAGTAGAAGGTTGGTTCACTGACGATACAGCGGCGCGTTTTGAATCTTACGGTTGGCATGTTGTACGTAACGTAGATGGCCACGATAGCGAAGCTATTCGCGCAGCAATTGATGAAGCGCGTGCTGAAACGGGCAAGCCTACATTAATCTGTTGTAAAACAGTGATTGGTTATGGTTCACCGAATAAATCAGGTAGCCACGACTGTCACGGTGCACCACTGGGTGATGCTGAAATTCAAGCTGCACGTGAATTCTTAAACTGGGAGCACGGTGCATTTGATATTCCTGCAGATATTTATGCTGATTGGAATGCGGTTGAAGCGGGTACCGCGAAAGAAGCATCTTGGACTGAAAAGTTTGATGCGTATAAAGCGGATTTCCCTGAACTAGCGGCAGAATTTGAACGTCGTCAAAAAGGTGAATTACCAGCTGATTGGGCTGAGAAGTCACAAGCATATATTGAAGGCCTTCAGGCAAACCCTGACAACCCAGCAACACGTAAAGCATCACAAAATGCACTCAATGCGTTTGGTCCTATGCTACCTGAATTTATGGGCGGTTCTGCTGACCTTGCTGGTTCAAACTTAACGCTTTGGGAAGGTTCAAAAGGCTTAACCGCAAATGACGCATCAGGAAACTACATTTTTTACGGTGTACGTGAATTTGGTATGTCTGCAATTATGAATGGTATTGCGCTTCACAAAGGCTTTATTCCTTACGGTGCAACGTTCCTTATGTTTATGGAATACGCGCGTAACGCAGTACGTATGGCGGCGCTTATGAAGCAGCCTTCAATCTTTGTGTATACGCACGATTCAATCGGCTTAGGTGAAGATGGTCCTACGCACCAACCAGTTGAACAACTAGCAAGCATGCGTTTAACGCCTAACCTAGTTAACTGGCGCCCGTGTGACCAAGTTGAGTCTGCAATTGCATGGCAAGATGCGATTGAGCGTAAAGATGGTCCAACATCACTGGTATTTACCCGTCAAGGTTTACAACAGCAAACGCGTACTGCTGAGCAATTAGCAAATGTTCGCAAAGGTGGTTACGTATTAAGCTGTGATGGTACGCCTGAGGTTATTCTGATTGCGACAGGTTCTGAAGTTGAACTTTCAATGCAAGCAGCAGCTGAACTTCGCGCTCAAGATAAAAAAGTACGTGTTGTTTCTATGCCATCAACTGATTTATTTGATGCACAAGATGCGGCGTATAAAGAGTCAGTACTACCAAGTGCGGTAACTAAGCGCATTGCAGTAGAAGCGGGTATTGAAGATTACTGGTACAAATATGTTGGTTTAAATGGTGCGGTTGTAGGTATGACAACATTTGGTGAATCAGCACCTGCAAATGAGCTATTTAAGCACTTTGGTTTTACGGTTGAAAATATCGTAGCGAAAGCAAATCAACTCGTATAGTTGCAAAAAAAGCTATAATAATCAAAAGCGATGCAAGTGCATCGCTTTTTTGATTTAGCGCAATAGATTACTCTTTGATAACGATTCTTACTTATAAAAACTGATTTAGATCAAACTCCCCAAAGCAATCCTCTTGCTAAAATTTGACCAACTTTTGATAGGTATAAAAACGAGGAAAGGGAGATGGTTACCTCTGAACAAAATGCACCTGAACTTGTTTATGGTGCAGATCCCGTACAAGCAAATATTACCTCTTTTGCGCAACGTGCACATGAAAAAGCACTGACAGAGCAACTAATTCAGCAGAAAACACTGTTATTGGAAAAGCAGCAGCAATTTGCGCAGCTACAAAATGATCATGCCATGATCATTAAACATGTACAGCTTATTGAGCGTGAGTGGGAAAACTCAAATGCCATGCTTGAAACACTAATGGAGCAGTTAGCAGACGCTAAGAAAAAGCCAAGTGTTGAACTAACAGCTAAATTACATGATTTACAGCAGCAGGTTGAAGAAGCCAACATGAGTAAATCAGTTATGAAACACCACTGTCGTGAGCTCAATGAACGCAACGAAGAGTTAAATGCGTTGATTAAAGAGTCACTTCATAGCGTAGAAGATTTAAAAGCCAAAGTGCAGCAGCAAGGCGACTTAATAAATCAATTACGTGCTGAAAATGTAACGTTAAAGCAGCAAAATATTTCACAAGCAGAGAAGTTAAAGCGCCAAGAAGGGCAGTTAAGCGAAGCGCTTCATGGTTATTACAGTGATGTAATGAATAGAAACAAAAAGTTAAGCAAAAATCTGCCAAGATAATTTCATTTGTTACCCAGCCCAAAATGGCGCCATTGGCGCCATTTTATTGCTATTATATAAAATATATACGTATTATATATAAAACGTATATTTGGTTTTAAGCAAAGCTATGGGTATTGTAAAAATTTCCGATCAATTACATGACGAAATTCGTCATGCTAGCACCGTAATGGTGCGTTCTATCAACTCTCAAGCTGAATTTTGGATAAAAGTAGGGCGCCTCGCTGAACGTAATCCAAATTTGACCTTTGCTGAAATAATGGAAAAGGAATTGCTACGCGAATTCGCGTTACAAGGAATCAGTAATGAGTGAAATAATAATTAAAAACCCTTCTGAAATAGCATTTATGCGAACATCAGGGCAATTGCTTGCTAAAGTATTCGAAGCGCTAGATGACTATATTGCAATTGGTCAGTCGACTTTAGATATCAATAATTTTGTTGAAGACTATATTACCAATACGCTAAATGCGCGCCCCGCTAGTAAAGGCCAATATGGTTTCAGATATGTACTTAATCCATCGATAAATGAAGTGGTTTGTCACGGTGTACCCAGTAGCACACAAAAGCTTAAAAATGGCGATATCATAAATATCGATATTACCTTAGAGAAAAATGGCTTTATTGCTGATAGCAGTAAAATGTACTGTATTGGCGATGTAGCGCCTTTAGCAAAACGCTTGGTTGATACATCTTATGAGGCACTATGGCTTGCGATAAAACAGGTAAAACCGGGTGCAAAATTGGGCGATATCGGCGCGGCAATTCAACAACATGCAGAGCAACAAGGGTATACCGTGGTAAAAGAGTATTGCGGTCATGGTATTGGTCAACAAATGCATGAAGCACCTGAAGTACTTCATTTTGGTAAAAAAGGGAGTGGTGTGACTCTTCAAGAAGGCATGACATTTACTATCGAACCAATGGTTAACCAAGGTACATCAAAAACCAAAACCCTATCCGATGGTTGGACTGTAGTTACCCGAGATAAAAAACTTTCAGCGCAATGGGAACATACAGTACTGGTAACCAAAGATGGTTTTGAGGTACTGACTTTAAGACAGGAAGAAATTGTTACTTGAACGTTAAGGCAGTGAACGTCCGTTACTGCCATGGTTTAATGGGTTAATTTATATTGCCGCCAACAGGAAGCCCACTAGGAACACGCTCTGGAATATGATCATATACAGGTGAATTTAAGGTACGTAAAAACACTTCAATATCATTAAAATCAACTTCATTAATATTTACACCTAAGTCTTCTCGGTCTTCATAGAGTGAGATTGCATTGTTTAAGGTATCTTGCGAGCCATCCTGCATGTAAGGCGCAGTTTGACTGATGTTACGTAAGCTTGGTGTGCGAACTGCATCAAGCGTTTCAATTACCTTCTCATCTTGCCTAATCTGATTATCAGAGAGTAAGGGGCCGTTATGACAGTCAGCACAGCCGACATCAATAAATTTGTTTAAGCCAATGATCTCACTTTCAGAAAGTGCATTGATATCACCTCTTAAAAATAGGTCAAAACGTGAGTTGCTAGCGATTATTTTTCTTTGAAAAGTCGCGAGGGCTTTTGCAATATTGGTTTCAGTAATAACGTCATCTCCCTCAAAAGCAACACTAAACAAATCAATGTACTCCGGAATATTTGTTAACCTATATTTGATTTCATCAAAAATTTCAGCCTCAGAATAATGATAACCTAACATTTCAACGGGATTTTTTATGGGGCCAATAGCTTGTTCTTCTAACGTAGTTGCTCGCAAATCCCAAAAATAAGGACCAGAAACAAACTCATTCAATTGTGTATCCATTGTGAGTCCTGTAAACGCCATATTAATGATCGATGGAGAGTGTATTGGTGTTGTTTCATTACCGTAACGCTGAGGCCCAAGCCCAACGCCATCAGAGCCAATGGAAAAAGCGCGCCCATCAGCCCAGCCAAAATTTGGGTGGTGGCAAGATGCGCAAGCAACATTTTGTGCACCTGACAGAATAGGATCCCAGAACAGAAATTCTCCAAGTATTTCTTTTTCTTCTGAGTATGGATTATCAGTAGGGTAGATAATTTGTAGGGGTAAAGCGGAAAATAAACTTGTATAGTCGCGCGTTTGGTTATCAGTTGAAGTTTGCTGATTTTCTTCACAGCATGTTAAGGAAAATAAAGAACAAGTTATCAATAAAACGGATATGTATTTACGCATTTGTACAACTCAATAAAACAGTTAATTTGCATAAATAAGTGTAAGGAAACCGGTGTCAAAAAAAGGTCTAATCCCGATTTTAAATTGTAATCTAAATCTTTGCGAAACGATTGAAATTACTGGATCCCTTGATATACCTAGGAAGTAACCGGTGTCATTATATTTGCTAATCCAAGAATAAAATTTTTTCACTATCGAAATGAAATTCTTTGCTTTAGAATACTCGCCCATAACCCTCTCACCATTTGTGAAAAGTGCATTGCACTGTTAGGAAAAAAAACTTAATGGCAATCAAAATTGCAATTAATGGTTTTGGTCGAATCGGACGAAATATCGTAAGAGCTTTATATGAAGCTGGTCGCACTAACGACATTCAAATTGTTGCGATTAATGAGTTAGCAGACGCTAAAGGTATCGCACATTTATTAAAATACGACACTTCTCATGGTCGTTTTAAGTTTCCTGTGCAATTAAAACAAGATGCCATCACAGTAAATGGTGACTTAATTCAGTTATTTGCTGAAGAAAATCCAAATGAATTGCCTTGGGGTTTATTGGATGTAGACGTGGTGCTTGAATGCACGGGTGTATATCACTCACGTGAACATGCTGAACTACATTTAAATGCTGGCGCGAAAAAAGTATTGTTCTCACAACCCGCCGATGCCGATATGGATGCCACCATTGTTTTCGGCATAAACGACGGTGAATTAAAAGCAGAGCACACTATCGTCTCTAACGGTTCGTGTACCACTAACTGTATTGTGCCAGTGATTAAAGTACTTGATGATGCGTTTGGTATTGAGTCGGGCGCGATTACTACGATTCACGCGTCAATGCATGATCAGCAAGTGATTGATGCCTATCACAGTGACCTTCGTCGTACGCGAGCTGCGAGCCAATCGATTATTCCAGTTGATACAAAACTAGCACGTGGTATCGAACGTATTCTGCCTAAGTTTAAAAGCCGCTTTGAAGCCATTGCAGTGCGTGTACCGACCATCAATGTTACAGCTATGGATTTAAGTGTCACACTGAATACTGATGTAACAATTGAAACAGTTAATAAAGTACTTTCAGATGCAGAGCATCAACACTTGGCCGGTATTATTAGTTATACCGAAGAGCCATTAGTATCGGTTGATTTTAACCACGATAGCCATTCGTCGATTATCGATGGTACGCAAACCCGTGTAAGCCACAAGCGCTTAGTAAAAATCTTAGCTTGGTGCGATAACGAATGGGGTTTTGCCAACCGTATGCTAGATACTGCCGAAGCGATGGCACTAAAAAGTTAGATTTAGATAACCGTGAGTTTGCTAACAAATTTGCGGTTTTTTTATGTTAAAGGAGAGCTCAAATGTCTGTCATTAAAATGGCTGATTTAGATTTACAAGGTAAGCGCGTGCTTATTCGTGAAGACCTAAACGTTCCAGTAAAAGACGGTAAAGTAACCAGTGATGCGCGTATTCGTGCATCGTTACCAACCATTAAATTAGCCTTAGAAAAAGGCGCAAAAGTAATGGTTATGTCGCATTTAGGTCGCCCTACAGAAGGCGAATATGATGAAGCATTCTCAATGCTACCGGTTGTTAACTATTTAAATGACGTATTAGAGCAAACTGTTCGCCTAGAAAAAGACTACCTTGATGGTGTTGACGTTCAAGACAACGAAGTGGTTGTGTTTGAAAACGTACGCTTCAACAAAGGCGAGAAAAAAGACGACGAAGCTTTAGCTAAAAAATTAGCTGCACTGTGTGATGTGTATGTAATGGATGCATTTGGTACAGCGCACCGCGCACAAGCATCTACTCATGGTGTTGGTTTATACGCTGATATTGCCTGTGCAGGTCCTTTACTTGCAGCAGAGCTAGATGCCCTTGGTAAAGCACTTGATAACCCAGCGCGCCCGCTTGTAGCGATTGTGGGTGGTTCAAAAGTATCAACTAAACTTACGGTACTTGAGTCGCTTTCAAGTGTAGTTGATCAGTTAGTATGTGGTGGTGGTATTGCAAATACCTTTATTGCAGCTGCGGGCAATAACGTTGGTAAATCACTTTATGAAGCTGATTTAATTGATGAAGCAAATAAGCTAACTAACGCAGCAAAAGCAGCGGGTGGCGATATTCCAGTACCAACTGATGTAGTTGTTGGTAAAGAGTTCTCAGAAACAGCTGTAGCAACATTAAAGTCAGTTGCAGATGTTGATTCAGACGACATGATTTTTGATATTGGCCCAGATTCAGCGAAGGCACTTGCTGAGATTATCAAAAATGCAGGTACTGTTGTTTGGAACGGCCCTGTAGGTGTATTTGAATTTGACCAATTTGGTGAAGGTACCAAAGCACTTGCACATGCGATTGCAGAGTCAAATGCATTCTCAATTGCTGGTGGCGGTGACACCCTTGCAGCAATTGATAAATATGAAGTGGCAGACAAAATTTCATACATTTCAACAGGTGGTGGTGCTTTCTTAGAATTCTTAGAAGGCAAGCAGTTACCAGCTGTAGCAATGTTAGAAGCGCGCGCGAAATAATTTGTGCACGCTATACTTAGGTTAATTGAATTAAATCTAAGTAACTGAATAAAAAGCCAAGTAATCATATCTCTCTCAAAATCTGTGGTTACTTGGCAATAAACAAATCTATCCGTTCAAACTCGATGGCGTTAGGTGCCATCAAAAATTGGAGAAAGCAAAATGGCTTTAATCAGTATGCGTCAGCTATTAGACCATGCGGCAGAAAATGGTTATGGTGTTCCAGCGTTTAATGTGAATAACCAAGAGCAAATGCGTGCAATTATGGAAGCAGCAGACAAGACAAACAGTCCTGTTATCGTTCAAGGTTCAGCAGGTGCGCGTGCATACGCCGGTGCGCCGTTTATCCGCCATATGATTTTAGCGGCAATTGAAGAATGGCCTCACATTCCAGTAGTTATGCACCAAGATCACGGTACATCACCAGCAGTTTGCCAACGCTCAATCCAATTAGGCTTTTCATCAGTAATGATGGACGGCTCACTACTTGAAGATGGTAAAACCCCTTCAAGCTACGAGTATAACGTTGATGTAACACGTCGCACCGTTGAAATGGCGCACGCCTGTGGTGTGTCAGTTGAGGGTGAGCTAGGTGTACTTGGTTCATTAGAAACGGGTGAAGCAGGCGAAGAAGATGGTATTGGTGCAGAAGGTAAGCTAACTGAAGATCAACTATTAACTGATCCTGAAGAAGCAGCTGACTTTGTTAAGCAAACAGGTGTTGATGCACTTGCGATTGCATGTGGTACTTCACACGGTGCGTATAAGTTTACACGTCCACCAACGGGCGACATTCTTGCAATTAACCGCATCAAAGAAATTCACGCACGTATTCCAAATACTCACTTAGTAATGCACGGTTCGTCATCAGTACCGCAAGAGTGGCTAGCTGTGATCAACGAGTTTGGTGGTGAGATCCCTGAAACTTACGGTGTGCCAGTTGAGCAGATCGTTGAAGGTATTAAGCACGGCGTTCGTAAAGTAAATATCGACACTGACTTACGTTTAGCATCAACCGGTGCAATTCGTCGTCACCTTGCACACAACCCTGCAAACTTCGACCCGCGTAAGTTCTTAGCTGAAGCGACAAAAGCAATGACTGAAATCTGTGTTGCGCGTTACGAAGCATTTGGTACAGCTGGTCAAGCAGCTAAAATCAAACCAATTTCACTTGATGCAATGCATGAAAAATACCTTGCTGGTGAGTTAAACCAACAAGTTAAATAACATCAAGTTATACAACTTCCTTTAACAAGCAAAGCGTTTATATAACTCATATAAACGCTTTTTTTGTGCAATAAAAACATCAAACAGCTGTCACAGCTTATTCATCTTTCTCTTGCCTAATAATTGGTTGATTTGTATCACAACTATTTTAGGAATATAAAAATGATTAAACGATCGTTGCTAGCGATTACAGTATTGGCTGCATTATCTGGTTGTTCATTGGATGGCGATGACGGAAAAGACGGAGCTACAGGTGCCCAAGGAACAAATGGCGCAGATGGCAGCAATGGCGTTGATGGTTTAAATGCAACAAACTTACTCGACATAAAGTTAGTTGGACGCGCAGTACTTAATGCACAATCGCCTGAAGGTGCAGCAGAGATTGTCGCTTTTCATAAAGCGTCACAAACTATTTTTGCAATAAATAGCTCAGGTGCTGAAGCTGTTGTTGATTTAAT
>NZ_JBFKMX010000038.1:0-28078 GCF_041629635.1 Pseudoalteromonas sp. | reverse complement strand
ACACACGCGGATGTATGGTTAACACCTGCAGATAAAGATCAAACGGCTTATTTAAATTGGGAGTAACTTTAAGTGCGGTTTTGCTTGCAGCTTTACTTTATTTGTTGGTTATTTGTATCAGGCACTGCTAATGCGCAGCCCTTGCGAATTGCAGTGGCCAGTAATTTTAAAGCCCCTTTACAGCAGGTCATTTCTGGTTTCGAAAAGAGCTTTAATGTCGAAGTCAGTTTATCGTCCGCGTCATCAGGTGTGTTATTCCAACAAATTATTCATGGTGCGCCATTCGATTTATTTCTCTCCGCAGATGAAGAGAAAGTAGACCTATTATTAACTAAAGGGATAGCTGTTGAAAATAGTAAGCAAATTTACGCAATTGGTGAATTAGTGTTTTATTCACCAGGCAATACCGTTTCACTTTCGACATTGAATGAGCAAGAACACCTGACAATAGCAGTTGCAAACAGCAAACATGCGCCATACGGCATTGCTACCCAAGCATATATCAATAAATTCATTAAGCCATTGAAAGTACGTAAAATTACTACAAATAATATTGCACAAACTTTTCAAGTCGTAGATACAGGAAATGCTGAAGCAGGCTTTGTCTCCTTAAGTCACGTGCGTTTAAAGGGCATAGATGAACACTTTTATGAACGTTTGGATGTTGTTGAAGCAAAAATTCCACAAGCTGGAGTGATTATTGCGCGCTCAAAACAGCAACAGCAGGCATTGGCTTTGTTGAACTACTTAAATTCAGCACCTGTTAAACAGCAGTTAGCCGAATTTGGGTATCGTTAATATGTTTGAAACTCTGGTATATCAAGCATTTTGGTTAACCTTTAAATTGGCTTTTTGTACCACAGCCATTTTATTATTAATCGGTATTCCACTCGCGTGGTGGTTAAGCCAAAGCAATACTTTTTTTGCACGATTAATTGAGTCAATGGTCGCTTTACCAATTGTGTTACCACCAACTGTTTTAGGCTTTTATTTACTGATTGCCTTTTCACCAAATAGTTTAGTAGGTTCGACATTTGAAGCTTTGACAAATCAGTCATTAGCATTTTCGTTTTGGGGAATTTTAGTGGGCTCTCTTATTTATTCATTTCCATTTGTAATCCAACCACTTCAGGCTACATTTACCCAAATGGACCGTGGATTATTAGAAACGGCATACTCTTTAGGCGCATCTAAACTCGATACATTCTTGCAGGTTGTATTACCTATTTGTCGCAATGGAATTATTAGTTCAGGGTTACTCTGTTTTGCCCATACAGTAGGCGAGTTTGGGGTAATTTTAATGATTGGCGGTAATATTCCCGGCGAAACCCAAGTGCTTTCCATTGCATTATTTGATGCTGTTGAAGCTATGGAATATAAAAAAGCTCACTCTATTTCCGCAGGCTTATTAGTATTTGCAATATGCAGTTTAGCGTTAATTAATTATTTTAAGCGACCACGTTAGTTATGTTAGATATTGATGTTGCAATAACTTTAGGTCAACGTGATTTTTCTTACCAGTTGTTCACTGATGCTAGTCAGACTTGCTTAGGCATTATGGGGGATTCAGGTTGTGGCAAATCGACCTTGTTTCGAATAATTGCTGGGCTTGAGCAACAGGCGAAAGGGCGCGTGATAGTGCAGCAAAAAGTGTTGCAATCGGACGCGATTTTCTTGTCACCACAACAGCGAAACTTAGGGTATGTTTTTCAAAATGCCCGCCTTTTTCCGCATCTAAACGTTGAAGATAACTTACGCTTTTCCCTTAAACGTTCGAAAGTAAAAACATTCACTTTCGAACAAGTCGTTAATACTATGAAACTAAATGGCTTGCTCTCACGTAATACGCATTATTTATCTGGGGGAGAGCAACAAAGAGTTGCCATTGCACGTGCACTATTAAGTTCGCCAAGTATGTTGTTATTAGATGAGCCACTTAATGGTATCGACAAAAAACAGAAATTCGAGTTGTTACATTACCTTAATGAAGTGAAAGACACACTCCATGTGCCTATGCTGATGATATCTCACAATGAAGACGAGTTGCTTCAGTTGACTGATACTGTCATTTCCTTATCCTAATGTGTTGGTATGTTAGACATTTTTGCTAACTTGCTTTGGTGATAGTGCCGCCCACTGTGTTCAATTCTGCGTCCTTTACTAAAGGCTGTTACAGGCTTTAAATAGCCGATAACCCGAGTTGCATAGTCGATTTCAAGGCTACCGCATGCGCTGCAATGTTGTTGAGTTTGTTTATCTATATAGCCGCAGTCGTAACACAGCGTACTTTTGACATTAATACAAAAATAATTACACCCCGTTTTGGCTGCAATATTGAGTAGTTGTAAATAAGCGGGTGCGCTGAGGTGTTCGTCTAAATTAAGATGTAGAGCACTGCCGCCATCAAGGTATTGGGTGAATTGGCTGCCATGTAGCATGAGTTTATCTAAATGGGTACAGTGCTCATCTTCAACTAGATAAAAATAGCTGTTATAGCAATCCCTAGGCACTCTGAGCTGACTTTGTTTATCCCACTTCGCATTCTTTACGCCTAAATTCTCCGCTGGTACAAATTCTGTGTTAAACAAATAGCCATAGTGTTGTTTTGCTTGCTGGTTTGCATCAAAAATAGTTTTGAGTTGTTGGTTTATAAATTTTTGATAATCTGAATTGTTGTTCACTTCAATGCCGAGGAATTCAGCGGCTTCTGCCATGCCATTAACACCTATAGTTAAAAACTGTTTATCCAGCTGAATAAACCCCGCATCATAAACGGTTAGAAGGCCTGCAGCGAGATACTCTTCCATTACTTTACGGTAGGCAACTTGGTATTTATGAATTTTTTCAACCTGTTGCTTTAAGTCGAGACCACACTGAACTAAGCGATTCATATTTAAGGTAATCACATTGATTGAACCCGTGGCGACTCCCCCTGCCCCAAGTGAATAAGAAAAGGTGTTATCAATCATTTCATTACGTAATCGACAGCAAGATGCCAGAGAGTCTGCACTGGTTGATAGATAAGTGAAAAAGCTGTTGCCATTTGCGAGCTGTTTGGCAATCTGGCAGGCGAATTGTTGATCTTTTACTTTCATTTCATCACTGAGCATGGCGACGGTCACCACCGGGAAGGTCAATAACGCGCGTTCGCGCTCGGCGTTAAACCAATCAAGAAAATACCATTGCAATTGTTCAACACTATGCCAATCAGGTTTGCTAAAATCGGGGAAGACAAAGTCAGCAAATATACTTTGAAAGTAGTGCTGATCATAAATACTAATATTCCAAAATACACTTTGATAGCCCCGTGCCGCCGCCGGTTGGTTAAGGGCGTATACCACATGCTGTAAATGATTAGCGATTTGCGAAGTATGCGTATTTAAATAATCATCGCCATAATCCTTACGGGCAAAATAATCGAAGTAAGTTAAAAACTCTACTGTGGCGACGGCGCCTGCAAATTGACTGCTTATTGCAAATACGAGATTGACAAAACTGCCGCAAAAACTTTCAATATGTTTTGGCGCTTTTGATTCGCCGCCTAATTTGGTTAACCCATCTAATAAAAAGGGGTACATGCTTAGGCTAACACAGTATGGCTTGAGACTAGTTTCATCATGCACATAGATTTCGTGAGCTTCAATCTGCCGAACATATTCATGCGCTAACTCATGATCAAATAGTTCAGCAATTTTGTTATACATTACCTTACGGTTAATCTGAATAAAGCAGTCTTTCATCATTTCGGCTTCGAGTGTGGCTAAGTTTTTGCAGGTGACATTGGCATTGGCATCAAAGTGTGTACCATCAGCTGGCGTACAAGCCGCTTTATATTCGTCTATAAAATTAAGCTTTTGTTTGATTTGTTGATGATTAAGAGTGAGCACAGTTAATTCCTTCTAAAAACATGAGTTAAATCAGAATGGGTGTTTAAATCGAAAAATCGTTGGTTGCTTCGTGGGCTGTCTAAGCCTCCTAATTTCGCTTGCCAGCTGCCGGTTTTGAGATAATCCAGTTGGTTTATTAAGGCTTGTGATAACAAACATTGACTGAGCCCGGTGTATAGGCAAGTTTTAAGCTTGGCGTGTCGAATACGTTGCAAATACTCAATAAGTTGTTGTTCATGCCATTCGCCACCTAAAAAACAGACACACGAGATATAGTCGCGATATTGGTTTAGATAATGTTCGAGCAAAGTTACTGTTAGGGCTTTGCCAGCCTTGCTGTTCCATGTTTTGGCACTATGACAACCTTTGCAGGCGAGTGGACAGCCGACAATGGAAAAAACCAGGCTGAATTCGTTTGGCACTTCTTGCCATGTGGTCTGAATATTAGAATATCGCATACTATATATGGTGTTGTTGTTTTGTATTTTGTCTATATATAGTGTTTTAATATTTTTGGAGTTAAGTTGATTTGATCTAGATCAAGCTAATGTTTGTGCTACCTCTTGATGGGTAGAGTGGAAAAGACGAAAAAAATGCACCGCGAAGGGTGCATTTTTAGCAAATATTATTTGAGCTATGCGTTAAAACAGAGCGATGGTGACTGTATCGCCTATTGCGGCACCGTTTGAGTTTTCTTCTAGCAACACGTAGCAATTGGCCCGCGACATTGAGGAAAGAATGCCAGATCCTTGCGCACCAACAGAAACCACCTGCCACTTGCCGTCTTGCTCGGTGGCAATGGCGCGCTGAAATTCAAATCGACCTGGACGCTTTTTAAAATCACTGGTTGCGGTAGCGAGAAGTTTGGTTTGTGATTTTGCTTGTGTGCCCATTAAGGTTTGAATAAATGGTAAAGCCAGCTGCTCGAAGGTTACTGTGGCAGAAACAGGGTTACCCGGTAAGCCGATAAAGTGACTATTGGCAAGCTGGCCATAAGCAAAGGGTTTGCCAGGCTTGATAGCCAGTTTCCAAAAGTTGATTTCACCCAGTTCGTTAAGAATATCTTTGATAAAGTCTGCTTCACCGACTGATACACCTCCTGAAGAAATCACTACATCGGCTACTTCATCAGCATGCCAGAAGGCTTCACGGATCGCTTCTTTACTATCTTTGATTATGCCAAGGTCAACGATGTTAACCGGAAGCTGCTGTAGGTAAGCAATTAATGTATGGCGATTTGACTCATAAATTTGACCGGGCGCAAGTGTATCGCCGGGTGATACCAGTTCATCACCAGTCGATAATACAGCAACCGTAATTTTTTGATAAACCGTTATTTGGTGAATACCTAAAGAGGCGAGTAAACCGATGTCCGCTGCTTTTAGAGTATGGCCTTGGTTTAATATTGTTTGGCCCAGTGCGATATCTTCGGCACATTGTCGAACATTTGCGCCGAGTTTTAACTTATGCGCATCCTTGATACTGATGACATTATCTGTTGCACAGGTCATTTCCTGCATCACCACCGTATCGACCGAACTTGGTATTGGCGCACCCGTCATAATACGAATACATTCGCCATGGTTGATTCTATTGCTGTAAGGATGGCCAGCGAGTGCAGTACCAACAAGTGTTAAATTCTGATGCTCTGCTAAATCGTTAAACTTAAATGCATAGCCATCCATTGCAGAGTTATTATGTGGTGGCACATTGACTGGTGAAATTACTGCTTGGCTGAGTATTCTCCCGGTTGCTTGCAGCAGTGGTATGGTTTCACTTGCTAAAGAGCATTGTGCATGTGCTATTAAGTTTGCATAAGCCGTAGTGAATGGAAGCAAATGTTGTTGATAACTATCGCAATCGCAACTCATATTGAGACCTCTATTTTTGTAAATCGACCATCCACACAGCGGCTTCGATACGCGAGCGGAAATTTAATTTTTTAAGTAGATGTTTAACATGCACTTTCACTGTGCCATCAGAGATATCAAGTTCTCTGGCAATTAATTTATTGCTCAGACCTTTTGCAATGAGTTTTAGAATTTCTAATTCACGACTGGTCAGGCTGTTTAGTGGGTTGTCTTTTGGTTTGTCTGGTTTACGCAATGCGGTTGCTAGCGCTTCTGTTAAGGTTGGACTTATCGCCATTTTACCGGTGACAGCCATTTTAATATTGTGGACAATATCTTCCGGCTCCATATCTTTTAACAAATAACCATCAGCACCATTTGAAATTGCAGTGACGACATCTTCGTCATTGTCTGAAACAGTTAGCATAATAATGCGCGAGGTAATTTCTAATTTACGCATTTCTTTCACAGTTTCGAGGCCATCAATTCCTTGCATATTAAGATCTAAAATAATCAGGTCAGGTTCGAGTTCTGCGGCAAGTGATATTGCGTCACGGCCATTGCTTGCTTCACCGATAACTTCTATTTCATCTTCTAGCTCAATAAGTTGGCGTAGACCTTTGCGAAATAATGGGTGGTCATCAACGATCATGATGCTTGCTGCTAGTTCACTCATAATTGCCCCTTGTGAGTTCGATTTATTATTGTTGTTATTCGTTTAATAGGTTGTTGCGTTTATTTTCGCGCTAAATGTACTGTAAAAATTGATTTAAATCATGATTAACTCAAATCAAATTTAGTTAATTATTTGCCAACTACCTACAAATAGGTAGTTTTAATTTCCTGTATAAACTGACTACTTAATTGAATTTATTGGTTTTTTTCTTTTTGTTTGTGGAAGGGGAAGAGCTGTGTCGGTTATTGTATCTATTTCTGGGTAGGGGGGAGCTACCGCATTTAGTTAATTGTTCCAACCACGTTCAACAGACATAGTAGGAACAAATCCCAAGCTCTAAGGCATAAAAATTATGAGTGATCTAAAAAAGTGGGATCCCGAAAATGAACAATTTTGGGAATCCGAAGGAAAAAAAATAGCAAATAGAAACTTATGGATTTCGATCCCGAGTTTATTATGTGGTTTTGCCGTTTGGCTTTACTGGGGCATTATCACAGTACAAATGCTCAATTTAGGCTTTCCATTTGCCAAACCTGATTTATTTAGTCTGATGGCGATTGCTGGTCTCACTGGTGCGACTCTGAGGATCCCCAGCAGCTTCTTTATTCGTTTATGTGGTGGGCGAAATACCATCTTCTTTACCACTGCATTGTTAATGGTGCCAGCGATAGGTACAGGCATAGCATTACAAGACCAAAATACGCCGCTTTGGATGTTCCAACTATTAGCGTTGCTATCTGGTATTGGTGGCGGTAATTTTGCCGCATCTATGTCAAATATTAGCTTTTTCTATCCTAAAAAAGAGCAGGGACTGGCGCTTGGCTTAAATGCAGGGTTAGGTAATTTTGGCGTAACGACCATGCAAATCTTAGTGCCGCTGTTTATGACGTTTGGTATCTTTGGTGGCGAGTCAATGACTTTAGTTAATACCTCAGGTACGTTAATTGGTAAGATCCCTGCAGGTTCTGAAACCTATATTCATAACGCCGGTTTCTTATGGCTTATGTTCTTAATTCCGCTGTTCTTTTTAGGCTGGTTCGGTATGAATAATATTCGTACCAAAGAGGTGTCGCCTGATATTGGTAATCCGCTCTCAAGCTTTATGTTAATTTCAGTAATGTTGTTTATTGGTTTCGTCACTGCGGCATTTGGTCTATGGCTAATGTTACCTGAAGCGGCAAATGGTTCGGGTTTTGGTGTACCAAAAGAAATAGTATTGGTGTTAGTGGTTGCATCGACAGTATTCCTATTAAAAATGTTACCAGGACAAATTAATAAATCACTCACCCGTCAGTATCAAATTTTCAACAATAAACACACTTGGGTAATGAGTATTATTTATACCATGACGTTTGGTTCGTTTATTGGTTTTGCAGCGTCTTTCCCATTAGCAATTAAAGTTATTTTCGGCTATCAACACGTAATGGTTGATGGTGTGATGACTCACGATACGATCAATCCAAATGGCCCAAGTGCGCTGATGTATGCTTGGATGGGTCCGTTTATTGGTGCACTTATTCGTCCTCTAGGCGGTTGGATCTCGGATAAATTTGGTGGTGCACTGGTTACACAAATTTGTTCAGTTGTAATGGTAGGCAGTGCACTGGGTGTGGCTTACTACATGCAAGCGGCTTATCAATCGGCTACACCAGAAGAATTCTTCTTGCCATTCTTCTTATTGTTTTTATTACTGTTTGCTGCAACAGGTATCGGTAATGGTTCCACTTTCCGCACTATCGCAATGGTATTCCCGAAAGAGCAAGCAGGCCCTGTACTTGGTTGGACATCTGCAGTTGCAGCTTATGGCGCTTTCTATATTCCGAAAGTATTAGGTGAACAAATTAAAGCCACGACTCCAGAAGTTGCATTAGTTGGTTTCGCAATTTTCTACGCGGTATGTTTACTTATCAACTGGTGGTTCTACTTACGTAAAGATGGCGAGTTTTATAACCCTTAGCATCGTACGCAAACTGTTCATGGAAGAACGCTCCCGAAAGGTTGAAAAACCTTAATCTGCAAAGCCACTTAATTAACCTTAAGTGGTTTTTTTTATTTGTTAGATTGTTGTAATACGTGAGGTTGATTCTCGAAACATGCAGATAATCAGCGAAGAGTGCAATGATTTCACGCTTTCTTCACAAGTGTGTAGCTAGTATGGCTGCATACTATAAACATGGAACTTACTATGAAAACACGCAATTTGAACATCTTAGTCGCACTTATTTTATACACCTTAGTTATGAATAGTTTAAACGGTGACGCTTGGGCTTCTGACTTTGACCTTGCAGCACATTATCAACATAACGTTAAACAAGTTAAGGTGGAGCAACAGCCACTAGACGCAGAAAAGGTGGTTATCAATTTTACGAGTTTTGATGGCGCGCAAGTTAACGGTCAAATCAGTTACCCTAAAATCAAGCGTCAGCAATACCCATTGGTAATAGCAATGCATGCGATGGGACGCAGTTATCCGCGTTGGTGGCATGCTGAATTGAAAGGGTCAAAAACGGTCACTCAGGTGCATAAACTTACCGAATTAGCTCACCAAAATGGGTTTGCAGTGATTGCTCTGGATGCTCGTCATCATGGTTCTCGCAAGCAGGCAGATGTGTCTTTGAAAGAGATCATGACAAATTTACATCAAGGTGATAAGCAAGCTTATCAAGATATGATACGCCACAGTATTCTTGATTATCGCTTGTTACTTGATTGGCTACACCTGCAACCGCAATTTAAAGATCAACAAATTCGCGTTGTTGGCTATAGCATGGGAGGCCAAATGGCGTTGTTGCTTGCAGCAATAGATGAACGTGTGTCTGAGGTGTTGAGTATCGTTCCTCCACACATAGATGACACCATGCCAGTTGTTGCTCCAGTGTTAGCGGCAAAGATGATTGACGATAAAGCTGTCACATTGCTAACGGCTAATCAAGATCAGTATGCAACAGAGCAACAAAACCAAACATTATTTGATGCAATAGCAAGTAAAGACAAGGTGAGACTGGTATTTAATGCTGACCACATATTACCAGAGAGCTACGTCGAGAAAATCCGTTATTGGTTTTAATAGACTTTACGATTGGAATGAAATTCTAAATTTATTAATAAGTTAAGTTTTTGTTTATTGATTGATGCAGTATAACTATTGTCACTAAGACCTAATAAATGTTGGGCATATTTTATATGCAGTAGGTTTGCTGATGAACAATGGGCTCTATCTACGAATAGATGGATCCCATAAAGTCGTCAACAAACTATGGATCAATGCTTGTGAAAGGCTGACATCGTTAACCGTAAAAACCACGTAATCATTAGAGTTTTTTGGTAAATGTAAAGGTGAATTAACGGATTTGGGCTAAAGTTATTTTTAATGGCTAAAGCATCAAGGTGATGAAATAAAGGATGATGATTTCAAGAACATTCATTGCTGTTTGGTTACTTTCATTTTATTTAAACGGCGCTAACGCAAAAAGCAATGAAAACGAAGCGATTAAAATTATTTTAAATAACTGGTCATCGCAACTTGTTGCTTCGCATATTTTAGGCACTATATACGAAAATCAAGGTTACAAAGTAGAGTATGTGAGCTACCCAACCGATGGTCAGTGGTACATTTTAAAGCACAACATAGCGCATATTCAGGTAGAGGTATGGGAAGGTACTATGGCTGAAAAGTCACTTATGTTAATTAATAAAAAACAGTTGCTTGATGCTGGGAATTATAATGTCTTCACCAGAGAAGACTGGTGGTATCCTGATTATGTAGAGGAGAAATGTCCTGGCTTACCCAATTGGCAAGCACTTAAGCATTGTTCACAGCTTTTTTCTGAAAAAGATAATGTGACTAAAGGAATATACTATGGCGGGCCTTGGGAAAAACCCGATAAAGCCAGAGTGAGATCGCTAAAATTAAACTTTCAAGTCATAAATGTTAATCATGCTGACCAATTGTGGATTAAGTTAAGAAAAGCCTATGAACAAAAGAAGCCTATTCTCCTTTTTAATTGGACCCCAAATTGGGTTGGTGCCAAGTATAAAGGAAAATTTGTTGAGTTTCCGGAATTTTCGCCGTTATGTGAATCGGATCCGAATTGGGGAATTAATCCAGATTACCTTTACGATTGTGGTAATCCTAAAGCGGGTTGGCTTAAAAAAGTGGCTTCTACAGAGTTTCCTTTGAAATGGCCTTGTGCTTACACAATGTTAACTAAAATGAATTTTAATAATACTGAATTAGAGGAAATTGCTGCTTTGGTTGATGTAACTAAACTCACACCAACACAAGCTGCTAATTATTGGTTAGACAACAATAAACACCGCTGGCAATCTTGGTTAGATAATGGCTGTTCAACCTAACAAACAAAGGAACTCAATTTAACATTGTATTTTGGTAGTGTGATGAATATTTAAATTACACTTTATGCTTTCCAACAAGTATTTCACTTTCCTTTTCCAGCTTTTTTTATGTCGTAAACAGTACTGTCGAGAGGCTCGCTTAATAACTCTTATCGAAATTATTTATGCTACCTGTGAATACAGATAAGACGGTTTAAAGCGAACGTGTATTTCGGTCCCGCCGTCAGCAACCTCAGTCATATTAAACTCGCCTTTTAATGAGGTGCTCCGCTCTCGCATAATAGCGAGACCATAGTGATTCACTTTTTGAGGATCTGAACCAATACCAATACCATTATCAGAAATGGTTAACGAGATGGATTTATCGGCATTTTCACCAATCGTAATTGATGCTTCAGTCCCCTTGGAGTGGTATACCGAATTCTGTAACGCTTCTTTTGCCACCTGTAAAATATGGATCTCTTCGGTTGGAGAAAGCGGAATATTGCCAATGTGATAATCAAGGCTAAGGCGCATTTCAGTGCGTTGCTGCAGTAAATCAAGGGTATCATTCAGTGCCTGTTGTAAGCCTGAGTCGGTGATTTGCAATCTAAACGTGGTGAGTAGTTCGCGCAGCTGGCGATAGGCCGAACTAATACCTTCGCGCAATTCGGCAATAATCTCTTGCAATGATTCTTTCTCAACGTCTTTATCTACCCCTTTTTGAATTCGGGTTACCTGAATTTTAAGGTATGAAAGTGACTGCGCGAGGGAGTCGTGTAATTCTCGGGCAATAATTGAGCGTTCATTATGTAGAGCGATACGACGTTGTTGGTGGCTCTTGCCCTGTAAACTGAGCGCAAGGGTAATTTGGTCAGCAACGGATTTAAATAACTGACTTTGCCATGGATCCAGCAATGCACCTTCTGGTAAGTTAACGACTAACACACCATATCTCACCGTGGGTGTTTGCAAAGGGAACTTAATTTGAATGGTTTTAGAACTGCTGTCATAAACATATTGCCTTTCATGACAGGTAGCACAATTGCCTTTAACACAAGCATTTAATAATAATTGCTGTGGGCTAGATACTAGATGTTGAAATGGTACTTCGCCTTGAGGAGTCAGCAAACATAAGTCTATGTTGGATATTTCACTAATTTCAGCAAGTTGTTCAATAATCGGTTGAAACATCAATTCGCCAGATGCAGATTGGTTGGTTTGATTAGAAATATCAAACAATAACTCGATCATGTCTTTGCTGCGTTTTAATTTTCTCGTCTTAGAGGCAATACGTTTTTCTAAATTAGCATACTGAGCTTCAATGGTATCACTGGCTGCGTTGATAGTGTTGGCAAGCAAACCTAGCTCATCTTGTTGATCAAGGTTAACGCGGTGAGAGAAATCACCTTGTGTGGATTTTTTTGCCACATTGGTAAGCTCTTTTAAAGGTATTGAAATTTTGTAGTGAACAGAATAAAGGCAAATATAGATCAGGATTAAAGTAATAAACAGTGTTGTGATTTGCACGATGCGCAATAACTCCAAGCGGCTTTCGGCTTTTTGTTGGTATAGAATCACCTGATTGTCAATCAGATCAACAAATGCGGTGGCGTTTAATAATAACTTATCGATAGGGATTTGTTGTTGTATTGCTTGTTTAAATAACGGGCGAATTTCTTCCTGCCAAGTTGTTTTTATGGTGTTGTAGCCATGCTCAATAGCAATGTCTTTGTGTTGGGTAAACTCAATTTTTAAAATGCCATTGTTCAGTTTTTTTTCAAAGCGCGAGATTGAATTGTGTATATGAGTGAGCTTTTCTTCACTAGGTAAGTTTTGATAATCGGCTATTTGGCTGGTTGTTTTAAAGGTTAACATGCGCATTGAACCAGATAGATTAATCGCGGCGCCATCAAACTCACTCAGTTCAGAAATATAAACAGACGAAAAAATACTGATAAATGCCATGGCAATCACGCTAGTCATGAGTGCGCTAATTCGAAAAACAATGGAACGTTTGGCACGATTTAACATTTATTTCTTCTCTCTTTAAAAACTACCCCTTAAAACATCACTGTTGTTATGTTCAATGCGTTTTTATGGGTATGTATATCGCTGAAGCCCCTATTATAAGAGGTTCAATTTTTCACTCTATACCTACAAGGGGGTAGTTAGCAATACCCTGCCAGTTGCCTAATTTTGGCTTCTTGATCTATATCAATTTTATTACCTACTGAGCTCTTATTATCTCTTTCAGCACTGGTTTTTTTGCTTGCTGTCACCAAGCGATAACGCCGTAAGAAAAGTAATGTAGGAGTGAAAAATGAGTCACTTTTTAGATAAAATGCAATTCTTTAAAACAAAAAAAGATGCATTTTCCAATGCTCATGGTGTAACCACCAATGAAGATAGAAGCTGGGAAGATGGTTATCGCCGTCGTTGGCAGCATGACAAAATTGTTCGTTCAACGCACGGCGTAAACTGTACAGGTTCATGTAGCTGGAAAATTTATGTAAAAGACGGGCTAGTAACATGGGAAACACAACAAACAGATTACCCTAGAACACGTCCCGATCTGCCTAATCACGAGCCAAGAGGTTGCCCTCGCGGGGCTAGTTATTCTTGGTATATTTACAGTGCCAACCGCTTAAAACACCCAAAAATAAGAAAACGCTTAATCAAATTATGGCGTGCCGCTAAGTTGCAGCACAAAGACCCTGTTGACGCATGGGCTTCAATTGTAGAAAACCCAGAAAAAGCGAAAGAATACAAACAACAACGTGGTCTTGGTGGGTTTATTCGCGCTGATTGGAATGAAGTTAATGAAATCATTGCGGCAGCGAATGTTTATACAGCAAAAACTTATGGCCCGGATCGTATTACAGGCTTCTCACCAATTCCTGCGATGTCGATGGTATCGTACGCGGCCGGTGCGCGTTACTTATCACTTATCGGTGGTAACTGTTTAAGTTTTTATGATTGGTACTGTGATTTACCGCCAGCATCACCACAAATCTGGGGCGAACAAACTGACGTACCAGAGTCGGCAGATTGGTATAACTCAAATTATATTTTAGCGTGGGGCTCAAATGTGCCACAAACGCGTACGCCTGACGCGCACTTCTTAACAGAAGTACGTTATAAAGGCACCAAAGTGGTGTCAATCACTTCCGATTACTCTGAATTATCGAAATTGACGGATCATTGGTTAGCTCCAAAGCAAGGCACTGACTCTGCACTTGCAATGGCGTTTGCCCATGTTATTTTAAAAGAGTTCCATGTTAAGGGGCACAGTGACTACTTTAGTGACTACGTGCGTCGTTACACTGACTTCCCAATGCTAGTTTTGCTAGATGAAACGGAAAAAGGCTTAAGCCAAGGTCGTTTTTTAAGAGCGTCAGACTTATCCGATAACCTAGGTCAAGATAACAACCCAGAATGGAAAACCATTGCTATTAACGAGACCGATGGTGAGCTGGTATCGCCAACGGGCTCTGTGGGTTATCGCTGGGGCGAAAAAGGTAAGTGGAACATTGATCAACTGGATGGTAAATCAGGCGAATCAGTACAGCTGAAAACCAGTCTAAAATCCGGCCATGATGAAATTGTTGAAGTTAACTTCCCTTATTTTGGTGGCGCTGAACACGAGTTTGGTTACTTCCAAAATACCCAGCATGATGAAATATTAAAACGTAAAGTACCAGTTAAACGCATTTCGCTAGCAGATGGTTCAACCGTATTAGTAACCACCGTATTTGATTTAACGGTAGCAAACTATGGTGTGGATAACGATTATAATGATCCTAATGTAGCGCTTACTTATGATGATGACATTCCTTATACACCGGCGTGGCAGGAACAAATTACCGGTGTACCGCGTGAAGATGTAATTAAGATTGCCCGTGAGTTCGCACAAACTGCGGATAAAACACGTGGCCGTTCAATGATCATCGTTGGGGCTGCGCTAAATCACTGGTATCACATGGATATGAACTATCGCGGTCTAATTAACATGTTGATGTTATGTGGTTGTGTGGGTCAATCAGGCGGTGGCTGGGCGCACTACGTAGGTCAAGAAAAACTGCGTCCACAAACCGGTTGGCAGCCGTTAGCGTTTGCTCTAGATTGGCAGAAACCACCGCGTCATATGAACGGTACTTCGTTTTTCTACAATCACTCAAGCCAATGGCGCTACGAAAAACTGCGTATGGAAGAAGTATTATCGCCACTTGCCAATAAAGAGAAATGGACCGGCTCAATTATTGATTACAACACACGTGCTGAGCGTATGGGTTGGTTACCATCAGCACCACAGCTGGGTAAAAACCCACTAGAGGTGTGCAAAGAAGCGAAAGCAGCGGGCTTGTCACCGAAAGATTATGTGGTGAAAAGCTTAACTGAAGGCAGTTTAAACTTTGCTTGTGAAGAGCCTGAAAATCCTAAAAATTTCCCACGCAATATGTTTATTTGGCGCTCAAACCTACTTGGCTCATCAGGTAAAGGTCATGAATACATGCTGCGTCACTTATTAGGTACAAAGCATGGCTTAATGGGTAAAGATTTAGGCGAAGAAGGTGGTGTTAAACCAGAAGATGTGAAATGGGAAGATACACCTGCGGAAGGCAAGTTAGATCTGCTTGTTACCCTTGACTTCCGTATGTCTACTACCTGTTTGTATTCAGATATCGTACTGCCAACCGCGACATGGTACGAAAAAGACGATATGAATACTTCGGATATGCACCCGTTTATTCACCCATTATCAAAAGCGATTGACCCAGTGTGGGAAGCGCGTTCGGATTGGGATATTTTCAAAGGGGTAGCGAAAAAATTCTCTGAATTGACAGAAGGCCATTTAGGAAAAGAAACCGATATTGTTACCTTGCCAATTCTACACGATACACCAGCTGAAATCGCACAGCCATTTGGTGTGAAAAAATGGTGGAAAGGAGAATGTGATCTTATACCGGGTAAGACAGCGCCAAATATGATTGAAGTTGAGCGCGACTATCCTAATACCTATAAGCGCTTTACTTCACTCGGACCATTGCTTGAACAACAAGGCAACGGTGGTAAAGGCATTAGCTGGAATACCGATGAAGAAGTCGAATTTCTTGGCAAACTAAATCAAGTTCACCGTGAAGAAGGTGCGCATAAAGGGCGTCCTAAGATTGAAACAGCGATTGATGCAGCTGAAGTTATTCTGTCTCTAGCGCCTGAAACGAATGGGACTGTGGCGGTGAAAGCATGGGCTGCGTTAAGCGAATTTACAGGTAAAGATCATACCCACTTAGCTAAACCAAAGCAGGAAGAGAAAATTCGTTTTCGCGATATTCAAGCGCAACCACGCAAGATTATCTCTTCACCGACTTGGTCAGGTTTAGAAGATGAACATGTGTCTTATAACGCAGGTTATACCAATGTGCATGAGCTCATTCCTTGGCGCACTGTTACAGGTCGTCAACAGTTCTATCAAGATCATGAATGGATGCGTGACTTTGGTGAAACCATGTGTGTGTATAAGCCACCGATTAACTTAAAAACCGTGCAACCTATTATGAATCAAAAGCCTAACGGTAATAAGGAAATTGCACTGAACTGGATTACGCCACACCAAAAGTGGGGAATTCACAGTACTTATTCAGACAACTTACTAATGTTGACACTGAGTCGAGGCGGCCCGATTGTTTGGTTATCTGAAATTGACGCTGAAAAAGCAGAGATTAAAGATAATGATTGGATTGAAGTATTTAATGTTAACGGTGCAATTGCAGCAAGGGCGGTCGTGTCTCAACGCGTACCTGAGGGTATGAGTATGATGTATCACGCACAAGAACGAATTGTAAATGTGCCAGGGGCAGAAACCACGCAAACTCGCGGCGGCATTCACAACTCAGTAACCCGTGCAGTAATGAAGCCAACCCATATGATTGGCGGATATGCACAGCAGTCCTACGGTTTTAATTATTACGGCACGGTAGGCTGTAACCGCGATGAATTCGTGGTGGTACGTAAGATGAACAATGTAGATTGGTTAGATACCGAATAAGGGGCAATGAGATGAAAGTAAGAGCGCAAATAGGTATGGTGCTAAACCTTGATAAATGCATTGGTTGCCACACTTGTTCTATCACTTGTAAAAACGTTTGGACTTCACGCGAAGGCGTTGAATACGCATGGTTTAATAACGTAGAAAGTAAGCCGGGTATTGGTTATCCAAAAGAATGGGAAAACCAAGAAAAGTGGAATGGTGGCTGGAAACGTAACAGTAACGGCAAGATTGAACCACGCCAAGGAGGCAAGCGTCGTATCTTAGCAAATATCTTTGCTAACCCAGACATGCCAGAAATTGATGACTACTACGAACCATTTGATTTTGATTACCAACACCTTCATAAAGCGGGTGAAAGTAAGCACCAACCAGTAGCGCGTCCGCGCTCACTGGTGAGTGGTCAGCGTATGGAAAAGATCAATTGGGGGCCAAACTGGGAGGAGATCTTAGGTACGGAATTTAAAGAACGTCGTAAAGATAAAAACTTTGAGCAAATTCAAGCGGATATTTACGGTCAATTTGAAAAGACCTTTATGATGTACTTACCCCGTTTATGTGAGCATTGTATCAACCCTGCGTGTGTTGCATCGTGTCCAAGTGGTGCAATTTATAAGCGTGAAGAAGACGGTATCGTACTAATTGACCAAGACAAGTGCCGAGGTTGGCGCATGTGTGTCTCGGGTTGCCCGTATAAAAAGATCTACTACAACTGGAAAACAGGTAAGTCAGAAAAATGTATTTTCTGTTATCCACGCATTGAATCAGGTCAACCAACAGTTTGCTCTGAAACCTGTGTTGGACGAATTCGTTACCTTGGTGTGATGCTTTACGATGCTGACCGCATTGAAGCAGCAGCATCGGTGGCGAATGAACAAGATTTATATCAAGCTCAGTGCGATATTTTCCTTGATCCAAATGATCCTGAGGTACAACAAGCAGCGCGCCAAGAGGGCATTCCACAAGCGTGGTTAGATGCAGCGATTGATTCACCTGTTTATAAAATGGCAATGGATTGGAAAGTGGCATTACCGCTGCACCCTGAATACAGAACACTGCCAATGGTTTGGTACATACCCCCACTTTCGCCAATTCAAAGTGCAGCTGAAAGTGGCACTGTGGGCATGAATGGAGTGATCCCAGATCTGAAATCGTTACGCATCCCAGTGAAATACTTAGCGAACTTATTAACCGCAGGTGATGAAAAACCAGTGATAAAAGCGTTAGAACGGATGTTGGCAATGCGCGCTTTCAAACGTTCAGAGCAGGTTGATGGCGAGCTTGATCTCGAGGTGCTAAAGCAAGTGGGATTAACCGAGCATCAGGTACAGGATATGTATCAGATTATGGCATTAGCAAATTATGAAGATCGTTTTGTCATCCCGACGAGCCATAAGGCGTATGCTGCGGATGCCTATGATATGAAAAATAGCTGTGGCTTTAGTTTTGGTAATGGTTGTAGCACAGGTAATAACGACGGCAATATGTTTGGCGGTAAAAAGCAGGCTGTGCGTCAAGTTATACCAGTAGAAGTACAGGATTAAGTTATGAAAATTTTAAAACTCATTTCGTATTTACTGGATTACCCAGCAGATGACTTACCTCTGCATAAGGGTTCTATGATTGATACCGTCACTGAAGCAGAACACCTTAGTGAAAACGCAAAAACACTGTTAATAGATTTTATCAAGTCACGCTGTGCGTTAGATATTCTCGACTGGCAGTCTGATTACGACGGCTTATTTGAGCGCGGTCGCTCATTGTCATTGTTATTGTTTGAACACGTGCACGGCGAAAGCCGTGACCGTGGTCAGGCGATGATTGACTTGCAGAACCAATATAAAGCCGCGGGCTTAGAAATAGGGGTCAGGGAATTACCCGATTATATTCCCTTGTATCTTGAGTTTGCTTCAACGCAGGGCTCTGATAATGCTAAACATTGGTTGCAAGATGTGGCGCACATCATTGCGTTACTAGCGGCACGCCTTAAAAAACGTGAAAGCAACTACGCGAACTTGATGTTGGCACTATTGGATATTGCAGAGATCGACATTGATCTCGCAGCAGTCGAAAGTCAAATCGAAAATGAAAAACGTGACGACACCAAAGAAGCACTCGATAAAGTCTGGGAAGAAGAAGCGATTAGCTTTGGCGGTGATGCGGTCAATGGCGGCTGCCCAAGTAATGCGAATCGCCCTTCTGAAGGGCAACGTCGCGATCAAGATTTACCAATTAATTTTGTCGATGCAGCGTCTAGTACGCGTCCATCGCAACCACTTCATTAAGGGGAAACAGTATGGAATACATTAACACCTTGTTGTTTGGTATTTACCCTTTCATTGCACTGGCTATATTTGTGTTAGGTAGTTTAGTGCGTTATGACAAAGAGCAATACACTTGGAAAACTGGTTCGAGCCAATTGCTCGAGAGTAAAGAACTCAAACGTGGTTCTCGCGCCTTTCATATCGGCATTATCATGATATTACTTGGTCATGCGGTGGGTTTATTAACACCGCACCAAGTTTGGGATGTGTTAGGTATTAGTGCAGCGTTTAAACAAGTCGTGGCGATGTCTGTGGGTGGCTTTTTTGGCCTAATTTGCTTATACGGCTTATTAATTCTTGTTAAACGTCGTTTAAATAATCCACGTATTCGCGCAACCAGCAGCACCATGGACATTGTTATTCTATTGACCATTTTAGTGCAGCTTATATTAGGTCTGATCAGTATTTTATTCTCTTTCTCACATTTAGATGGCAGTGAAATGTTATTGATGATGGGCTGGGCACAAAATATTGTAACTTTCGATATTTCAGAGGCTTCCGCTTATATTGCACCAGTGGGCTTTATTTATAAGTTACATATTTTCTTGGGCATGACATTAATTGCAATGTTCCCATTTAGCCGATTAGTTCATGTATGGAGCGTACCTGTTCGTTACTTCCGTCGCAACTATCAAGTTGTACGAGAAAAGCAAAGCGAACAAGTAACGAGAGAAACAATATAACCCTTTTCCGGTAGTCCAGGGCGGCCGAAGTTTGGTCGCCTTTTTCCGAGGCAATTTGATACACATAAAGGTATGTAATGAGTTTAACAAATACCCCGAGTGTGACGGTAAATGACATCGTTATCTCGCCCGCTCAAATCGATGCTGAAATGCAATATCACCCTGCAGCATCACGCCGTGAAGCCATGATTAAAGCCACTGAATCCTTGATCATTGGACAATTATTAAAGCAACGTGCTGCTGAACTAAATCTAACTATCGATACGGCAAGTTTTTCAAATGAAGCGCAAGCTGAAGATGCGCTATTAAACCAACTTCTTGAAAAAGAAGTCGATATTCCTAAAGCAAGCAAAGCAGAGTGCGAACATTTTTATCAACAGAATAAAGCGAAATTTACCAGTGCACCACTACTCGAAGTAGACCATATTTTAATAGCCAGTGCTCCCGAAGACTTAGAAGGTCGCGAGCACACCAAACAACTAGCGCAACAGCTGATTGAACAGCTCGTGCAGCAGCCAGACGAATTTGCTCAATTGGCACGTCAGTATTCTGCTTGCCCATCTAAGGAAACCGGCGGTAACTTAGGGCAAATTAGCAGTGGTCAAACTGTAGCTGAGTTCGAAAAGGCTATTTTTGCGGCATCTGAGGGACTAATTAACTATCCCGTTGAATCACGTTTTGGCCATCATATTGTCTTTGTCAGACGCAAAGTGGACGGTAAGCAACTACCTTACGATCTGGTAGCAAAAGAGATAGAAGCGTACCTGAATAACAAAGTAGAACATAAAGCCATTGCCCAATATATTCAGATTTTGATAGGTGAGGCGACAATCGATGGTTTTGCTTTTGATCAGCAAAGTTCACCACTTGTGCAATAAAGAGAGTTATTTATGTGTGGGTTAGATAAGTTATTTACAAATAATGAACAATGGGTAAGTAATTGTACTGCAGATAATCCGGAGTTTTTCCATGATTTAGCTGCGCAACAAACACCTGAATATTTATGGATTGGTTGTGCTGATTCGCGGGTACCTGCTAACCAAATTGTTGGTTTGAAACCAGGTGAATTGTTTGTCCATCGCAATATTGCCAATCTGGTACACAATATGGATTACAACTGTATGTCAGTGGTGCAATACGCGGTAGAAGTTTTGAAAGTGAAACATATCATAGTTACTGGGCATTATGGCTGTGGCGGTGTGCAAGCAGCAATGGATGACCAAGAACATGGACTGGTTGATAATTGGCTGCGTTCGATTAAAGATGTATATGCACAACATCGTGAAGAGGTTGATAGTTTGCGTTTTCGCGAGCAACGCATCAATCGTCTTTGTGAGCTTAATGTGATTGAGCAAGTAAAAAATCTGTCAAAAAGCAAAATTCTGTTACATGCTTGGCAGCGTCAACAAGACGTTAGTATTCACGGTATGATCTATAGCATTTGTGATGGACGTTTGAAAAACCTTAATGTTAGCGTGAATAGCGCTGAGCATATTGATAGCTTATATAATTTAAAAGCGACCACGCGAGAAAATCGACCCGAAATTGTAACGTCACCAATGTGTTCTGTTGGTGGTGAGCTAGATTAAAAGTAAGTGGGCAATTCACCGAATCCGTTTATTGCAAAGTGGAGTGCTGAAGGGCATACCTTATGCCTAGGTCATTGGCAAATAAGCTATAAAGGTTTACCTATTCGCTTGCAAGAAAAACAAAAAGTAAATGATATGGGGACATATGGTGTATATGACCCCATTTTTGATAATGATCCCGAGTTCTCCGAAGGATTGGAAGAAGATGATTGGATCCTCGCTAATCTCGATTGGCTATCTAAAGTATTTTTTAAACACCACATTCCCTGTGACGAAGCGCACTGTCGCTGGTTTTATCAAGCGGTAGATAAAGCAGACTGGCGTTGTGGTAGTTGCGGTGGATGTATGTAAATATGTTATTTAATTACTCACATCCAAAATAAGACAATAAAAAGATTAAGATTGCGGATGCTGCTTTGGGGTATAAACTCGTCGGTACAGTGTTATTTATCGTTACCTAACAAGGAATTTTATGCGCTATAGCCGATTACTCGATTCTTTTTTATTGTCGTTTACTTGGTTGTTACTTGCCACAGGCTGTGGTGAAAGCTATCAAGAGCTGGTTGAGCGCGAAGCAGAGCTGCAAAAAAGTTGGCCATCGTGGCTTGAGTTTGAAGCTGCTGTAGCAAAGCCACAGTGGTGGCATTCCATTCCGATTAAGTATTTAGATCCAATGAATTATACGTCAGAAGAAATGAAAGCGTATCATGATAAAAATACCGGCATTGATAAATATAAACGCGACTTTAAAGTACTGTTTGCCCGAATGTTAAAAAATCGCGGCAATGATGTGCAAGAGATGGCTGGCTTTTTAGGCCGTGGTACAGTCGATGAGTTTTACCCTTTAAATGCGTTTTATATCTCAAATTACATGCATGAAACTTGGCAAAGTGAGTACTGCGGTCAGTGTAATGATGCCAATGCAGCGATAAATATTGGTACGCAGTGGCTTCACCGTTTAACAAAAGATGGTGATTACACTCGCGCTAAGCAAGTTATTGATCAGCTTTTTGAATTAAAATACGACAGAGCTATTCCATATCAGCGCTACACCTTGATCCGCGCATATCGCAATTTGTTATTAAAAACACACAGCCGTGAAGACGCTTACGCGATTTTAAAACCCTATATTTTTGATAATATAAAACTTGCTGAACAAGCGAACGATCAAAAAATGATGCAGTGGTGGATGGATTTATAAACACTGTTTGTACTAATCCAAGGTTAAAATAACCGCTTTGTGGCAGGTGCTACTGATAAGCTTTCAATTTTTAATGATTTTAATGAAACCAAATTACGAAAATTACAGTTATAGATCGCTCTTAGAAGCGTTAAATAGTATTGATAAAAGCGCTTATCCGGAGCGGGTAGTTGAAATTGAGTCATGCATACAGAATTGGCTTGAAAAAAAAGAATTTAGCGCTCGCTATAAGGATAATCGCTTCACGTCTTTATTACTTCTGATAACGCTGAGTATTGCAGGTATATTAACCTACTTTTATGGTAATTCAGATGATGTAAGACGCTATGCTATCCCTTTATTCCTCGTTTTATCACCATTTTGTTATTGGAATATTCTGCATAAATTTAAGACCCACAAACATGTTATTTGCCAAATAGATCAAGCAGGTGCCTTTTTAAGAAATGTAAACACTGATAACTTTATATATTGGCAAGAGGTTAAACGCGCAGGATTTGTAACAATAAAACGCAAAACAAAAATTTGGTTTGAAAAGCAAAATCAGCAAGATGTTATTATTGAACTTAACCTATTTGATTTAGACAGTACCGAGGTTTTTGCTTTTGTAAATTATAAAGCCGAGCAATATGGCTTTGAATTATTTGAAATTGATGGGTTTGGCCAACAAAAAACAGTTATTCCAGCAAGAAATTCACAAAAGATAGAGACATAGGTATAGTAATTTTTCATATTGTTTATAAGGACATTTACACATGAATATTAATGGCACACTGATTGGTGAATTAATTTTTTATTCGCTTATTATTTTTGTTCCGCTTGTTGGGTTTTTGAGCTTTTATTTAGGTAAACGTAAAACCACATCCCCAAAAGTGATTGCGCTTGTTGGCGTGGTACTTTCATTTGTACCACCACTTGGTTTGATATACTTAGGTGCATTGGCGCTAAAAGAGGATATAAAATAGTTCAATTTGGAGAAATTGGCTGAAGAGGCTGCTTAGGTCTTTGATACTAAGAGGGGTCGTTTTAAAAAAATCGCACTCGTGAATAATTTTGCTACTAAGAGGCCTTTGCTTAGTGCACTTTTGATAAAAACCTTGGCTACATAGAAGTTGGCATAAAGCTGGGTAAGCCCTAACGGACTTACCTCAAATTATTTTACTTACCTGCAATTTTTGCGCGAGCGCTGTGCAGCTTTTTGTAGCTTTCGATTAAGCGCAGGTGCTTATCTAAGCCTTCTAGCTGTGAGTTAGTTGGTGTTAAACCATAAAAACGCACATCGCCATTAATAGAACCAATAATCGCGTTCATTACTTCTTCGCCAAACATACGCGTGAAGTTATGCTGGTAGTCTTCAAACTCAAGCTCGTCATCAAGTGCTACTTGCAGTGTTGCGTGTAGCGCTTGATAGAATAGACCGCGCTCAACGGTGTTATCGTTGTACTGTAAGAAGCTTTCAACGAGGTTATTTACTTCTTCTAAATCGCCTAATGCTAAGTAAATTAATAGCTTAAGCTCTAGAATAGTAAGCTGACCCCACACTGTGTTTTCATCAAACTCAATACCAATTAGGGTAATGATATCAATGTAGTTATCGAGCTCGCTTTCTTCTAAACGATTAACTAAATCAGCTAGCTGGTCGTCTGACAGTGAATGCAGGTTTAAAATATCGTCGCGGTATAAAAGTGCTTTATTGGTGTTATCCCAAATTAAGTCTTCTGCTGGGTAAACCTCAGAATAATCTGGTACCAAAATACGGCATGCTGTGCCAAGGCCTGTAAATTCAGCAACATATGCTTCTTTACCAAGGTCTTCTAAAATACCAAATAGGGCATCGCACTCTTCTTGGTTAGTGCCTGAGAAATCCCATTCCACAAACTCATAATCGTGCTTGGCACTAAAGAAACGCCAAGAAATAGTACCTGTTGAATCAATAAAGTGCTCAACAAAGTTTTCTGGCTCTTGTACTGCCATTGAGTTAAAAGTTGGCTTAGGTACATCGTTTAAGCCTTCAAAACTGCGGCCTTGTAATAGCTCAGTAAGGCTTCGCTCAAGCGCCACTTCAAAACTTGGGTGCGCACCAAATGAGGCAAATACGCCGCCCGTTTTCGGGTTCATTAAGGTAACACACATTACCGGGAACTGACCGCCAAGTGAGGCATCTTTAATGACTACTGGGAAGCCTTGCTCTTCTAGCCCTTTAATACCCGCAACAATGCTTGGGTATTTGTTAAGTACGTCTTCTGGTACATCTGGTAATACAATTTCTTGCTCGATGATTTGGCGTTTTACCGCGCGCTCGAAAATCTCAGATAAACACTGTACTTTGGCCTCTGCAAGGTTGTTACCCGCGCTCATGCCGTTACTTAAAAATAAGTTTTCAATCAGGTTTGACGGGAAGTAAACCGTTTCGCCGTCTGAATGACGGGTGTACGGAATTGAACAAATACCGCGCTCAACATTACCTGAGTTAGTGTCAATTAGGTTAGAACCACGTAGCTCTTGCTCTGGGTCGTAAATATCCAGCGTGTAGTCGTCTAAAATCTCGTGTGGTAGCTCGTCATCTGGGCCTGGTTTAAACCATTTTTCATTTGGGTAATGGACAAAATCGCTATTGGCAATTTCTTCACCAAAGAACTGATCGTTATAGAAAAAGTTACAGTTTAAACGCTCAATAAATTCGCCAAGTGCTGAGCACAATGCGCTTTCTTTGCTTGCGCCTTTACCATTGGTAAAACACATCGGCGATGCTGCATCGCGAATATGCAACGACCATACGTTTGGCACAATGTTACGCCACGATGAGATTTCAATTTTCATGCCCAAGTCTTCTAAAATCTTGGTCATGTTTTGAATGGTTTGCTCAAGCGGTAAGTCTTTACCTAAAATCATGGTATTGGCGTCGCCTTCAGGCTGACCCATTAACATGGCTTGTGCGTCTTCATCGAGGTTTTCAACTGCTTCTACAACAAACTCAGGGCCTGTTTGAATTACCTTTTTAACGGTACAACGGTCGATTGAACGTAAAATACCTTCACGGTCTTTGTCAGAAATGCTCTCTGGCAGTTCAACCTGAATTTTAAAGATTTGGTTGTAACGGTTTTCTGGGTCAACAATGTTGTTTTGCGACAGGCGAATATCGTTAGTTGGAATATCGCGCGCGTTACAGTACACCTTTACAAAATACGCCGCACACAGCGCAGATGAGGCAAGAAAATAATCGAATGGACCAGGTGCGCTACCATCGCCTTTATAGCGAATAGGCTGATCGGCAATAACGTTAAAGTCGTCAAACAGCGCTTCTAAGCGCAAGTTATCAAGATAATTTACTTTGATTTCCATGAATTAGGTTCCAAGTGTGTCGCCGCGAATAGGTGGTTGCAGCAAGGCAAACATAATGGCTGTAATTATCCGCTTTTTTAGCGCTTAATTCACTAAAATCGGAAAATAAATACTTTTTATCCCAAGTTCAGGTTATCTATTGCTACATTAGGTGAGTTATTTAAGCGAGCGAATATTGTGCTTGCTGATAAAAGCAAAGAAGAAACAGAGTAAATAGGGCGAGTAGGTGTATGTGGTTACACCTTGCTAGCCCTTTATTACAAAGTGACAAAACACAAACTTTTGAGTTGTAGAAAAGGGTGTTTTATGGGTTTCATGGAGTTGGTCTTTAAGCACAAAATGCTCACCAAATTCGCCTTGTAAGCTTTCTGCACTGTAGCGCACAATCGGTAAGCCGCTGCACTTCTCTGGGCCGTCTTCTGCAAATGTGGCAATAATAATGTGGCCATTTGGTTTAACCGCATGCAGCACGTTTTTAATATAAGCACCGCGCTCTTCAGGCGTTGTTAAAAAGTGAAATACCGCGCGATCATGCCATACATCAAATTGATGTTTTGGTAGTGTTACGTCTGTTATATCCGCTTCAATCCACTTTACGTTTTCTGCATTAACACCAATGCGCTTTTTAGCTGTTTCAAGCGCTGCGCCAGATAGATCAAGCACCGATACATTTGTATGCCCATTTAACAGCAAGTCATCAACCAAAGTGGACGCGCCGCTACCCACATCAATAATGGCAGCACTTTTTTCACAATTTAAACGGTTTATAAACTTTAACGAGGTGACTGCATGGGGCTGAAACCAACTTACATCACTTAATTCTTTTGTAGTGTAAACCGTTTCCCAATGTGATTTTTTGTGCATGGTGTTTCCTGAGTTGGTTTGTAAAGACTCAAACATCGGCGGCATATTCGAAGTTCGAGCGCTTTGACTTGTTAGCAGTAAATATCATGCGCAATACTTGCTGTCCAGTTGGCTCATGAAGCTTTTCCTCTAGAAACACGAAACCATATTTTGAATAAAAGTTACGGCCAATCTTGTTGGCTTTGAAAACCTCGACCTCCAAATCGCCAAGAAGCTCTTGAGCTGTATCCATTAATGCTTTACCGATACCTTTGCCGTGATAATTAGGTTGGAGAAATATTGCACCAACCTCGCTCCCCATGAGTGAAATGAAACCCTTTACTTCACCATCTATTTCAGCGACCCACGTATCAGTATTAGGTAGATATATTTCAGCAATATTCTTACGCTCCTGTGCGATAAATTCATCGGTCATAAATTCATGAGCTAATCGTGTTGCTACTTCCCATGAGTCAAGAACAAATTCCAAATCTGTTGTCTTATATTGTCGTATACGCACTTATTTGATTCCTTTACTGCTAAGCACTACGGTGCGAACGCATTAAGCGTCCGGCTTTGCTAGGCGCGTGTTGATGCATGACACCAAGCATCACCGCTTTTCTTCCATAAGGCCCACCAAGTTTCCGTCGGGGTCACGAAGAAATCCTGTCCATAGCTCATGGTCCGGCATTTTTGCGGCGAGTTGCGGCTCTCGTTCATTATTTGCACCACGTGCAAGAATAGCAGAGTGGACTGCCTCGATATCAGAGACCTTGAAGTAGAGAATAGAGTTAGCGCCGACAGTTCCTGCACCTTGTGGAGTGCTCAGCATTATGCGCACCCCATCCGCATTTAGAAACGCAAGTTCAGGACCAGCGTTAAAAAGTAAATCTAATCCCAGTGCATCGCGGTAAAAGGCTAAGGCTTTCTCAACATCACTAACGGTGATTGCAATCTGGCCAATGGTGGATAGCTTTGTCATATTAACTCTCTCTTTATACCTACGACACCTTAAGCGGTGAGTAACAGTTTGCTAAAATATGAAGCGAAGTGGAACCGAGCAAACTATGACGAATCCGACTTTAAAACCTTGATATTTATTGAACCTTCTCCCGGAAGTTTAGCGAACAGCTAAACCTCAAGGGACCAAACCAAAAGGAGAAGTTCAATGAAATTCTATACTACTTTTCACAAATATTATTGTGGAATTTACCTGCATGCACACATTTTATACGTTTGCATACTTGATGAGCGTGCTAATAAAGTTGTTCATCAAAAAATAAAAGCTGATAAAACTGAATT
>NZ_JBFKMX010000037.1:0-28545 GCF_041629635.1 Pseudoalteromonas sp. | reverse complement strand
CTAGACGCTGACCGTGAGTTCTTAACTCAAGGTGGTGTATTTACTGACGACCTAATCGATGCATACATCGACCTTAAGTCAAAAGAAGTAGAAAAATTAAACATGACAACTCACCCAGTTGAGTTTGAAATGTACTACAGCGTGTAATTATTATACGCCTCCAGATTCATTTTATTGTTTCAATGTGTGTTCCTAAGCCCGTTCTGCGGGCTTTTTTTGTGGAAAAATTAACGTATATATTATAAATTAGTATTACTTATACCGTAGGGAAGTGATTCACTGCAGGTTTTGTTGTGGGTTTTACCCAGGAACGGGCTTTCTTGTCAGTTCAGTACTAAAATAATAACAATATACGTAAGCAAGGATCCGATGTGGCTTTTAGAAGCGCTCTGCTATCACTATTCATTTTTTTTATGCTAATACCTTCAGCAGAGGTTTCTGCGAAAGAAATTTACATGTGGCGTGATGAAAATGGTGTTTTGGTCTTTTCTGATACCAAGCGACCCGGTGCTAAGGTTATTTCATTGGCAGATGATAAAGTCACCAGTATGAAAAAGGCAGACACTTCAGTCTTCGAAAAAAGCGATATTCAAACTAAAGCGATCGAATACGGCATTGAGATTGTTTCTCCAAGCCACGAAGACACCATTCGTGATAATACGGGTTCATTACATGTATCTACTCGTATAACACCAAGCTTTAATCCAAAATTCAAAGTCCAACTACTGTTCAATGGTAAACGTAATACTCCTCCACAATCAAATGCAGTTTTTGTAATGCGCAATGTTGATCGCGGCGCCCATACTATTCAAGCCCAACTCTTTGATGAAAAAGGCATTGCCATCGCAACAAGCGAGCAGATTACCTTTTTTATGCATCGCGCCAATCGCATCGCGAAATAACTCACCTCTATGGCTAAATACGGAACATTTCTTGCTTTTTAATAGTAAGTCTCAATTTCGATTGATTTTAGTTAAAATAGCGCACTAAAATGGTGCAATGATGCTTAAAGACATATCTAACTATATTAAGTTACTAGAACACCTTACAAGTTGCGTTTTGTTGGTTGATGGCAAGTTTAAACTTTATTATGCCAATACCAGCTCAAGTGAATTATTTGGTATTAGCACCAAACGCATTGTTGCAACTAATTTTAAGCAATTGTTTCATTACCACTCTATTGATTTAAAAAAGATTCTAGAAAACACCTTTAATAGCGGAAATGATTGTGTCCAGCATCGTGCCAATGTGGTTTTTAACGATGGCAGGCATGCAACAATTAGTCTTTCCGCGCGTAGAATCGAACTAGATAATCAACTTTTAATGCTGCTTGAATGCCGCTCTTTAAACCAAGAACTCAAACATGATCAAGCCTCTCATCAGATGCACCAACAAAGTGCAGCACGAAATTTAATCCGCGGCCTCGCCCATGAGATTAAAAACCCACTAGGTGGTATTCGCGGAGCTGCGCAATTATTACAGTACGAAACTGACCAACAAGAGCGCGAACAATGTGCTAACTTAATCATTGAACAAGCCGATCGCCTGACTGAACTCGTCGATCGCTTACTTGGGCCAAATCAACTACCAAAAAAAGAGTGGTTCAATATTCACCAAACACTTGAGTCTGTAATTAAACTTAGTCTGCTGGACAACCAGCATAAGATTAGACTGATTAAAGATTACGATCCGAGTATTCCCGATGTTTACATAGACAACGGAAAAATCCAGCAAGTGCTACTTAATATTGTTAAAAATGCACAACATGCGCTCAACAAGCTTGCAGAGTTAGGCACTATAACACTGAAAACTCGGGTGAAACACCATATTAGGCTACATAACAAAGCCTTTAAAAATGCCTTATTAATTCAGGTTATCGACAACGGCCCAGGCATCGATGAATCTCTGAAAGAAACTCTTTTCTTTCCAATGGTTACCAATAAAGATGGTGGTTCGGGCCTCGGCCTTGCTATTGCGCAAACCCTGATTGACCAACACAAGGGTTATATCGAATGTGATAGTTGGCCTGGCCATACCGAATTTAATATCTATTTACCCCTTTCAATGGAGAAGCCAGAATGAAAACTGTTTGGATAGTTGATGATGATGCTTCAATTCGTTTTGTTCTCGAAAAAGCACTTAAACGCGCCGGTTTTAGTACTGAGTCATTCGCCAGCGCAGAAGCGGCAGCATCAGCACTAGAATATGACCAACCGACAGTGCTTATTTCTGATGTCCGAATGCCAGGGCAAGATGGCATGTCATTACTTGAAAATATCGTTGAGCAGAACCCTGGATTACCCGTAATTATTATGACGGCGCATTCAGACCTCGATTCTGCTGTACAGGCTTTCCAAAAAGGGGCATTTGAATATTTAGCCAAGCCATTTGATTTAAATGAAGCTGTTTCACTTGTTGAAAGCGCCTGTCGAGCAAATACACGGGTTAAAATCAAACCCAGTAAACTGGAAAAGAAAGCGCCTGATATTATTGGTGAAGCACCTGCAATGCAGGAAGTGTTTCGCGCCATTGGTAAACTCAGCGCATCAAGTATGAGCGTACTGATAAATGGCGAATCCGGTACAGGTAAAGAGCTTGTCGCAGGTGCCTTACATAACCACAGTCCACGTCGCGAAAAAACCTTTATTGCATTAAATATGGCGGCAATTCCGAAGGATTTAGTAGAATCAGAGCTATTTGGTCATGAAAAAGGCGCTTTCACCGGTGCAGATAGCGTGCGAAAAGGGCGCTTTGAACAAGCCAATGGCGGTACACTATTCCTTGATGAAATTGGTGATATGCCGCTTGATGTGCAAACGCGTCTTTTACGGGTACTGGCTGATGGCGAATTTTATCGTGTTGGTGGACACCAAAGTCTCAAGGTCGATGTGCGTATTATTGCAGCCACCCATCAAGATTTAGAAAAGCTCGCCCGTGAAGGTAAATTCCGCGAAGATTTATTTCATCGCTTAAACGTAGTGCGTTTAAAATTACCTCCTCTGCGAGAGCGAAGTGAAGACATCCAACAACTCGCTAATTACTTTTTAGATAGAAGTGCTAAAGAGCTCAAAGTAGACAGTAAAATACTCTCAAAAGAAGCTGCTAAAAAAATGATGGGATTTACTTGGCCAGGTAATGTGCGTCAGTTAGAAAACACCTGCCGCTGGCTTACCGTAATGACGCCTGGGCAACTTATCAGCATTGAGGACCTACCAAACGAAATCACAGATCAGCAAAAGCATAGCGAAAGCAGCCAAGATTCAGACTGGCAACAACAATTTCAAACTTGGTTTGAAAGTGAGCTAAAACAAGGCAAACACAATATTTGGCCAGATATTCAAAATAAAATAGAAAGCCAAATTATTAAAAGTGCATTAAAACATAGTAATGGTCACAAGCAAGATGCTGCACATTTAATTGGTTGGGGCAGAAATACGCTTACTCGTAAGTTAAAAGAGCTAAATATAGAGCACTAAAATCAAATCAGAATAATTTAAGTAACCATATGTTTTGTATAATTTAATAGTGGCGATAGTCGAATTTTAATGCAATATTTAAGCTCTAAAAATAGCAAAGACAACGAGAAAAATACATGATAAGCACGGAATCTCTAATAACGAGCTTTTCCAAGCGCTATAAATTAGCAATTGCTGCAATCACGATTTTAATTTCTTGCTCATTTTTTATTGTTACTTTGTTTCAAAAACAACAAGAAAACTATATCAGCATTTTAAATACTGCTGGTGAGCTGCGCATGTTGTCGCAACGTATAGCCCTTTTAGCTACACATATCATTAGCCATAACTATGGTGAACAACACCATAAAAAACTGGCTCAAGCTGCAACTAAACTTCGTCAAAGTAACATTCAATTAAAACAACAAATAAGTCTATTCGATAAACAATCTCAAGCTGAAATTACAGCGGTTTATCAAAACCTTTCTTCGCGCCTCGAAGAGTATATAAATAGCGCGTTGTTACTTACGCAAAAGCAAACTCTTTTAGCATCACAACGCGCATTACTTGAGATAGAAAACAGCGACAAACTACTTGTCGACTTACACTTAGTGGTTACTTTATTTGAAAAGGCCATCATAAAAGACAAACAAACCAACAGCGAACTCATTTTTCTAATTTGGCTAGGTGCCTTGATTAGCTTACTAGGAGTTGCGTTTATTCTTCTTAAGCCAAAACAGGCTTGGTTGACAGATACATATACTAAATTGCTTATAGAACTAAATCGCGCTGCTGATTTTGAATTTGCCCTCAATAAACATTCCGCTGTAATCCTAGTCGATCAACATACAAACATTCTGTATTACAATAAAATGTTTACTCACTTTTATGGCTACCAACAAAACGAAATAATCAACCAAACAACACAAATTTTACGCAGTGACAAACATGATGAAAACTACTACGGCAAAATCACCAATGCGCTCACCAATCAAAAGGTCTGGCATGGCGAGCTCTGCAATAAAGCAAAAGACGGTCGACTTTATTGGTTTAGTACTACCATTGTGCCTTTGCGCAGTAATCAACAAAAAAATATAAAATCAATTATCATTCAAAATGATATCACTGAACAGAAGCAGGCAGAATTTGCCTTAAAACGACTTCATGAAATCACCAACAATTTTAATGTACCAATGGGTGATAAAATTAACGCTATGTTGCAACTGGGGTGTGACATATTTCAACTGCCACTTGGCATTGTGAGTGAAATTAGCGAAAACTATAAAGTGCTTTATTGCGCATGCCCTAATAACGAAATATTACCTGAACAAGAATTCGACTTTGAACACACCTATTGCTTTCACACTTTCAATGCCAACACTGCAATTGCATTCAACCATGTTGCGAAAAGCGAAATAGCCGCGCACCCCTGCTATACCAACTTCAAATTAGAAAGTTACATCGGATGTCCAATATTCGTTGAAGGCAAACGTTTCGGTACACTTAATTTTTCAAGTCCTGAGATATCTTCACATCCTTTCACCAATAATGACCTCGAAATTATTCGCTTATTCGCGCACTGGATTGGCTTTGAAATGATGCGTGTAAAACAACAGGACAAGTTACTATCACAACAGCAATTAATGGAAGAAATGAGTGCACAAGCTCAAATTGGTGCTTGGGAATATAATGTATCTGATAACACACTTTATTGGTCAAATATGACCAAACGTATACATGAGGTAGATGAAGAGTTTGAGCCCGTTGTAGAAACTGCTATTGATTATTACAGAGAAGGTGAAAACCGCGAACGCATAGCCGAGTTAATGCGGCGCGCAATTGAAGAAGGCAAACCATTCCAAGAAGAGCTTCAACTTATCACTGCCAAAGGTAAAGAAATTTGGGTTGCTGCACGCGCACAACCAGAAATGGCAAATGACCAATGTTTACGTGTCTTCGGTTCATTCCAAGACATTACCGACCGCATCGCTGCACAAAATACCTTAAAAGAAACAAACCAACGTCTTGAGTTTGTCATGCAATCTACCAGTGTGGGTATTTGGGATTGGGATGTAGAGAGTGGTAAGACGATATTTAATGAACGCTGGGCAACAATGATTGGTTACACCCTAGATGAACTAACCCCTACTTCAGTAGATACCTGGATGAGTCTACTTCACCCAGAGGATTTAGCAAAAGCAGAGAAACAGCTACAACTACATTGGCAAGGTGATGCGCATCATTATAGTTGTGAAACCCGCATGAAACATAAAAATGGCGATTGGGTTTGGGTACTCGATACAGGAAAAATTGTTGAACGCCATGCTGACGGCTCACCGAAGCGAATGATAGGTACCCACCTTGATATTCACCAATCAAAGCAAGCTGAAATTGAAATTCAAGATAAAAATGAACGTATGGCCCTTGCAGCAGACTCTGCTGCTATCGGTATTTGGGATTACAATGTACAAACTCAAGAGCTAAAATGGGACCAGTGGATGTTCAAGCTTTATGGTATTGAACATACAGAGTTTATAGGTGCATATGAAGCATGGGAACAAGGATTACACCCTGACGATAAAGCAAAAGCAGTCGCAACCCTAGACCATGCGCTCGAAACCAATTCAAAGTTCGATACCGAATTTAGAATTATTACTCCCCAAGGTGTAACTCGATACATTAAAGCTGCCGCAATTAATAAACTAGATGCGAACGGAAAAGTATTAAATATGGTTGGAGTAAACTATGACATTACCGAACGTGTAGAGAATGAAATAGCCTTAACGAAAGCTAAATTAGATGCTGAAGCGGCTGTTATTGCTAAAGATGAATTTTTAGCAAGCATGAGCCATGAAATTCGCACACCAATGAATGGCGTCATTGGTATGCTAGACCTGCTTGACCGTAGTCAGCTCGATGAAGAGCAAAATCATCGTATATCCATAGCCAAAAACAGTGCTAACTCACTACTTAATTTGATCAATGACATTCTTGATTTTTCCAAAATTGAGGCGGATAAGCTCGAAATAGAACATATCCAATTTGACTTGAATTTACTGCTTTCCGAGGTTGCCGAACTGTTTGCTATTCGAGCCGAAAGTAAAGGGCTTGAACTGATATTAGACACCTCGAGTTTAAACAAACACAATATTGTTGGTGATCCAAGCCGTATTCGCCAAATTCTCTCAAACCTCATTAGCAACGCCATTAAGTTTACCCATCAAGGTGAAATTGTGTTCAGCGCCTCCCTTGAAAATGAAAGCCCCGAATGTTGGCGACTAAAATTAGTGGTCAGGGATACCGGTATTGGTATTGCTCCAAATAAACAGCAACAAGTATTTGAACTTTTCAGCCAAGAAGATTCTTCTACTACACGAAATTACGGGGGGACAGGGTTAGGATTAGCGATTGTTAAAAAGCTATGTAACCGAATGGACGGTGATGTCACTCTAGTTAGCCAACAAGGTAAAGGCAGTGAGTTCACGTGTAATGTTCGCGTAAAAAAAGCAACAAAAGACACGCTGTTACAGCCTAGTGTACCGATCGACAACCTTAAAATTTTAGTGGTTGATGACAATCATACTAACTGTGAAATTTTAACCAAGCAGCTTAATAACTGGGGTGCCAACGTTATTGCGCTCACAAGCGCAGATGAAGCATTGTCTTTATGTCACTCACTAAAAGGTCAACCGTCACAATTTGACGTAGCGATATTAGATAGACAAATGCCAAAAATGAGCGGTGATATGCTTGCCAAAGAGCTGCAAACAGATAGCGAACTTAGCAATATTAAACTTATTATGATGACATCAATGCAAAACAAAGGTGATGCTCAATATTTTGCCGATATTGGCTTTAGTGGCTATTTTCCAAAACCAGCCACTGGCGCACACTTACTTGCTGCATTACAAATCATTGTCGATAATGGTGAACCACTTAAACAAGCGCAGCCATTGCAAACAAGGCATTATATTAACGAATTGAGCGCACCAGAAAACAATTTAAAAGACTTAGTTTTACCTAAATTAAATATTTTGCTGGTCGAAGATAACAAAGTAAATCAGTTGGTTGCTAAAGGCATATTAGCAAAGCTTAATCAACAATGTGAGCTAGCTGAAAATGGCCTTGAAGCACTTGCTAAATTGAAACAAGCAAAAACACCATTCGACGTTATTTTTATGGATATTCAAATGCCTGAAATGGACGGCTATCAAACAACACAAGCTATTCGCCAAGGACAAGCTAGTGAGCAACATAAAAATACAACAATTATTGCAATGACAGCCAATGCAATGTTAGGTGATAAAGAAAAATGCCTTAACGCTGGTATGAATGAGTACATCTCTAAGCCCATCTCAATTGATGATGTTGAAAGTACCTTAGTTAGTGTTGTGAATTCATAGTTATACCTTGCAATCTTCCAGTAAGCAAAAACCATAAAAACATAACAAATTGAAATTAAATAATATATTTCTGCCGACTTTTGTCTCAGTAAGTGGACGATAGCATTTAAGCTAACTAATATTGTTTAAGGAATACAATTTACATTCGGGAATTTTATATTGTCCTCTTTTCTAAATCATCTTTTGTTAAGCTTAACCCTTCTCGCTCTTTTTGAGGCTAAAGCCAGTGTTACTTTTTTAATTATGGATCAGCACAACCAACCACTGGAAAATGCGCTTATTGAAATAGAGCTCAAGCAAAAAGACACACAGCAACAAGCTGACAAAACCCTTTATGTAATGGACCAAATTAACAAAACATTCAAACCGCACATTTTAGCTATTCCGCAACATGCTTTAGTGAATTTCCCCAATAGTGATGATATTCGTCACCATGTCTACTCGTTTTCAAAAGTTAAGCCCTTTGAGTTGAAGCTATACGCAGGAAAACCTAAATCACCTATTTCATTTGACCAATTAGGTGTTGCCGTTTTAGGGTGCAATATTCATGATTCAATGGTGGGATATATTTATATTCACGATAACAATCTAATCTACCAAAGCGATAGTAGCGGAATAATAAATCTCGAAGCTTCCATCGATTCAATTGCTAACGCGTGGCTTTGGCACCCAAGAAACAGCAAAGGGGTAAACCAAAAGGAAATAATCGACGTAAATACCCTAATTCAAAATGAAAGCCCTGTAATAAAACTAACTATTATGCCGCCCGAAACTAGAGAAAGCTTCGAAGATGTTTTTAAATCAGTTCAATAAACTCGGGTTAAAGTCACAAATAACTTGGCTTTCTGCTTTTTTAATCATTATTACAGCCACTTTATTAACAGCCAATTATTGGCTAACAACGGCTAACTATGTGGAACAACAACTCAAACAGCAAATCCATTTTGCACAAAATGTGTTACAGCAGAATTTAAAACAACAAGAGCAAGTTCTCATCACCAGTGCCAACGTGCTTACAGCTGATTTTGGCTTTAAACAAGCTGTAGCAACACTAGACACAAAAACCCTACAAAGCGCCTTACTTAATCATAGCCAACGAATTAAAGCTGATTTAATGGTTTTGGTTGACCTTAATGGGGAGTTTATAGCGAGCAATGATCAAACTCACTATACATCGAAACTAGTGCAAGAGCATATAAAGTCAATGCCGTTTAAAACCGCACAAGCTCAAATAATAAGTATTCAAAACAATGTTTATCAAATTATTTTAGTGCCTGTAAAAGCACCTAGAACAATTGGGTATGCGATTATTGGCTTTCGATTTGACCAATCGACACTACGTCAATTACGCGAACTTCTATCATTAGATATCAGCTTTATTTCAGGTGAGACAATTTTTCAGTCTAGCTTGTCTGAAGGCAACCTTGCCAATGAAAACCTTATGGCGCCAAATCAACAAGGAATACAATTATTACTTTCGTCAGCGAAATTTTTTCATCAAACCATTGAACTGACAAATACCCAAAATATCAGTGTGGTACTTTCAGCGTCTTTACAACAAATTCATAGCGACTTTAAACGCTTAGTAGTGGCAACGATTATCGCTACACTGTTAATTTTAATTTTTGCTATCAGCTTTTCGCGGGTTTTATCTAAACGCGTGACTCACCCTTTAAAAAAGCTTATGGGACTAACTAAAGGTATTAGTGCAGGCAATTTTGTGGTGCCAAAAGTGGAAGGTAGCTTCTCAAATGAACTTGCCAAGCTCTATCAGGATTTTGAAGTGATGAGCAATGCCATTAAGCAAAGAGAGCAAAAAATAACGTACCAAGCGGAAAGAGATTTATTAACTGGCCTTAATAATCGTTATAAAACACTTAGCGACCTTAATTTACTGTTTTCTAAAAATATCCAAATAGCGGTTATTAACTTTAATATTAAAGGCTTCAAAACATTAAATGATACAATAGGTACGGTTAATGGCGATAAGATTTTACAAGAAATAGCCAAACGCTTAAGCAATTACAAAAAGCTTTCTCAATCGAGTGAGTGCACCTTACTTTCGCGATTGCATGCAGATGAATTTTTAATTGCTATCAACATTTCCAATGTAAAACAAATAAATAACATCATTACACAGCTGCGCAATGAACTGGAGCGCCCTTTCTATATTGATGAAATTGTACTTTCACTGCAGCTCTACTATGGCATTGCCAATTCGATTGAGCATGGAAATAACAGCGAAAAGTTAATTCGAAGAGCTGCTATGGCAGCATCTAATGCGTTAAAAAATAATAACACCTTACTTTTTTACCAAGATGGTGAAGACGAAGCGTATTTGTATAAACTTAGTTTAATTGAGGAACTTAAAGATGCGCTGGAACAAGGTGGTTCTAACCTCTTTTTAAATTATCAACCCAAACTCAATCTAAAAACCAAGAAAGTTGATAAAGCAGAGGCACTTATTCGTTGGATTAACAAAGAGGGTGAGTTTGTTAATCCAGAGCTATTTGTTGCGCTAGCAGAACAATCAGGATTAATCGTTACACTTACGCAATGGGTGATTCGCCAAGCAGTAATGCAGATTTCACTTTGGAATGAACAACAATTTAATCTTAATGTTTCAATTAACTTATCTGCGCAAGATATTCAACATGAGCAATTTGTATATTTTTTGCTTGAGACGAGCGCAGAATATAACGTTGATCCTTCCTGTATCATTCTCGAATTAACAGAACGTGATATCGCCGATAATGAAGCATTGGTTGTGTCGCGCTTAACACATTTAAAATCATTAGGTTTTGAAATTTCTGTTGACGATTATGGCATCGGTCAATCCTCACTAGCAAAGCTCAAAAACCTGCCTGTTGATGAACTAAAAATTGATAAATGTTTTATTCTTAAACTTGATGAATCTCAAGAAGATCAAGATATCGTCGCATCTACAATCGCCCTTGCTCATAAACTTGGCCTTAGAGTGGTCGCTGAGGGGGTTGAGAATTTGGCAAGCCTTGAATTACTCAAACAATTTAACTGTGACTATATTCAAGGGTATTACCTTGCAAAACCGCTCAAGGCTGAGCAATTAACTCAATGGTATTTTGACTATGTTTCGGCTCATTAGTTGTTTATTATTTTTTTCAGCATTTTATTGCTCTGCAAATGGCAAAATCCTCGCGACGCCTGGTGTATCTCAAGTAGAAGGCTCGGCTGGTGGAGGATTAGTGCCATGGGCGCAGCTTGCAGGATATGCCACCGAAGATGAGTGGGCACTTTCGGGGTTTTGCACGCAAGCGAATGTCGATGACTTTGAACTCAGTACATGCGGTTTTCAAGCAAACGTATTTGACCGCGTTGAATTTTCTTTTGCTGAGCAAAAATTTGATGTACTCCCACTTTCAACCACCTTAAAACAAAATATTATTGGCACCAAAGTAAGACTTTATGGCGATCTTGTCTATAGCCGTTATCCGCAACTTTCAATTGGTATTCAGCATAAGCAGCTAGATACCGCCGATATTGCCTTTACCCTTGGTGCAAAAGATGACACTGGTACCGATTTCTACCTTGCAGCCAGTAAGCTGCATTTAGGCGCGCTTGCAGGCTATAACTTACTTTGGAATGCCACGCTGCGCCACACGTCAGCCAATGAAATGGGGCTACTTGGCTTCGGTGGTTCACATCAAAATAGTTGGCTACAAGTTGAAGTATCTACCGCTATTTTAATTAACAAACATCTTGCTATTGGCACTGAATATCGTCAAAAGCCAAATAATTTGGGGCTAAAAGAAGATAACTGGCATGATATATTTGTTGCGTGGTTTCCCAATAAACGTCTCAGTATTACCGCAGCCTATATCAATTTAGGCACCATTGCTGGCATCGAGAAACAACAAGGCTGGTACATTTCATTAATGGGGTATTTTTAATGAAGACGATAATTCCTTTTTACCTTACGGCTTTGTTGCTTACAGGTTGCGCTCACCTAAACCAAAATCAAACCCTTTATCAGCAGCTTGATGGTCAGCAAGGCATCGAAAATATTGTAGATAGTTTTATTAAACGCATTGCACAAGACAAGCAAGTCTTTCACTATTTTGCTAAAGCCAGCGTAAGCCACTTCCGTGCTGGATTCATTACCCATTTATGCGATGCCGCAGACGGGCCTTGCGAGTATAAAGGCGATAATATGGTCGACATTCACACAGGCATGAATATCAATGAAGCTGACTTCAATCGTATTGTTGAGCTACTAGTAAAAGCAATGGAAGATAACAACGTAAGTTATCCAGTACAAAACCGGGTACTTGCCAAGCTAGCACCGCACCGCGCAGACATTATTAAGCGTTAACTTAATTTATTCGTAACTGGCTTAACCACCAGCAAGTAACTCCTTTTAACGTAGTACTTAAATGGATTTTTAACCATTGGTAAAAAAGTTGACGTTATTTAATAGAGGATAATCACAAATAAAAAAGCCCAAGCTAAAACGCTTGGGCTTTTTTATTGAATTTGATGAGTCAGCCGGTAAGCCGGGTTCTGTCGTGGATAATCATTCGTCTAGGCCTTGGATCGCTCCAAGGCTCAAGCAACCTACCCGGTTCCGATGTGGGCCACACCATAAGGAACCCTATTTGGTCTTGCTCCGGGTGGAGTTTACCTTGCAACCAACTGTTACCAGTGGCCCGGTGCGCTCTTACCGCACCCTTTCACCCTTACCAGCCTAAGCTGGCGGTCTTCTCTCTGCTGCACTTGTCGTAGGCTCGCGCCCCCCAGCTGTTAGCTGGCACCCTGCCCTGTGGAGCCCGGACTTTCCTCCCCTTTACCCGTGTACCCGAAAGTACAACGATAAAGCAGCGATTATCTGGCTGACTCATGCGCTATTATACGGATTTAACGCTTTGCTGCTAGTTATTCTTGCGCTAACATCGCTTTATACAGCGCATTCTTCTTTAAATTAAAGTAATCAGCTGCAATACCACAGGCTTTTTTAAGTGGCATTTCGCTTTGTAATAACTCAATGAGCTTAATTGCCTCTGGTGACACTTCGCTTTTACTGACTTGCTTGCCTGGCAGCATAAGTACAATTTCGCCTTTTTGGCGAGCTGGATCTTCAGTTAAAAATGCGATTAATTCTAAGACGGTACCACTAAAAAACGTTTCAAAGCTTTTTGTTAGCTCTTTTGCCAACACCACTTTTTGTTCACCTCCAAGAGCCGCCTTCAAATCCTCCAAGCTTGCCATAATACGATGAGTACTTTCGTACATAATACTGGTCATGCCTGAATTATGGGCATCAACAAAGAACTCCTGACGGGCTTTGCTTTTAGCTGGTGTAAAACCTATAAACTGAAAGCGATCTGTCGGTAAGCCTGAACACGATACTGCAGCAATTGCAGCACATGCACCTGGAATCGGACTTACCGATGCACCTTGCTCACGGCATAAATTCACAACCGCATAGCCAGGATCACTAATTAGTGGTGTGCCAGCATCCGATACCAATGCCACATTTAAGCCTTGTTCTAACCAGCCTAACAGCTCACTGGCCTTTTGTTTTTCATTGTGATCATGCACGGCAATCACTTTTGCTTTAATTGAAAAGTGGCTTAATAGTTTATTGGTATGGCGGGTATCTTCGGCAGCAATAATATCAACACTTTGCAAAACATTAAGTGCGCGCTGTGTTATATCTTCTAAGTTACCAATTGGGGTTGCTACAACAAATAATTGACCTTGGCTATTATCTTGGTCTGATGTTCCTAAATTGCTTAGTTTCTGATTATTTGCCATTGAGCTCTCCTACAACAGTTTGTAATATATGACCTAATTGGATAGAAAAAGACTGAGATCAGCGTGCGACTAAAACTATTAGGGTTAACAGCTCTATTTTCCTTGTTATCAGCCTGTAGTACAACTGAAAAAACACCTGTTGTTGAACAGGTCAAAACTCAGCCTAGTATAGAGGCCGATCTCAATGCGCAAAGTTTATATCAAAAAGCACTTTCAAAAAGAGATTTTGATAAAATTCAATTACTTTATACCGCTCGAGATCGCGCTATTGAGGAACAAAATTGGCAATTAGTTATCACCATTTGTGAATTACTTATTGCATCAGATGGCCCAGATTCTGTCCGCAACCACTTATATATCGCTCTCGCCTATACTCAACAGCAAGATTATCACGCTGCTTTGCGTACACTTGAATCACTTAATGCAAAGCTAACATCGCCTATGCATTTCTATTTGCATCAAGAGATTTATGGCAATATTTATGCGGCTCAAGCCTTACCTCATCGAGCTGCACCATATTTAATTCGCGCGTCAGAAACCGCCAATAAACACCAATTTAAAGCTGAAAAAATTAATAAAGTCTTGTGGCAAACATTAAGTCAGTTGTCAGTGAAACAACTCGAAGCTTTAAGTACTGGCAGTAGTATACAGCGCGGATGGGTAAGTCTTGCTCTGTATACCCAACTTTATATTGGCGATGCAACATCATTACAAGCAGCCTTGAATAAGTGGCATTATGCTTATGCCAACCACCCTGCAAGCTTTGCATTGCCAGATAACATGCAGCAAATTATTAACGTAGAGCCTATTCGCGTTAATAAAATAGCAGTTATTTTACCGAGTAATCAAAGCAAACAAAAAGCGCTTGCTCAATCATTAAAAGCAGGTGTTTTAGCCGCTTCAGACAACCATCCAGATCGCGAATTATATTTTATTAACTCAGCTCAAAGTGCAGAGCTAATTGCTGAACAGCTATCTCAACTCAACCCAGACTTTGTCATTGGGCCGTTGCTTAAAGCAAATATCGAAAAGCTGCAACAAGCCGGTACGCTAGATGCTTACCCAACTATGTTTCTGAATACTACACCACAAGCGCTTGAGTCAATTGACCACTTTGCATTTGCGTTAAATCCAGAGCACGAAGTAACGCAAGCTGTTTACCATTTTGTCAATCAAGAGTTTAAGAAACCATTAATAATTGCGCCAGGTAATCGCTTGGGTCAACGTTTAGCAAATCACTTCACTAATCAATGGTTAGAATTCTCTGAAAATGAACCACAAGTCGGTTTTTACGCCAATAAACGCGATGTACAAAAAATGGTGCAAGAACTACTTGAAGTAGATAAGAGCAAACAACGCATCAAAGAAATTAGCCTAATGTTTAAAGGCCAGTTACATGACGAGCCGCGTTCGCGTCGCGATATCGATGCTATTTACATCATCGCAGACGCAACGCAAACACGTTTACTAAAACCGTCTTTTGATGTGAATATTTCGCCATTTGCCAAACGCATCCCTATTTTTGCCAGCTCACGTAGTCACGATATCAAATCGGATAAAACAGATAAGAAAGACTTAGCTGGGTTATACTTTTCTGAAATACCTTGGATGCTCCCTTTAGCAGGTGAGCAGCAAGCATTGCGTAGCGATTTTGATGAAATATGGCCTGAGCAATCAACGTTAGAGCAACAGTTATTTGCCATGGGTTTTGATGCTGTAAAACTCATTCCACATTTGAGGCAACTACAAATGGTTCCAGGAAAAACCTTAACGGGGCTAACCGGCAACCTTACTGTGAACCAAGATGGGGATGTAGAGCGACAATTAAAGTGGGCGCAGTATCAAGAAAAACAAATAGTGACTCTTGATATTAAATCAGAAAAACCAATGCCATTATTTATAAAAAATCACCAACAAGAAACGCAGGAAGCGACTCTATAAAACGAAAGGGAATCTATGGGGTGGACCTCAAAATTATTCAAAAACAGCACAGAGAAAGGTAACTTTTTCGAACTGCAAGCGGAGCAATACCTAAAACAACAAGGCTTGCAGGCTGTTACACGCAATTATAGTTGTCGCTACGGTGAACTAGATTTAGTAATGAACGACGGTAAAACCTTAGTGTTTGTGGAAGTGAAATATCGCAAATCGAATGCTTTTGGTGGTGCAATTAACGCATTATCAGAAGCAAAAAAACAAAAACTAACACGCACAATCTATTATTATTTGAAACAAAACAGCCTAGAAGATTGTTCATTTAGAGTCGACTTTGTTGCCATAAATGGGCAAAATTCTTATCAATATACTTGGATAAAAAGCGCATTTTAATATGCAAGAACTCGTTAAAGAAATTTACACTGAAAGCATTCAAGCTCAAATAGCAGCCGGTGAAGCGTTACCCGGTGCATTGGAAGCAGCCGCCTTTACAATTGTGCAAAGCCTTATTAATGGTAATAAAGTTTTATGCTGTGGCGGCAGTAACAACCATATGTTGTCTGCACATTTTGCCAATTTATTGGTGAATTTTTACGAAACTGAACGACCTTGCTTGCCTGCTATTGCACTTAGCAGTGAGCTTACGCACTTATCTAGTTACGCAACTCCCGCTATAAATGATAATTTTTCGCGCCAAGTACGCGCTTACGGCCAACCTGGCGACCTTTTAGTGGTAATTACCGTAACTGGTAATGAAAAAGAAATTATCAGTGCTGTGGAAGCTGCGTTGACAAAAGACATGCAAGTGATAGTGCTTAGCGGTAATGACGGTGGTGAGTTAGCGGGCTTACTTGGGCCTAATGATGTTGAAATACGCGTACCATCAAAACGTCCCAGCAGAATTATCGAGTCTCACTTATTTAATATTCATTGTTTAAGTGAATTAATCGATTTAACCCTATTTCCACAGGATGATAGTTAATGAAGCTTAAATTCGCTTGTATTGCGTCAGTATTACTTTTACAAGGTTGCAGCGCTGCAATTGTTGCTGGTACAGCAGGTGCTGTAACCTCAGCAACAGATCGCCGAACGCTTGGCACACAAATTGATGATAATAATTTAGAAATTAAAGCAACACTCGCACTAAAAGACGATGATCAACTGGCTAAATTTAGCAACATTATTGTCGTGAGTTTAAACGGTCGCGTACTATTGATTGGTCAAACACCTACCACTGAAATGCGCGCAAAAGCAGAAAGCATTGTAAAACCCATTCAAGGGGTTAAAAAAATTCACAATCAAATTCGTATTGGTAATATTACCGGTATAAGTACAAAGACACACGATACGTGGTTAACCTCAAAAGTTAAAACCATGCTAGTTTCTGAGGAAAAAATCAGTGCAAATAACATTAAAGTTATTACTGAAAATGGTGAGGTTTTCTTAATGGGCTTAGTTACTGAGACAGAAGCCAATTTGGCAGCTAATATTGCTCGTCATGTCTCTGGTGTCGAGAAGGTCATAAAAGTATTTGAATATCTCTAAACCAAAAGGCGCTATATGCGCCTTTTTTAATAAAATAAGAATAATAAAATGCGCATTACCTTACTTCTTATACTGTTTTTAATTCCATATTTACTGTCCGCAAAACAACATATTGCAACCCCTTACAGTGAACGGGTTTACGTTACTCAAACAACTAAAGAGTTTATCTCTGAGCTAAATAAAGAGCTCTCTTTAGACATTGTCTTTCATGGCGGTGAAAGCCTTTATAAGCACAACGAAATCTATCGTGCAGTTCGCACTAATCAAATCCAGTTTGGCGAAATTTTTATTGCGCAACTTAGTAATCATGCCGCAATTTTCCAGCTGGATAATCTGCCCTTTATTGCTTCCAGTTTTAGCGACGCGAAGCAGCTTTGGCAAGTGCAACAGCAAGAGTTGAAAACCCGTTTAGCTAAAGACGGCTTACATTTATTATTTGCAAACCCATGGCCAACTCAAGGTTTATTCACTCAAAAAGCTATCACTTCAAGCGAACAATTAGCGGGTTTAAAAGTTAGAAGCTACAGCGCAATCACTGCAAAGTTAGCCGATCACTTAGAGATGATCCCAACCAGTGTATCAAGCGCAGAAATAGCGCAAGCATTTGCCGCTGGCATGATTGAAGCAATGATAACCTCTCCTGCAACAGGCGTTTCTAGCCGTGCTTGGCAATTTAGTCACTATTACACACCGATCAATGCTTGGATCCCGAAAAATATGGTGATCATGAATCGTCAGGTTTATTCCAGCTTGTCACAGCAAGACAAAAACAAACTTAAAGCGATTGCTACTGCATTTCAAAAGCTTGCGTGGCAAAGGGCTGAGCAGCAAACCACACTAATGACAAACCAGCTCCAACAGCAAGGCATACAAATATCCCCAGTGACACAGCAACTTACCCAAGCACTCAATAGTGTAGGTAACAAAATGGCAGAAGAGTGGCAAGCAAATGCAAGCGATAGCGAAAAATTAACTTTCAAGCGTTATTTGGAGGCTAAACATGTTCAGCCAAATTAATCGCTTTAATGCGCTGCTAAGTGTGCTGTGTATTTTTGCTATTTTTACCCTTGTCTTACTGCATGTCATTTTGAGAATAGTTAATTTATATATTCCTTCGCTTAATGAGATTTCAGGGTATTTATTGATCTGCAGTTTCTTTTTGGCATTGGGGTACAGCTTTGAACAAGCCAAACATATTCGCGTTTCGCTAATATTTGAGCTCAATAACCCCAAGCTAAGTCATTTAGCAGAGCTCATAAGCTATGCGCTTGCCACTGTGGTGAGTATTTTTATCTCGTATGCACTGTTACAACTCACGCTCGATTCTTATCAATTTAAAGAAGTGTCTAGTGGTGAAATCGCAATTTTAGAATGGCCTATTCAGGCTATATTAGTTTATGCCAGCGTGCTAATGACATTGACCATAGGCTTTAAAGGATGGGAGGTGCTTCGTGGACATCGTTAGTTTGAGCGCTATCTTAGCGATTGTTTTTGCTCTATTACTACTCACCGGTGTTTGGATTAGCTTCAGCCTAATTGGTGTTGCACTAATTGCCCTCATGCTAAATAACAACACTGCTATTGAATTGATTTTTGCAGGCACTGCATTTGCCCATTTAACCCCTTGGTCACTTATCGCACTACCCTTATTTATTTGGATGGGTGAATTACTTTATAAAGCTAAGGTTGCCGATGATCTATTTAATGGCTTAAGCCCATTACTCGAGAAACTTCCAGGTGGGCACCTACATATTAATGTTTTTGGCTCAGGTATTTTTGCTGCTCTGTCAGGCTCTTCGGCGGCAACTGCAGCCACCATTGGTCGAATGACAATTCCTGAACTAAAAAAACGTGGCTATAACGAGCAAGATATTTATGGCTCACTCGCTGGTTCTGCCACTCTTGGCCTGTTGATCCCACCTTCTATTATTCTGATTGTGTACGGTGTCGCAGCCGATATCTCAATAGCAGATCTGTTTATCGCGGGTATTCTACCGGGCTTAATCTTGCTGTTAATGTTTTCAAGCTATATTGCCATTCGTGGTTTTAAACAGCCAAAAGCGACCTTTCAAGCTACATCTAAGGGTAGCCCTTGGCAGCTTTTACCCATTATTTCGCTGATTGTGTTTGTTATATCTGCGATTTACTTTGGTATTGCCACGCCTAGTGAATCTGCAGCACTCGGAATTGTCGGTAGTTTTATATTGATAAAAGCGAAGAAGAAATTGTCGTATAGCTTGATAAAAGAAAGTCTCTTAGATGCTGCTATGACTAGCGCAATGATATTATTGATTTTGCTTGGTGCAAGTTTTGTCACAATTGCTATGGGCTTTTTACAATTACCAGCAACGCTTGCCACTTGGATTGCAAGTTTAGAGCTCAGTACTTATCAATTGCTGTTTTGCCTTACTTTGGCATTTATTATCTTGGGGCTATTTTTAGATGGGATTTCCATAATCGTGCTAACAGCAGCCATTTTATTACCGATTGTTGAACTTGCTGGCATCGACCTCATTTGGTTTGGTATTTATCTAGTTATTGTTGTTGAGATATCACAAATTACGCCTCCCATTGGCTTTAATTTATTTGTTTTGAAGTCGCTTAGCAATGCGTCACTTTCACAGCTTGCACGTGCATGTGTACCTTACTTTATAATTATGCTTATGATGTTAGGATTGTTGGTGATGTTCCCACAAATAGTGATTGGACTATAAAAGATTAAATTTAGAGATAAAAAAACCGGCTTCGCCGGTTTTAAAACGTATTTATTTAATCACTTTCAAATGCGAACCACGCTTTTTCGGTGGTTCATCATTGGTATCACCCTCTGGCTTCGCCTCATCTAAGAGACTTTCTTCATGCTCTTCATACTCTGAAAAGTCTTCAGGTGTAAACACGGTGCCTTCACCATTTTCGCGTGCGTAAATGGCAAGTACTGCACCAACAGGTACAACAACACGCATTGGCTGACCACCAAAGCGAGCATTGAAACTCACTTCGTGATTATCCATATGAAATTGAGCAACCGCAGTTGGGTTGATGTTCAGTACAATTTGTCCGTCTTGCACAAATTGCATAGGCACAATCACATTGGGAAAGTCAGCATTAACAACTAAATGCGGTGTACATTGATTGTCTACAATCCAATCAAAGAAAGCGCGAAGTAAATAAGGACGATTAGAAGTCATTAAAGTCTAATCTCACGCTCAGCTTCAGTTAAAGACGCTTGGAAAGACTCACGCTCAAATAAACGCATCATATAGTCTTTCATTTCCTTGCTACCTTGACCTGTAAGTTCGATACCAAGCTCAGGTAAACGCCATAATAATGGTGCTAAGTAACAATCAATTAAGCTGAACTCTTCGCTCATAAAGTAAGGCGCTTCACCAAAAATAGGTGCTACTGCTAGTAGGCCTTCAGTTAATTCACGACGTGAAGTTTCAACATCAACACCTGCTGTGATTTTCTTTGCAAGGCTATACCAGTCATTTTCGATGCGGTGCATCATTAAACGACTACGGCCACGCATCACTGGGTATACAGGCATTAATGGTGGATGAGGAAAACGCTCGTCTAGATATTCCATGATGATGTTTGCTTCGTATAAACCAAGCTCACGATCGATCAGGGTCGGTACTGTGCCATAAGGGTTAATTTCGTGTAACGCTTCTGGCAAATTGTCCTTTTCTGCTAGGTGAATATCAACACTCACGCCTTTCTCTGCAAGTACGATACGTACTTGGTGGCTATACATACAGTTTTCACCTGAAAACAGTGTCATCACAGGGCGCTTATTGGCAGCTACAGCCATGCTTTCCTCCAGTATATTAAAAACAGCAATAGGGGCTTAAGCCCCTATTACAAATTTTGTGCTAAAAAGTGTGCAAATTAATGCACATCTCTCCAGTATTCTTTCTTCAGTAAGAACGCAAGGATAAATAGGATAACTAGGAAACCTAATACCTTATAACCAATTGCTTCTGACTGTAGACGTGTTGGTTCACCAACATACGCTAAGAAATTAGTTAAGTCACGAACAGCGTGGTCGTACTCATCGTCGCTCATCTCACCTGAACCATCAGTTGTGATTTCAACTACTTTCTGAACTTTAACACCGTGCTCTTCAACTTCTTCAAAACGTGCCGTTGGTACACCTTGCAATTCTTGCAATACGTGCGGCATACCTACCGATGGAAATACAGAGTTATTTACACCAAACGGGCGACTTTCATCAACATAGAAAGACTTCAGGTATGTGTAAACCCAATCTGCACCGCGAACACGTGCAACTAATGTTAAATCTGGTGGCGCAGCACCAAACCACTTAGCCGCATCGTCTTTTTCGATTGCGTTAAGAATGTGGCTACCTACTTTTGAACCATCAAAAATAAGTTGCTCTTCACCCAGTTTTGTTGGGATACCGATATCACGGAATGTACGCTCATAACGCTGGTATTGCATTTGGTGACAACCAAGACAGTAGTTCATAAACAACTGTGCACCGCGCTGTAAAGACGCTTTATCCGTAAGGTCATGGTTCGCATCTAGTAATGGAACCGATGGGCCTGCTGCCATAGTTAGAGATGGCAACAAAGCGAATAAACCAATAATTAGCTTCTTCATCATTTCGTTAACCTCTCTGGCAATGGCTTAGTATTCTCGTTTTTACTGTAGAAGAACAGTAATACGAAGAACATAAAGTAAGTTACAGTTGTAATTTGTGATAACACAGTCTTAAAGTCAGTCTGTGGTGTTGCACCAATCCAACCAAGGATTACGAAAGTAACAACGAACTGAGCAATATTAAGCTTGTGGAAGCCACAACGGTAACGAATTGATTTCACTTTACCACGGTCAATCCAAGGTAGTAACGCAAGTACTACAATTGACGCACCCATAGCGACAACGCCTAATAGCTTATCTGGGATAGCACGTAGGATTGCGTAGAACGGTGTAAAGTACCAAACAGGGAAAATATGCTCTGGTGTTTTCAGCGGGTTAGCCGCTTCAAAGTTAGGTCTTTCTAAGAAGAAACCACCCATCTCTGGTGAGAAGAATACAACCCAACAGAACAAGATTAAGAAACCAACCACACCCATAATATCTTTTACAGTGTAATAAGGGTGGAAAGGAATCGCATCAACGATATCTTTCTTACTTGTATAGTATTCGTGGAACTTGAATTTAGCTTTATCTTCTTCAGCTACAGTGCCTTTCTTACGTTTAATTTCAACGCCATCAGGGTTGTTTGAACCCACTTCGTGAAGTGCGATAATGTGTAGGAAGATTAAGATAACAAGTACTAATGGTAGTGCGATAACGTGAAGTGCGAAGAAGCGGTTAAGCGTTGCACCAGAAATAACGTAGTCACCACGGATCCACTGTGTTAGGTCTTCACCGATTACAGGGATTGCACCAAATAGCGAGATGATTACCTGCGCACCCCAGAAAGACATTTGCCCCCAAGGTAGTAAGTAACCCATAAATGCTTCAGCCATTAGCGCTAGGAAGATAAACATACCGAATAACCACAGTAGCTCACGTGGTTTCTGGTAAGAACCGTAGATCATGCCACGGAACATATGTAGATATACAACTACGAAGAATGCAGATGCACCCGTTGAGTGTAGGTATCTTAGTAACCAGCCGTATTCAACATCACGCATGATGTATTCAACTGATGCAAACGCACCTTCTGCAGAAGGAACATAATTCATTGTTAACCAAATACCGGTAACGATCTGGTTTACTAGTACAAGCATGGCTAGTGAGCCAAAGAAGTACCAGAAGTTAAAGTTTTTTGGTGCTGGATATTGAGCAATGTGCATATTCCATACGCGAGTCATCGGAATACGCTGGTCAATCCAATCGATAATATTTGCAAACATTACGCAGCCCCTTCTTCACCACCAACTAAAATAGTAGTGTCATCAAGGAAAATGTAAGGAGGGATTTCTAGGTTTAATGGCGCAGGTACAGCTTGGAAAACGCGGCCAGCCATATCAAACTTAGAACCATGACAAGGACAGAAGAAACCATCTTCAGTACCTTCAACCTTCTCACCAAAACCACCATTAAGGAAAGTTGGTGAACAACCAAGGTGAGTACAAATACCTACAGCAACAAAGATATTCTCTTTTTGCGAACGGTAAGTATTTTTAGCGAACTCAGGTTGTTGTGGCTCTTCAGAGTTAGGATCACGAAGTTGATCTTCGTGAGCTTTCATCTGCTCAAGCATTTTTGGTGTACGATTGATAACCCAAACAGGCTTACCTCGCCACTCAACACGAATTAATTGTCCTGGCTCAAGCTTTGAAATATCAACTTCTACAGGCGCGCCTGCAGACTTTGCTCTCTCACTTGGGTTCCACGACGCGATAAAAGGAACAGCAGCCCCTACAGCTCCCACACCACCAACAACAGAAGTTGCGATAGTTAGAAAGCGACGGCGGCTATTGTCTACTGGCGCATTGCTCATCCACTCATCTCCACTATGATTCTCAACACTTGCCATATCGAGAACATCAGTTACAGCAGTTTAAATTTTGACTTTACAAAATAGGTGCGATCATAAATAAAAGCCTTGATTAAAACAAGGTTATACGGGTCTTCAAGCACAATTAAATTGTATTTTAGTTCGATTTATTTGAAATCACGAACGCACAGCCTAAAACTGTGATAATTCTGTGCTTTTGCAGAGCTTACCCAAAAATAGGTATGCGAGTCCTGATGGAGATCAAAACCCTGCAGAAGTATATGTGAAATTCAAAGTCATTAGTCGCTAAATTATGCTTTTCTTGCCACTTTTGATGCATGCCAGAGTATAGCAACCTGCGGGAGGATTAACCAATGAAATAAGCGAGGAAATTCCTCGCTTTAGACTAATTTGTGACTAAAAAGTGAAACTAAATCCAACGGAAGGGCGCATTTCAAAGTCATCGCTCTCCTCGATTAAAATCAAATCATCGGTCGATTTTACTTTGCTGTAATCAAGATCAATGTACGCGGTATTGTCTTTGGCATATAAATTCATTACTTCCAAAATGAGTAATGCATCTAAACCAAAGAAGTCTGTTTTGCGTTCAAACCGCACATCTAAACGATGATATGTATCAAACCGTTCTGAAAATGGTTCGCCGTATTCTGGTAAAAAACTGCCTTCAAATTCAGGGTTTTCTCTAACACCTACGATAGGTGTGTAAGATTGACCACTGCGCGCTGTGAAGTTAAATCCACCATTCCAGCGTTCACTAATTTGATAATTAAACACCATGTTAAACACCAGCGGTGTATCTGCATAATAATCACGGGTGATATTTAGGCGCTCATCGGTACGCTCACTTTTGCCATAACTTAAACTCATCCAACCGTACCAGCGATCAGTTTTGTTTTTATTTATCAATAAATCGACACCATAAGCTCTTCCCGTAACATCATTACTATAACGTAAATATTGATCAGCATCTTTTTCAGTTAGTGCTAGCGGCAAATCACCCATGGTTTTGTAATAGGTTTCAATCGACCAACTCCAATCATCGGCCAAAAACTGCTGATAACCTAAAACAGACTGGTCCGCAGTTTGCGACTTTAAGTTAGGGTTTCCTGTATCTTCTAAAATCGTGCTGATATCTTGTAAGCGGTTATAGGAACCATATTTTACCCAAACGGACTGTTCTTGATTGAGATGATACGTTAACCCTAAGCGAGGATGGATAAACGACTCGTCGCTGTAATCATTTTTTTGATGCTGCACACCAATATCAGCTATTAACGAGTCTGTTAATGTGTATTGATAATTTGCCCCAACAAAATAACTACCAATATCCACCTCTCTTTTCCCTGTTATGCGCTCTCCCTTAGCAAGTTCACAATCTGGGTCAAGTTCGGTACATACATATAAAAAAGTATCGTATTCATAACTAATCGTTTTATCAAAATACGCTGCATCTAAAGTAAGTAAGTCATCACCTGCAATAGTAAAATTTAATCGTCCTTTATAAGTGATTAAATCTTCTTTTTCTTCTTCAAAATAACCTTTGGGAGTTATTGAACTCCGGCCATAATCTAAGCGGCCTGAATGTGTTAACGAGCCAACACCAAACTTAGCTTGATAACCTTTACCATAATGATCCCAAATAATATTTTGGCTATCAAATGCCCGTGCAAACTCAGCATCACCTTGAAAGTCAGGATTTTTAAGTGACAAATCAGCCCGTTCACTAAAGCTTGCAGCAGCATTGTCTTCAGCACCTGTAAACAGCACGCTTAGCACATTATTAACGTTAACATCCCAAACAAATTTGCTTTGGTAATCGTAATCATCAGGCGCATCATTTACGGTAATGCCTGTGCTTTCACCATCCTCGTCTTCAATTTCATCTCCTTCAGAGAAAAATAACGGCAGTGTACTTTTGCGCCCAGAAAGATAAAATGCGATATCATCAGTTATCGCCCCCTCTACAAATACACCGGCCTTAAACATGGTAAAGTCAAGCGTGGTTTTAATATTCTGATTCTTTGGGTTACGCAGTGTGACATCAAAAACAGCACCGGTCGCATCACTAAAGCTGGTGCCATAACCTGCGGAATAAAGCCTGAAATCTTGCACTAAGTATTTGTTAAAAATCGAACTACCAAAATCATGAAAAATATAACCCGCAGGCATAAAATCAACTTCAAAGTAGTTATCATCTGGCGAAGAACCACGCACCGCAGGCTCCCCCATTGAACCGCCTGCGGCAACGACACCTGGCAATGCATACACAGCAAGTAATGGATCGCCTAAGGCACCGGGCATATTAATTAACTTTTCAGCATCTTCGGTAATTTCGGTAAGTACACTTGAACGCTTTGAAACTACTTGAATACGTTCGATTTCTGTTTTTTCCGCTTGTTTTGCAACAGCACAATTAGCAACAATCGTAGCAACTGCCATTGCCACCAGCGACACGCGTTTAAAAGAAGCCATATCATTTCCTTGATACAATTTTGTCAGTAAAGTAAGTAACGTGAGAATCTTACTGCTTTACACTGTAAGTGACTGTGGGAAATTGTTGATAAATGTAGCGTGGCGTAACAAGGCTTTTAGAAAGTTGATAACAACTGAAAACAAGGAATTTTAGGCAATAAAAAACCCGAGTAAAAACCCGGGTTTTGTAATTCTTGTAAACGTAAAAAATTAACGTTTTGAGAATTGAGTGTTCTTACGTGCTTTCTTAAGACCCACTTTCTTACGCTCAACTTTACGAGCGTCGCGAGTAACAAAGCCAGCTTTACGAAGTGGTGAACGAAGTGTCTCGTCAAACTCCATAAGCGCACGAGTAATACCGTGACGGATAGCACCCGCTTGACCAGTAGAACCACCACCAGCAACAGTGATGTAAAGGTCAAACTTTTCAGTCATTTCAACTAGTTCTAATGGCTGACGAACAACCATGCGAGAAGTTTCACGACCGAAGTATTCTTCGATAGAACGTTGATTGATTACGATGTTGCCAGTACCTGGGCGTAAGAATACGCGAGCACTTGAACTTTTACGACGACCTGTACCGTAGTATTGATTTGCCATGTGTTAGCTCCTTAAATGTCCAGTACTTGAGGCTGCTGAGCTACGTGAGCGTGCTCTGCACCAGCATATACTTTTAGTTTACGGTACATTTCACGACCTAGAGGGCCTTTTGGTAACATACCTTTAACTGCTTTTTCGATAATCATTTCAGGCTTTTTAGCTTGAAGTTTTTCGAAGTTAATAGACTTAAGGCCACCTGGGAAACCAGTGTGAGCATAGTACATTTTGTCCTGAGTTTTGTTACCAGTAACAACAACTTTCTCAGCGTTTACTACGATGATGTAATCACCAGTATCAACGTGAGGAGTGTACTCAGCTTTATGCTTACCGCGTAGACGGCGAGCGATTTCAGTAGCGATACGACCTAAAGTTTTGCCTTCAGCGTCAACTACGTACCAGTCACGTTTTACAGATTCTGGCTTAGCAACAAACGTTTTCATTTATTAAAAATCCAATGTTTACAATTTAAAAACCACAAGCAGAAATTCTTCTGCTGCTCTATTACACTTGCTTCAACCCCTTCGAGCTCAAGACTTAAAACCCTCAGCTGTGGCTAAACTAACCGAGGTAGAACGGTAAGTGGCGGACGCGGAGTATAGCAAGGCCTGGATAGTTTTTCTACTAATAATTTGAGGAAAATAAAGGTTTTCATTGTCTTTCTGGACTTGATTCACAATCTTGGAAGTTTAGTGGTGGTAATAGCACTTGAGTTGTTACAAGCATTTGCCTCCTTGCGCATATCTTGTGTCATCCATGACACACTCGTTCATTCTTTTTAAACGGCCAAAAAGAACGAACCAAGAAAAAGCCGCCCCATAAATCAAACTATTTCTTCAAAAGAAATTTAAATATGAACATAAACGCCATGAAGCGGCATCCATGCCTCAGCATGACTTGCTCGACCGCTTCGCGCACTATCTCGCATCATTCATTTAAATCCTTTTTTCAGGTTTGATTAAAGGGGTAAGGCTTTCGACATCAGCTTTTAATTGTGAGTAAAAGATTGCAAATCTTTTATCGCATTCTCAATAATTTTTTCAGAGTTTATTGCCAATTGCTCCACCAGGTTTTGCTCCCCAGAGATATTACTACCCTCAACTGGTTCTTTTATGTCACCTTCTGCTGTGTCTTTCTCTCTACAATACTCTCTAATAAAATCTCTGTGAGCAAACTTATTCTCCCCAATAACAATGTACCCAGTGTCCTTATCTTTCAAATAAAAATTAAAAAGATTAATTAGCGATTCTCTCGTATCTTTTTTCATCAATAAATTGGAATTAGTTCTATCTTTTAGGGCATATATAAGCTCAGCATGTGCAATACTTTGACGCTCTAAGAAGTCATAAATGATTTTTCCATAGCTCCCATTTTGCACTTGTACTAACTCTTTAAACTCGTATAGCTTAATTATGAGAGGGTTATTGAGCTCTAATTGAGATATCTTTAATGCACTTTTTGCCAAGTCATTACTTTGCTTTGCAATCCAGAAAGTCAAGACAGCCACAAAGAAAGTCAAAACAGCTACGGCCAGTGTAGCTATTGCAACATCTAAAGAATCGTCCAATCCCATTTCGAATACCTTTAAAAATATAGGGGAATATAGCATTACTACAAACAGTACGAATTCCCAACCAAAAAATCTTTCGTCAATTTCAGTAACTTTACTTATAAAGGATTCCATTATCCATGGTTTCCCTCTGTATCAAAAAGCAATATTAAAACAATAATTTAACCCTATTTAAACTATTAAATCGACTAACGGAACTCTAGGGGTAAATCTTGCACTTTGCAGACTTAAACGCTGGCACCTCATCTCCCCCTTAAATCAAACCTGAAAATGAGGTTT
>NZ_JBFKMX010000036.1:0-29005 GCF_041629635.1 Pseudoalteromonas sp. | reverse complement strand
TGTGTATAACGCTTCAAGCTGATAAAAAATGGAATCTGTTTGTTCAATTAACGCTAATGGTGATGAATAAGCGAGCAATATTTCAAAAAGTACAGCAGGGTGGAAATGTAGATCTTCAACAGTGCTGCCATAGCCGTTGTAGTTAATATAAATGCCTAATGCTTTTAACTTTTCTTTTTGCTCTTTGGATAAACCAAGCTTATCTGCCTCAGTATCTGCTGTGGCAATCATATTATCACCATAAGCAGCTGTAATTGCCCAAAGGTGATATTGTTTTTTGAGCCGGTCGCTGACAATTAAGCTGGTACAGGTATTTGCATCTAAATCGATATGCGCTTCTAACTTATCGCTTGTTGGAATTTCACCTGCGCGATGATGATCGACATAAAACACCTCCGCACCAACATCTAAGCAGGCATGTAAAGCTTCTTTATTTTTCTCCATTGAGATATCGAGCACTCGAATCGAATCACCCGCTTGAGCATTCACCTGCTGTAATAATTGAATATCACGTTTAACACCCGTAATTTTTTTACTTTCAGTAGGGTTTGCAAGCTGCAATTGAAGAAGTGCGATAATGCCGTCCGCATCACCGTTAAAAACGTCGTAGTTCATGATTAAATGCAATAAAAAATAAAACAGATCTTGGCGAGCTAAACCAAATTATGCAAATAACTTTTTATTCATAGATAAACCTTAGTGTGCAATTTCTATAAATACTAAGATTTGCTAGGCTTATGCTGCTTTAGCTGTTCAAGCTCCATCTCAACCATAGCTAATTTTTGCGCGATGCGATCCATTTTTACTTGCGCTTTAGCACGCTCGATATCCGCAATAAGCGCTTTTAGCATTAACAATAAACACGCAAGAATAACCGGTAAAATTGGCGAGTAAGCAATGCCAACCCAACCAGCAGCAACATCTGCCACTTGAGGGAAGACACCTAACACCAAAATGGAAATAGCTAGAATCAGCCAGCGAAAAGCGGCGCCCATAAGAATTGAATCACGGCGAATTAAAACCACCACAAAAAGAAAAAAAACAACAGCTAAAAATGCCGTAAAAAACTGATAAATTTCCATTTAAACTTTTTCAATCTCTTCAGATAATAAGTGCGCTTTTTTAGCAATTTTACTTAAACACAACATGGTGGTATAACCCATATAATAAATTACTGCCCACCAAGAATAAAAAATACGAGAAATACCTGATTCACGTCGCTGCATTTCAACATTTACTTCAGATTTATCAATATGAAATGTTTTAAGCATCAATAGCACCCCAACATCTTGATATTCAAGCAAAGATGCTTCTTTCTTGCTTAATACACTAATCGCTTGCTGGTCGTATAAACGAAAACCTGAGGTTAAGTCATTAACTTTAACACCTGACAAACCGCGGAAAAACTTCCAAGCAATGCGACGCGACAGTGAGCCCCTCGATGGACACGAACCTATCACTAAATTAGCGTTGGTAATTTTTTGATTGTCGGTTAGATACTGAATTTGAGAAGCTAAATGCTGCTTGTCGGCGTCAAAAGTAACTAAATGAGAATAGTTATTTTCATACGCATAACGCACACCGGTTTGCGTTGCTTTCCACGCCCCTAAATTGTAGGGCATACTCAATACTTTCGCCCCCGACTGTTTTGCTAACTTTGCGGTGTTATCGGTGCTGGCATCGTCAACCACAACAATATCTCTGTATCCATGCGTCAACAAATCATGAATGACATCTTGAATTGTCGCTTCTTCGTTATGTGCTGGGATAACAATCAACATTTCGCTGCAACTGACTTAAGTACTCTAACAAAAGCTCTAGTCTAAATGATATTAGCTATCTAGCATAGTTTTTTCAGCCAGAATATTCTCGTATAACTCCGTTATTTGATTAGCGACACTATCTAAATTAAACACCTCATCAAATCTCTCTCTTGCATTAAGACCCAAAGCCTTTAATGACATCTTATCAAGATAAATTTCTTGTATCTTTTCACAAAGGGACTCGACATTATTGTTTTCGAAAATAAATCCTGTTACTCTATCTTGAACGACCCAAGACATTCCACTCCCCTTAACATTACTTACTAATGCAGGTTTAGAGTGCATTGCGGCTTCTAAAAGTACCACACCAAATGCTTCTGTTTTTTCAATAGATGGCAAGCACAATAAATCTGTGCCAAAGAGCTGTTTGGATATATCACTATCTGAAACTCGACCAAGAAAGCTCACTTTATCTTGAATCTTGAGACTTTTAGAAAGAGACAATAACTCATTGCTCAACTCTCCCTCTCCTATTATGGATAAGTGAACTTTTATCTTAGCTGGAAGCCTAGATAGAGCTCTAAGCATAAGCGAATGGCCTTTATAATAAGTAAGCCGACCAATCATCAATAAATTTAATTGGTTTGTGGTTTGTGTATCTTGATTATTTGCACATAACCCTACATCTTTAATACCAATCGGTACCACACTGCATTTATGTTTGAAGTCGTTAAGGGCGGCACTATCTGTAAGATATGGAGGTGACGTAACAAGTACCCTACATGCACGTTTTAGTAAAGACCTTTCAAATAAACGGTAAAACGGATACAAAAGCTTAATTTTCAAATCAGGAACCGCACCTAGTACATCTGAATGCCAGTGAACTACCCAAGGCACTTTTTTCGCTCTACTTGAAAAGAGGCAAGCAAAAGCTGATAAGTTAGGCATATGAATGTGAATTACATCCGGATTAAATTCATCAACTACTTGATTAAGTTCCTTCAAAAATGAAGTAGCTATTGGTGCATACGCAACCACTCCATTTAACCTTACCTTGCATACCTGAATATCATTAATCTTGATATGTTCTGAAGGTAATTTAGATTCATTCTGATGGGCTAGGATAAAAGAAGTGACTTTATTTTGGTAGACTCGATTCTCTACCAAATCTTGAGTTACTTTTTCAATTCCGCCAAAAAAAGGGAAGTAATACTTCCCAATATGTAATACTTTCAATTACTAGCCTCCAATTAAGAAGGCTAGTTTACACACTAGCAAATTGATTTACCATGAAAGCCAGTCTGTCTTTTACGAACTATCATTATCACTAACACAAAATATAGCAAGTAGAACAGATTGCCTGAGGACCTTTTCTTCGGAGGCTCAATAATAGACTTTGCAACAACATTAACAGCAATTTCCTGCATATTGTTTGACGCATCATCATCGACTCTCTCATTAGCCACTTCAGCATTAAGAACAGCAGTTCCTAATGAAGTAAAGTTAACTAAAATAGATAAGTTAATTTTGTCACCAACTTCCATACTCCCCTGATGTTCACAAATATAGCTATTTGATTCGGCAATACACGTTACCTTTTCTGAATTAATGGAGTCAATTGAGGCGTTATCAATGCTAATTAGTAGCTTTGGATTGTTCGCATGAGCCAACCCATTATTCTCAATCACAATATCAAATTCTACCAATTCACCTAATGTAACAGATTTATATGTGTTAGAGATAATAAGACTAAGGTCTGTTGTTTGCTGCCCAAATAACCCATTACCTTGATTAAATCGTATTTCATTTTCACCCGAAAACGAAGAAATAACCATGTCAGTATCACCATCCATATCAACGTCGGTCAACACAAAACCATTTGCATCAGCAGCCTCAAAAACGGTAGGTAATGGCTTATACCCTTCTTCAGTTGGCGTATAAATTATAAGGTCACCTCCTTTAGACAACAGAGCTATTTCCAGTAGTTCATCTCCGTGCAAGTTTGAAATATCAATCGCTTGATAACCTACAGATGAAATATAATTAACCTCGCTATTTTGAGAATTCATGATTGCAATGCCTTTTTCTGCCAATGCAATAATGTCTAAACGCCCAGTACCGGTAAGGTCTGTTAAAATAACATTTTGAGCATTAAAAATTTCAGTTTGATGTTTATTATAATCACCATTGGCATTTTGATACCAAACCTCTAATGCATCATTCTCAACAGCCAATACTAAGTCAACTAATCCATCATTGTTAATATCACCGCTCGCTAAATCATTATACAACACTTGATTTTCAGTTACTTTAAAGCCAACTGTTTGCGTTTGCCAAACATCACCGAATGGTTGCGTAAAAATGCTAATGCCTAAAATAGAACTATCTAAGTAAGCGATGTCAGTCTGCGTGTCATGATTGATATCAAATGCAAATACTTTCTTACTTGGAGTCTTAGATATAATCTGAATATCAGCAAAGGTCGCATTACCTGAATTATATAAAACACCAGAGCCAAGCTGTCCTTCCGTTGCAAATGCGATGTCTATAAAACCATCATTATTAAAATCACCAACAGCAACGTGCAACACGTTTTCATTACTTAAAATAGATGCAGTCAACTCAAACTGACCTGCACCTTTATTTAAAAATACTGCACTATTCTGATTTGCTGCAAATACAATATCTATTAAACCATCATTGTTAAAATCTGCAGTGGCTAAACTATTTACAGCTGAAAGAAGTAGTTGCTCACCTGACTCATCAGATGAATTTTCACTGATATTTTTAGCAAAGCTATCTTGTTTACTAATTTCTTCGTTAATAGTCAGTGTCACATTTGAGTTTAATTCGCCTATCTCAATCGCTTGAAGTGTAAACTTAAATTCCATCGAATCCATTTGCGACAAGCTCTTATCAGGTTGACACTTAAAAATTTGGTCAACCAAGATGCAACGTTCAGATTGTTCAACAACTTCAGCACCAGATAAGGCTATTGAAATATCGCCAACATTGACTGTTTGAGCAGATTCATTGCTAACCTTTACTGTTAACTCAAAAGGTTGATTTATGATAATTTGTTCAACATTTACACTCTGTAAGATGGTGATGATGGAATTATCAAATTCATCTATTTTTAATGTAAATGACTGAGTATCTTTAAGCTCGCCATCCTCAACTTGAAGTATAATATTAAACTCTTCACCAATTGCACTTGCTGGAGGTGTACCAATTAACTGCAACCCAATTAGATTAAGCCATTCAGGTAGAGTAGTAACATTTGTGATTGAAACTGTTAAGTCTTCAGAGTCAACATCAGAAACTTCAATATTATAGATATACTCAACTAGGGCATTTGCATTTAAAATTGGCTCTGATATAAATTTTGGAGCGTCATTAATACTACTTACATTGATAGTTACGCTTGCTTGATTTGATCGTAAGCCAGCAACATCGGCAATTGTATATGTAAAACTATCGGTGCCGTTAAAATCTAGATTTGGAATATACTCAACTATGCCATTTCCAATATAATGAACTGAGCCATGTTCCGCATTTGATAACTCAACAGAACTTAAATCGAGTTCATTGTCACTATCACTATCATTTAAAGTGATCTCTATTGCGACTTTTATGTCTTCATCTGTAGTTGCACTATCATCAGAGGCTACAGGGGCTAAATTTGTAGTTGTGAAGAACCATTCAGTGGTTGGGGGTGATTGATTTTCAAAAAGATCGACAACAACTCCCTTATCAACCTTTACTTGATACTGGGCATTAACTCTTAAACTGTCGGCAAACTCAAACTCTAGAGAGTCACCTGCCACACTTTTACTTATAGCAAGCATTTCAGTGCCATCGTCAATATTAATCAGCTTAATATCGCCACTTCCCTGCAAAATAAGTTCATCATAAGTAATAGCGAACACTGTTGAAATGGCAACTAACTCGCTATTATTTGTAGGCGTTAAAGTTACGGGTTTTGGCGCTATATTGTCAAAATCTATAGTTATGACAGATGAAGCAGCATTGCCATTACCAAACTCATCAAGGACCACATTTTCAGGTACACTTAAAGTAATAGGTCCAACTGAAATGCCATCAACTTCAACAGCATAGAGAGTAGATGAAATCGTTGTGAAATTGCTTAAATCTGCGTTACTAGTAAGTATATCTTTCATATCAAAGCCTGATACCGCGCCTGAAAACTCAAACTCAGCTTTAAAGGCATTATTCGCTTTTCCAGGAGATTTGATACTAACTGAAACGAGTCCATTATTATATTGAACAACCAATTTATTAGATACTAAGTTGTTATTACCAGCAAGATCTTGAACGGCAACTGCCTTTAATAATACTGAAACTTGACCGCTCGATATCGGTTGAATTAATAGCTTGAATGAAGTACTTGAAATACCGGTTAGCGATGAAACTGTAGCATTTTCAAGTTCGAAATCACTTATTTCAAGACCTGTTATTACCTCATCAAAGGTAACCATTACCTCAAATTCACCATCGATGACATCACTAGCTGTAGCTAGTTCTACTGTTGGAGCAGTAAGGTCGAAATCAACTGTCACAGTTGTTGATGCGGTATTTCCATTACCCGCATTATCCTGAGCTGCGTTTGCTGCTACACCTAATGTCACTTTTCCTTCTGAAACTGGCGTTACAGTTACACTATAAGTATCACCTGAGCCTGTAAAATCCGACAAACTCGCATTAGATGTAGTGATATCTGACTGTGTAAAGCCTACTACTGATTCACTGAATGTGATAGTTCCTTTGAATGCAGTTGTTTGTGGACTGCTTGGCACTGAAATAACCGTTGACGGTGCGGATATATCAACATTGATTACCGCTGTTGTTGCTGCTGTGTTGTTATTACCCGCAGCATCCTGTGCCACAGCCTCTGCAATATCTATAGTAACAGAGCCATCAGATATTGGGGTCACATCAAGGGTATAGTTACCAGAACCTGTATTTGTAAAATTGGAAAGAGAGGCATTACTTACAACAATATCATTAATATCAAATCCAACGACCTCTTCATTAAATGAAATTAATACAGAAAACAGCGTATTTTGTATTGTTATAGGTACACTGATAGATGGGATAGGTGCAGTGGTGTCGTAGTTTACAGAGAGTTTATTTGAAGCAGAATTACCATTAGTTGCATTATCTTGAGCTTTATCAGTCGCAACCTCTAAAGTAACAACACTTTCAGTTAAAGGTGTAACAGTGACTGTGTAATTAGCACCCGAGCCTGAGAAGTTAGTTAGGTTTGCATTGGTAACATTAATATCACTGATATCAAAGCCTGTAACCGCCTCAGAAAAGTCAAAGTTTGCGAGAAATGCACCATTAACAGTAGTTTTAGATGTGCTAATTACTACCGTTGGTTTAGTATTATCATAAGTAAAGCCAACCACTTGCAAATCATTACCATTTCCAGCCGCGTCAACAATCTGGTTAGCCGCCAATGTAATACTGACCTGGCCATCAGCCAAAGGCGTAAACGTTATATTGGCACTATTCCCATCATTAACAGAAAAATCATCTACAGTCGCATTGACTAACGTTAAATTAGAGCTTGCCACAGCAAGCGCATCATTATCTGTAATAAAGTCGATTGTTACAACAAATGGCACCGTATTATTCAATAGATTACCATTTTGGCTGGAAGTCAATGTGATTACTGGCTTTACATTATCAACATTGACGCTTTGTGAAGGTGAACTTGCAATCGAACTTCCCGCACTGTTCCTTGCCACCCCTGCATTAATTGAGAATGCAAGAGAGCCATCTCCAGAGATATTTGAAAAGACTACTTGAGGAGTTGTAGTTGTTCCATTTGTAATTGAGATAGTGGCATTTGCTGTACCACTTTTAGAGAGTATTATATCACTGGGAGTTAAATTAACTTCATCTGCTTTAGTGAATGTTATAGGAAATGATACTGGCCCCGTATTAGTCAACACCGCACTTGGCAAACCAATGGTTGTCACGATATCTTGTGCATTATCAATAATCGTTAAACTTGAACTAACAGCGTCCGCAGAGATTGCTATTGAATTACTTAATGCGGAAAATGATGAACTTACTGTGGTGAACAGAGTTTGACTATTTACATTGGGTAAATCGATACCTACAGTGATTTTGCATGATTCCCCCGCCAATATTGAACCGCCTGAAAAATTCAATGAAGAACTGCCTGTTAAAGTACCATTACACTGATTTGATGACGAAATATTCGCTAAAGCACCACTAAGAACGGCACCAAAATTATCTGTAAATGCGATTGAGTCAACAGTATTTGAACCTATATTCGCTAATGTATATTCAAGATTTGCTGTACTATTATCGGTAACATAACTGGTTGTAAACGCCGCTGTTACACGCAAAGGAGTATCAACACTTAGCTGAGTTACCAGGGGGTCAATTGTAACATTTGAGCCAATATTATAACTAACACTACTCGTTGTTGTATTATAGTTACTCAATGTAGTGGCGACAGGGACGTTCACCTCGATATCAAAACTACAGCTTTGACCAGATTGAATGTTACCACCCGTAAATATTAAAAATGTCGTTCCGGATAGGGATGAACCTGACCCACAAATATCATTAAGTGCAGAACCTGAATAATTAGTACCCGAGATAATATCGTTTAGATTATGCGTAAATGTCAGTGCGGTTAAATCAGTCGGACCTACATTACTAAACGTGTATCTTGCAGTAACGGTACCTCCAGGAATAGCAGACGTCAAAAACTCTAACTTACCATTAAGCCCTGTAACCACAAGTTCATTAGAAGCAACATTACCAGTAACACTTAATCCATCTACTGTCGCGCTAACAGCTGAAGTTGTAGCTGTAAACTCTCCCGGTATTGCACTGTTAGGAATATTTAAAGCCATGTTAAAGTTACAGCTTGCACCTGGCGCAAGCGATGCGCCAGATAAGGTAATATAGGTCTCACCAGCAGAGCCTGCGACAGTTGAACCTGAACCACACACATCTGTTAGTGGTAAATTTGTAGCCGTTAAACCAGCTAATACAGTATTTAAATCAAGTGTAAAATTAATTCCTGTTGCGCTGGCTGGGCTAATATCTCTATGAGAAAGTGTGAACACGGCATTAGCGCTATCACCTCCCAATACCCCTTTAGGCATTTCAACTTTTAAACTTGGTGCTCCAACCAAGTTTACTGAAAAGCTTGGTAGTTTTGGGTATACAGTGGTTGTATTAACTGTAGCTGAGGCTGAAGTCATTGTATAACTTAATGAACCGCTTTCTAAACCGTTTGGAATAGCGATATCGACCGTAAAAGTGCAACTTCCATTCGCAGCTAGGTTTCCGCTAGATAGCTGCAACCCTTGTCTATCAGTACCGAGCGAAATAAGAGACACCGAGGAACCAGCTCCACAAGCTGGATTGGGATTTGGCGGCAGTGTTGCAGTTATTGGAAACGGTAAGCCGCCCGTAAGTTCAAGTACTGCCTGTAAATCAGTGACAGCTGAGTTACTGGTATCAGTAAAAGTAAACTCTATACCTACAGTGTCTCCCGCAGCAATACTTGTTACTGGGTTACCACTTTGTGTAAAGCGCAATGCTGCCGTTGGAGCCCCCACAACAATTAAGTCTGTAGAAGCGGTTCCTTTATTTATACTGTCAATCAGCACTGAACTAGAAGCAATTTTGTATGCACCAGGTGTTGAACCCGCTGGAATATTGATATCTACGATAAAGGTACAACTTTCTTCCGCAGCCAGTGAGCCGTTTGAAAAGGTAATTAATGCACTACCACTACCCGAGAGATCACCATTACCACATACATCATTAAGAAGAGCTGAGCTCCAGTTAATTCCGGGAATTGCAGACGGGGTAATAGCATTTAAATCGACAGTAAAATCAATTTTTGAAGCGGCACTAATACGCTCAAAATTCCTCAATTTAAATTCTAATTTGGTACTTTCACCAGCTGAAACCGGAGATAAAACATTCATGCTAAGTGAAGGTTGATTTATTACAATATTATCAGCAGCATAGCCTAATTCAATCGTTGAAAAGCCACTTACACCGGTAATATTACCGGAAGCAACAATCCCTGAAAATGTGTTGCTCGCTTTTATATTTTGACTAATTGAGCAAGTTGAACCTGATGCGACTGCTGCTGATGTAGTATTAAAACCTGATACAGAAAAAACAGAATCACCCGGCGAACTTACATTGCCTCCTGAATATATACCAAATGCGCAATCATTTGAGGTATCAGGGAAATCAGATATAGTCAAACCATTAGGCAACTGAAAGTTAGCCGTCAAACTAAATATGTCATTAGTAACTGCGCTATTATCAAATGTTAATGTGGCGCGAATATTTTCCCCAATGACTGCCGTAGATTTATCTAAAGAAAAACTAACCGACGGTCTATCTGTAGCGACAATCAAATTTGTTGATACGGGAGAACTTGTAGTGGAACCAATCTCAATAGCAGGCATAGTAAATGTATGTGTGCCAACGGTACTACTTGTCGTCATGATTGTTAATTGGCATGACTCACCATTGGCTAACACAGCATTTAATAAACTAAAACTACTAGCGCCATCTACCGCAGTTACATTAGCTGTTGCCCCACAATTTGTTGAACTAATAGATGGAGTTGAAACCCTTATGTCGGCGGGTAAATTCGCAGTGAATGATATATCACGATCATTTGTACCACTTGAGTTTGAAAGCGTTAGCGTTAATTGACTCTCTGAATTCGCGCCAATAGTGTTTGGCGTAAATGCAGGTGCTACACTAGCTGATATTGCACTAAATGAACAAAAAGCTAGTACGCCACTGACAAGTGACTGAGAAAATTTATTAGATTTTAGCATAACGCTCACTCAAGGAGGTGGTTATTATTATTGATGAAGTTGTAACAATTCTAGTCTATGGATAGTTTCATAACAATCTATTCACAACGATTAATCTTTGTTACCCTTAAAAAAATTTAACATACACAATAACCATTTATGAAAACGCCTTTAATTTCGCTTGCCATGGCATTGTTCTGTATTCTTTTGAGCGGTTGTAACAGCACCTCTGACCAGTATAATTCAGAGCGTTTAACCCAAACATTTCGCATTAGTCAAGGTATGGAAATACAATTAGAAAAGCCAGTAGGGTTTAAATTAACTCAAGAACATTATGGTTTTGTACAACCCGAAACCTTTTCGAGAATCAAGATAAATGAAATCGAAGTGCCTTTTGACACTTACTTAACGCAATTAACCGCCGAAAACTTGTTAAAAAGCCAATATCAATTACTCGACTCTGAGCAAGTTGTTGTTAATGGTGCTAATTGCACGCTACTTACATTAAGACAAATCATTGCCGGTACTTATTATGAAAAGCTTTGGTTAATTGCAGGCGACAAACTTTCTAGCTTACATATTGAAGCAAGTTACCCTGAAAGCTCAAATAAACAACATAAAGCTGCAATTAAACAAAGTTTATTTAGTACTGCTGTACAAACAAACGATAGCGCTCGCCTGTATACCGGCTTGCCCTTCTTATTTACTCACACAGATAATTTTAAACTTGTTCAACGTAGCCTAAATTCAGTCGTATTGAGTTCTGAGAACTTTCCTGGTGCTAATGTTGTTGTTAGCCACGGAAAATTAGCCAAAGAAGTCGATAGTGTTGAAACATTAAGTACACACTTTCTTGAAAACTCACAAAGCTTAAATGATGTAGAGATTATAAAAAACAGCACTGTCAAAATTAATGGTATTCCGGCACTTTCAACTGAAGCCTATACAAATAAGGATGACCAAGCAGCTTGGGTATATCAAATTACTTCGACACAAAAAGGCAAATTTTTACTGATACAAGCACTTAGTAAAAAAGATGACAGACACGCTTTTGCGAAAGACTTAGAGTTATTGATAAATCAGTTTAAGTTTAGAGCTAAATAGCTTCTTAAGCGGTGACAATTGCCACCGCTTAAACTTTAAAGCTTTAAAGTAAAAGATTCCGGTAGTAAACACACTTCATCACTGCATGCTTGAAGCTTGACCTTTAACCACTTCCCTGTTGCTTGGAAATCAATTTCAATACTTTGCTCAAACAAGCTTAATGGCGCTTGATTAAAACCAAGCTTTTTAGTGACAGGCTGGGGATAAGCAGTATTATCGATTTTATTCCCATCGATTAATAACTCTGTAGCAATTAAAGACTTTTCATTTGGTATGTGAGAATTAATATGCCATTTAGGTTTTAAATTGATAACTAGCTTCGCTTGATTACTCGTCCCTGTTTGTAATTTTATTTGGCCGTTACCTTGTGCAAATGTATGGCGCTTACTCGTTTGTTGTAAATTCAATAAGCTTGTAACACTAGAAAAGGATGTTTTAGGATTTCTTAAATAAGCATTTTGCAGGTTTTTTTTATGTTTTCTTGTAGCTTGCGAAATTACACTATCTGAAAACGCATACTGTTTCGCTAATTGATAAAACACCGCATCAGGTGATATTAACTCCCCATCACTTGAATTACGAATTGTTTGTGGCACTAGCTTTCTATTTACGATTTCACGTAGCATGCTTTTTGCTTTAGATTGCCAATGAAACTCAAATGTCGCAGTATATAAACTTTGATAGGCATTTGCTAAATAAACATAGTCTTCAAATAAGGCTTCGCCGCCCGCTGAATTTAAATAATAAGCACGTTTTAATTTACCATTATCAATTAATTTTTCTTCAAGAGTTGTAACCAATGATTGTGCTTTTGATAGATAATACACGTCATCTGTTGCCATATATAGCTGCACAAACGCATCTACGAGTAAGGCATTCCAAGACAGTAAGATTTTTTTATCAATATGAGGTAGAGCAAGCTTTGCCCTTTCAGTTAAAAGTACTGCCCGGGCCTTTTTTAAGGATTTATCCTCGTTGTTTTGCTCATTTATATACGGAGCATAAAGCTCTTTGTTTTTAAACTGATACCATGCAAAAGCATTAATCGTTTTTGACTCAAACATGGCTTTTTCATCTTTAGAAAAAAGGTAGTAACGCCCTTCTTGCTCAAAATAATCAGCATCTATTGCACTGTAATAACCACCAGTTTGTGACTTCATTACACGCTCTAGAAAAGCAACGGTATCTTTTGCAACATCAATGTAATTTTGATCTTTGAGTAAATAGCCTGCTTGAGCAAATACCTTAATCAGCAAAGCTTGGTTATACAACATTTTTTCATAATGTGGCACCTGCCAAATTGCATCTGTCGCGTAGCGATGAAACCCACCATTCACATGGTCACGGATCCCACGGCTAGTTAAACGGCTCAACCAAAGCGTTAATTGGGATTTAAGCACCTTGCTTGCGCCTTGTTGATAAGCCTGTAAGGCTAATAATAAAAGAGACTCACTTGGAAATTTCGGCGCCCCGATAAGCCCCCCTTGATCTGCATCTAAATTGGATAACAACTCATCAAGGTTACTTTTAGCTTGTGTTGTAGACCACTTAGAACCTGTTTCAAGAGATAATGATGCGACTTGGTTTGAAATATTATCAGCCACTTGCAATAAACGTTTCGGTTGCGTTTGCCAAATTTTAGCAAAGCGTTCACTAATGATAAGAAGTTTATCTTTTACAACATAGGAATCGATCCAAATAGGTTCACCTTTTGTTGTCAAAATTGCTGTGATAGGCCAACCTGCACTGCCTTTAACCGTAGTAAGTACATCAGTAAAATAAGCATCGATATCAGGCTGTAACTCTCTATCAATTTTAATGTTAATAAAGTGCTGATTTAGTATTTTTGCAACGTCAAGATCGACGAAGCTTTCCTTTTCCATCACATGACACCAATGGCAGGTCGAATAACCAATGGACAGGAATATGAGCTTCCCTTCATATGCTGCCTTATCAAATGCATCATCACCCCACGCCATCCAATTGATTGGATTAACTGCATGACGCAGTAAATACGGTGACGCTTGAAGAATCAGTTCATTTAAATAGCTTGGAGACCGCCTATTCAAACCAGCAGAATTTAATAACTCATCGATGACATCCGATTTTTTAGTGTATGCAGTTTGCCACTGTTTGAAATTTTCCGGATTCAAACTCGTTTTTGGCGGTAAAATTGTATCAACTGTTTCAGCCTTTAATAATGGTATAGCTGTTAAACCGATAGCCCAAATAACACTTTTAATAACAACAGAGGTACTTCGAGCCATTACAATTTGATTACCTTACTTTGGTTTGATCTTACCTTTTTAAATTCTGAATGTTTTCCGTTTGGCCAAATAACTTTAATATCTACGAACTCTACCTTACCAAGGCCGAAATGTTGTTGTTTTGGGTGTACTGACATGTAACCGTCTGTACTACGGATTTCTCGCCACACCTGATTACCATTAGGCAAAGTGACATATATGCGCGCGCCAATCGCATCTTTTGACACTTGCTGTGCTACATCTCCTATCAATTTTACTTTAAGCCAGTTATTAGTTGATTGTAGTTTGTTTTCGAACAACGCTGCTGGTTCGTGATAATTGTTTATTACGATGTCTAGGTCACCATCATTCTCTAAATCAAAGTAACTAGCACTACGAGAATTACTCAATAAGTTAAGCCCTAATGAATTTTCTTGTGTATCTAAACGGCCATTTTTATTTTCAAAGAAAATATTTTCTTCTTGTTCACTTACTGGTAAATATGCTTGCTGCTTATTACCGTGTTGATCTTCATAATAAGGATTTTTGCTGCTATATAAATTGAATTCATTCATACCATTCAGTACGTATAAATCATCATCACCATCGAGATCATAATCAAAGAAATCGGCATCCCAAGACCAACCTGTTGATGAATAACCACGGCCGATTTGTTCACTGGCAGCATAACTTAATTGCTCACCTTGTTGCGAAATGAACAGATCATTTGCTTCTACAACTCGCATATGCGCAAGTTTGTCAGCATTAAACTTCATTTGCGTATCTTCGTTAGGCAATACATAGGTTTCATCTTTATTCATAGTGACAATGTTTGAAATATAAATATCTGGTAACTGATCTTGGTTTAGATCAGTAATGCCAATACCCATTGTATAAGAAGGTTTATCCGTTCCTATTTCACTTGATACGTCGACGAAAGTGCCATCTTTCTGATTAAGGTAGTAACCATTTACACCGAAATCGTTACCCACAATTACATCCTGCCAGCCATCATTATTTAAGTCGGTATGCGCGACGGCTTGTGCCCAACCTGTGTTATCTAGGCCTGAACCATGCGTAATATTTTTAAACTTAAATCCACCTACATTTTCAAATAATTGATTTGGTTTGCCATTGGTATTACGACGCTTAAGTGTAGGTAAATCTCCTGTGATGTAATTACCGAAATATGTGATATACAGATCAAGGTCACCATCTTTATCAAAGTCGAATACGGTAGCAGGGCCACCTACCAAACCTTTACCACCCAAGTTGGCAACATCAGTAACATCTTTAAAATACTTACCATCAATATTTTTGTATACACGGTGAAGGTCATTAACATAAGTCACAATAATATCTTGGTAACCATCATTGTTAATATCAGCAATAATTGGTTGCCTAGCTTCACCTGGATGATTATCTTCAGCTCGCTGCCATTCGAGCTTATAAGCCTGTGTCACATCTTTAAAGGTGCCATCACCTTGGTTTAAAAACAGCTTATTTCCTCGCCCACCAAGAATAAAAATATCTGTTAGTCCATCGTTATTAATGTCTTCTGCTGCGACCCCTGAGCCACCAAAGGCAGGCGGGATAGTAATAATGCCCGTTGATTCATCTTTACGTAAAAATGTTCTTAACTGACGATTAAGCCAGTCTGCCGAGCGGTGTTGATAATCAAACAGGGCTTGCTCAGACACATTAATAAACTTGGCTGATTTATTACTTTGCTGGGCTGAAGCAAATTTCTGTTGATTTGTTTGAAGAGAGCCTGCTTTAGCATGACGCTCTGTTTTACTTACAATAAGTTGCTGGGCGCTTTGCAAATGTGAGACAGATAAAACAGCAGAGTCACTGGTTTTAGCAAGCGTACCGGCTTCACGTAACAGCAGTACCCCATATTGGGCAATATTTTCAGTTAACAATTCCGCAGCAAACGGATCCGGCTCAATATACAATTCAAAGTTTGCTTGATTAATTGCATTTTTCAAGTACTGCCAGTGCGCACCTGCATCTCGAAAGGCATCCATATCATAAGATTCAATGTACACCGATCCTTCTTTATGTAAATTAGGAAAGAAAATCGCATCTTCATATTCATTAATTTTATGAGGAATAAACTTATTTATAAAAGTATATACATGCTTTTCTTGCACAAGCTTTTGTTGTTCAGCCATTGCAAGTTGCTGTGCCCCCATATACAACTGTGCCGAAAACTGACTGACAAGCTCTGTGTATAGGTTGATAATCGCTTCACGGTCTTGTTGCTTTTTAGGCCATGAGGTACGAGCAAAATAAACTTGCAGATTTCGTAAAAACACCTGATTAGATACTTTATTATAAGCTGAGTAAGAATTTAATTTTTTATCAACCATTTGATTCAACAAAGCTGGCGTTTTTTTCTGATAATCGACTTGAGCGACAACTGATTTAGCTTTGGTTGGGGCTCCCCCTAATTGCTGCCAAACAGAATTGATATTTTCAACTTCAATGAAGCGTTTATTATTAAGGCGTGCACTATTGTCAGCCACTTTTAACGCTGCCAACGTATAAAAGTCTAAGCTATCTTTTAGCCCTTCAACAGCTTTAGAAGTAAGGGGTAAAAGTTCATGGTCAAAATCAAGTAAAGCTTCTTGTTGTACCGCTAAAACAGCGCGTAACGAATAGGCTATACTGCCATATTGACGTTTATCATCTTTATGCAAAGTGACAGACTTATTTTCGTCAAAATCAACAACCCAATGACCAAATTCATCTTTGTTTATCTCAAAAAGTGCAATTTGTGCTTGCTCTATATGGCTGCGTAAGACAACCTCTTCGGCTTCTCTTAAAGCAATTTTATGTGCAGCTTGCCAAAGTGTATTTATGTATTGCTTTTGCAATAAGTTTTTAGCAAATCGAGCTTCATCACTTAGTGGAGTACCAAACATAAAATCTTCTAAGCGAGATGCAGTTGCATAACATTTTGGCTCAGATTTTTTTTCAAGTTCATTGATAGCTTTTAAAATGGTGTCAAGCGAATTTGTTTGGTTTGCGTAAAGGGAAAAAGATAAGGAGATAAATAAAGACGCATAAGCAAAAGCGAGCGCTAACTTTGTTTTAGTCATAATAGTAAGCATCCTACAAGATACAAAGTACAGAAATAGCATTAGGAAAATAAGCTATCGCCACACTAAAGAGTTGAACAATAACTGTTCAGACCAATATCAATGCAATCTATTATTTCACATTTGTAAATATTTGTTAAACTTATGAGAATCTATTAAAAAATAATAATTGCGTCGAGTTCAATTAGTGATCAACCCAATCGCACTTAGGGACCCCAAACGAAGAGGAACGAATTATGCCCAGCAAGCTAATTTTGTCATTAGCTTGTGCTGTTACCTGTGGTAACGCACTTGCCAATGCGGATATTATAAAACTTCAGCAAGCCAAGTCTGAGAGTATTGCTGTCACCAAATCTGCAAATTATATAGACTTTACCCCCCTAAAGAATTATGACAAATACATTATTTCTGTTTCGGGACCTAATGGGTTTTCAAAATCGTTTGAATCAGATATTCCATCTCTTGATATTAACAGTTTAAATTTACCTACAGATGGTACATTTAATTATCAAATTCAAGCTATCACATACCTCTACGAAATCAAGGACACAATGAATAACGGACGTCCCGAGGATGCGCGCGGTTACATAAGTAAAGTAGATGTTGCTGACGGAAAATTTACTACAGAAAACTTTGCAGTGATAACATTTGAACAAACCGATGAAAAGCACCCTAACTTATCACTAGGCCAGAAATAGGAACAGCACATGAGAACGAGTAAACTTTTTAAAGTAAGCGCGCTTACTTCAGCCCTATTAGCAAGTTTAACAGTCAATGCTGATATTGTTCATTTAGATGATGTGATTATTGATGGTAGTAATTGTGTTGGTTTCGATTGCGTTAACGGTGAGAATTTTGGCTTCGATACTATTCGCTTAAAAGAAAACAACGTTCGCATTCACTTTCAAGATACCAGTACGACATCCTCATTCCCTAAACGTGATTGGCGAATTGTTATTAATGACTCGACAAATGGTGGTAAAGAATATTTTTCGATTGAAGATACAGATGCAGCCCGTAGGCCATTGACTCTAATAGGAGGGGCCCCAAGCAATTCCCTCTATATAAACAATAATGGCAATGTAGGATTTGGAACCTCCACCCCTGCAGTTGATTTACACGTAACTTCTGGAAATACTCCTACATTACGTTTAGAGCAAGACGGGTCATCAGGCTTCTCACCTCAAATATGGGATGTAGCTGGTAACGAAGCAAACTTTTTTGTAAGGGATACAACCAATGGTAGTACACTGCCAATCCGCCTATACCCTGGTGCACCAAGCAACTCCCTCGTTGTGCACCCTGATGGCGATGTTTCGTTTGGGCAAACAAATATCCCAACAAATGCTCAATTTCATTTGGAAAACTCAAGTGAGGACGATGACGATTTCATTGTCACAGAAGATGGTCAAGTTGGTTTGGGAACTGAGCTCTTTAATTTAAATGATGGAATACCAAAGCTATATATCAACGGTAATTCCGATGAAAGTAACACCATTGAAATCAATAGTCCAAATGTAGCTAATAGATCAGCCTTAGTTTTTTCTAAGAACAAAGCAATAAATTGGTCAATAAGCTCTCGGAATAATTTTAATGCAAGTAACGATGAATTAATTATTTATGACGCCTCTGTTGAACCTGCAATATTAATTGAGCAAAGCGCAAATAATAATGGTATTAGTTCTATCGGATTTGGAACAGGCACAGGCGGACAACATGCAATCCTTCACGAAAATGGGGCAAGCCTATCATTGGGTGGTACTTGGACAAATGCCTCTAGTAGACGATTGAAAGAAAATATTCATTCACTAAGTTTTGATGAAGCATATTCAGCCTTATTGGGACTAAACCCTGTTAGTTTTAACTACAAGACTGAACCTAAAGAAACTTTCATTGGTTTTATTGCAGAGGATGTGCCCGAGTTAGTCTCTTATAATGATAAACAAAGACTATCAACAATGGATATAGTTGCAGTATTGACCTCAGTACTAAAGCAGCAAGTTAAGGAAATAGAAAAATTGAAAGCCAGAATAGCTCAAGATAAAAAGAGTAATTTGTAATAGCTCAGACTTGAACTTGTAGTGGCCAACTAATTTTGGCCACAGCTTTAGAATCTTTATATGCCGCTACACTACACAGCTGAAGCTTGAACTTAATTATTTCACACCACAAAGTGCACTACACTATTACACAATAGTATTATTTAAAAAGACTTCGTAAGAAGTAAAGTTAATTAAGTTTAGGTCTCTAGGCTTCCCCCGATTTTCATTAGTGTTGTGGCATAATTTCAGGGGAAGATCACTTTATAGCTTAGTTTGATTGCTTATGTTTAGAGAAAAACCAAAATCCTCTTAAACCATGCCTCCAAGAGTTATCGTTCCTAGGTAGCCAGTTGTACTGGTGGAAATACGAATTGCACCTACTATCACTAATTCTTTCTAAGTTCCCTTGAAACTTTCCGATTAAACTTTCTATATAAGCAGGTGAAGGTCGGCTACCCACCCCTGTAATAGATTGGTCATACCCTTTTGAGTCTTCTTCAACTTTAAGCAAAAATGAAGGATCATTAGAGTCAGAAACCTCGGTCTCAAGAACAAGATTGTCTGCACTTTCCAATGACTTAATCAATGAATAATTGATATCATCTAGATGGTAAAGAACCCCCATGTGTATGATTAGGTCATACGCTTCTTCAAACGGCCATTCTTTGTTAATGTCCGCAATATATGTTTTCATCCAGGGGTATCTGGAAATGACAATATCAATATGCTCTTTTCGCGCGTCACAAACACTCACTTCAGCACCAAGAGTAGCAAACATCAAGCTTATATCTGCATACCCACACCCCAATTCAAGAATTTTCTTTCCCTGAAACCACTGTGGGCCGAAGTGCTCGATAATGGCTGTTACTCTTTTCTCTCTCCAAACATCATAATGACCAGAAAACCTTTGTTCCTCCATCCCTGCTTTTAAAGTTTCTATTTCCAGATTATTGAAAGAAACAGCTTCTGAAAATGAAGCTTTTAACTCTGAGTTTTCCTTCGAAATTCTATTTAATTCAGTCTCAAGGGCCCGGTGCCGATCTTCTAATTTATCAAGCTTATCTGCTAGATTCTGTTTATCATAAAAGAATGATTCAACTAACTTGCTTAACATTAACTAATCTTCCTTTCTCTATTGTAATAACTTTATTACAGTTTTTCTGAATGAAGTCAGCATCATGACTCACTATAATTAATGTTTTATCTGACAAAAGCATCTTTTCAAACTTGGCTTCACACTTTTTTCGAAAACTTTCATCACCAACTCCCAAAACTTCATCAACCAGAATCAGATCTGCTTCAAGAACAAAGATAATTGAAAAAGCAAGACGGGCGCACATACCAGATGAATACGTTTTTAATGGGCGCTCTATCGCATCACCTAGCTCTGAAAAATTAATAATTTCATCTCTATACATGAGAATTTTTCGATAGCTAAAACCTATTATTATTCCCATTAATACAATGTTATCCAACCCATTAAGCTCATAATCAAAACCCAACTCTAAAGTGGCCAAAGCTGTGTGTTTGAAAGTATTGATTACATTCCCACTAGTAGGCTTATAGATCCCCGCCATCATTTTTAAAATTGAGCTCTTACCTGCTCCATTATGCCCAATAATACCCACATTTTCGCCGGCACTGATTTCTAAAGAAAGATCCTCTAATACCTTTGTTTTACCTGATAATATTCGGCCTGTTTTATAACGCTCTAAACAAACACTTTCTAAAACAAGAGACATTATAGAACCTTCCTTACTTTATCAGAAACTAGCTGATGGAAAAGTATTGCAACAATAAATAAGATGCCTGTTGTGATAACTAGAGCTGATATAGACGATGAAATTGCCAAAGGAGATTCATAGTTGTCAATAATTACGAATCTACTTAATTCAATAATATTTGCCAGTGGGTTTAAGATAATTAAACTTTTAAATTGTTCCGGTATATTGTTGATTGAAAAAAACACACCTGATGAGAACATCATTACCTGTACTATAACGCTCAAAACTAATTTGAAGTCTGGAATTAAAGGAATAATGAGTGCCGTAATTAGGGAAAAGCTAAATATGAAAAAGAATTGCACAAAAATAATACACAACAGATAGAAATAGTTGATAGAGAAAGTAGTTAGTAGTTTCAATAAAAGTAACCCTACAAATACTACTATTAACTGCTTGAATAAATCGGATAAGCTAACAGATAACACTAACGAAATAAGTTTAATCGGTGTATTTATAGCTATATGCTTTTGCCCAACAATAGCATTAGATGCATTATTTACAGAGTTGGAAAACCAACTAAAAATGACTATACCAATTGATAAGACCGCGGCAAAGTTGGTTGTTTTAGAGAACCCACCAAGTAGAATAGAAAAAACAAAATACAATACAGCAATATCAATTGCAGGAGCAACTATCCACCAAACAAAACTAAGATATGTTCTTTTTGTTTCGGATTTTAAGGTATATAGTGCGCGGAGTGAAGAAATTAATAACATGTTTTTTACTACTTAATTGCCGAGGAGTTCTCAAGATTAATCAAAAATTTTATGGCCATTTTTAAAAGATTAAGAAGCCGTTTCATAATCAGTTTAGTCATACCCATTATGATATAGGGTAGGAATGCCACAGCATTAAGAATTTTAACCGATAAAACCGAAAGCTCATAAAGCTTTTCATCCTCCTCAACACATTCTACTATTATAGGGGATACTCTAAATTGTATGGGAGAAAAGTAAGTCGCAGCCATAACAGTCTTCTTATTGCAGAAATTATTACTTTTAAACGAAAACAAACATAGTTTTTCAGAAGACATAAGGAAAACATCATTTTTGAGAAAATTATACCAATCCTTAAGTGTAAAACTTGATTGTCCTTGCTTTTTCAGGTATTCAGTTAACAGCCTAACTTCAGGAATGCATTTTGTAAGGTTACGATCAGTAAGCCTAGCAACACTGCATTCACTGCCATTTAACCATTGTAAATATTCTAATTCATAGCTAAATGACTCTAGAGTCCAATAATTCTTGTGGCTTGATAATGGCATACATAAGATCATATCTCCAAGATGAAATGGTACTCTGCGACGTGTAAAAATATCTAGAGCCATAAACCCTTTTTTAGAGTTTTTAAATTGTTCAATATAATTCATCATTGAATCGATACTAAAAGCCTGATCTAGTCTGCATTTAACTACCAAATCATCATTAGATAGCATACGCTCTAGCTCTTTAATCCCATAAGCACAAGACTGCGCCTGCAAATTAATATTGCGAGCACCTGATATTACGGGCTTTTGATTAACAGTGATCTTGACTCTGTCTTTATCTAAAAGATTGAGTTTTTCGGCTATAATGTTTGAATACTTATCATCACCCCAACATGAAACCACTATAAAAAAATCATGACAATTTTTCTTCAAAGTTGCATATAGCTCATAAAGAAAAGGCAAAGACTCTTGCTTGCATTCACCTTGAAATAAAAAACCAAGCTTAAGCGACATTTTTAATCCACATATTAAGGCGCTTTATTTTTGTTAAAGCACTCAAACACCACCTAAATAAAGGAAGCCTAGTAGTTCGGATTATCAAATATTCAAACAGAAAACTTTGTTTTTCTATACAGGAAGAAATAAACAGCCTTTCTAATAAAATTTCATAGGGAATTTTTTTATATCTACTATTAATTACCAGTGTAAAGTTAACATTCCTCAACTGTTCAAATGTACAATGAGGTAAAAGGTTATCCAAGAATTCGATCAGCTGTTCATTATTTAGGAAAAATAGATTAACACAAAGAAAACCACATCCACTGTTAATCTCATTTAACAAAGACTTAACATCCACCTTTAACAAATAGTCACTAAATATTTTATCATGTTGAATAAATAGCACCTCTTCATTAGCGTCAGCACTCTCATTAGGAAGGTTAGTAATAATTAGTTTATCTTCAAAAGAGTTTAAACTTTTAAAGTTACTTTTTACCCGTTGGCAAATATTGAAAGGCTCATCTGTATAGAAAATATTTATACTCATTTAAATCTTCTTCCAAGGAGTAGTATTTAAAATTGTTTTATAGATATCAAGCACCCCCTGATTCAAATAAACAAGCTTATAGCTCATATACTTCAACTTGATCGCCGAAATCAAACTGAAGAATCTAATTGCGAGTCCATTTCTACTAAAAAAATCACTTAAGTCATCAGCAAAATGCTTCCTAGTTGAACATAAAAACTGCTGAATAAACTGACCATCCGTCCCCAAATACTGATAATTTATTGGCTCCAACTTTCCTAAACGCTGGTGATAAAGTTCAATATTGGAATATGACAATTGATCACATAGGATATATTTCTCATAATCTTTAATTAACGCCTTAATGTTTTCATCAGTTTTAGCGCATTCAATATGGTTCAATAGGTTCTTTGAGAGTGCATATCTCTTGTAGGGTGAATTAGGAATATCTTGAAAGCCAATTTTACTTTCTACACAGTATTTTTCCTCAAATATTTTATAACCTTTTAATGCCGCACTGACTGTAATCTTTAGGAGCGGCTTTTGCTTTAATATCAAAGAATCAGAGGGCTTGCGCATTGTTGGTTTTAACTTAGCTGATTTATATTGCTCACCAGAGCAATATAATAAAGGCCTTGACAAAATACTTTGTGTAAATGAATGTGGATTAACTTTACAAGGTATTCCCTCACGATACATTCTTAAACCGTGCTCTACATCTTCAAATTCTGCCCAGCGTAAATTTTCATCTAATTTAGCAAATTTCCAGATAGATTTTTTAAAGATATATAAACTACCTGTTGGGTAAGTCTTACTAGGCTCATAACACGCTGGATTAGGAAAATAGAACTTACTATATTTCTCAATAGAACTAAACGTAGCCTCATTAAATGCAGTTTGATTTAATTCTTGCTCTTTAGAAAAAGTTAAAACACCAGAGGAGTCGATAGTACCTACATCACTATACCTAACAAAGCGTCTGTTGAAGTAATCCTTAAAGTATAAACTTTGCATTGTGGTAAAGGGATACAAGTCACCAAAAAGTTTCATTTTATCGATAAAATCTGCTGGTAGTAGCACCCTATCGTGAAGAATTGCTACATTTGAAAATTTAGCGTTTTCCACTATTACATTCTTTTTCTTAGAAATTTGAACAGGGGGTGCTGCTATATCTTCACCTACGATAGAAACCTCATCTAAATATTTGAAATTATTTCCAGGTCGCCCACACAATATAATTTCTTTTTCACAATCAAAAGATAGAATTCTTTCAACGACATGATTGAGAATTGTAGCATCTCCTGGACCTGTAGGTATCCCAAAACTCCATTGCGACAAGCCTTTATCTGACTCTACAGGGAGTGCTCTCAATTTTTTAAACTCTACCACATTACCATTTGCGGTAACTTCAAAGCAATCACTAAAGTAATTACTCTGAAGGTAATTAATTGCTTCATCATCTTCGATTATTAAAAAGCTGCCTCCCACAGCTAATTCGTGTACAAAGTCCCAAAGCAATAACTCATAAAACATACAATCTAATGATATTTTATAAAACGCCCCTCTACGGACATCAAACTGCTTGATTGCATCAAAACGCCCGCAAGCATTTATAGGTCCTATTTTGCTCCCTCTCTGAATCCCCTGTATTTTTCTACATGAAAAAAGCAAGTCGATGTTTTCAGTTAAGAGGTGTGAGTCAAGTTGCTCTGTCATGCTCCTTTTTTTATAAGAGCGAGGGTCAGCTTTTTTATCAATGATAATATGTATATGTTTCATATTAAAAATCAGTAGCCCTCTGACAAACACTTAAACCTTTAAACAGGTCTAAATCTGCTGGAATACCTAAACCATACATTCCGTTCGCTTCTTCACCAATATTAAACACGCCAATCTTATGTTTTTGATTAGCCATAAATGTATATACTGGCGCAACATAAAACTCCCCATTACTACGGATATCTTGCTTCACCATATAATCAGCAAATTTACAAAAATCACTACCTTTCTGAAAGTTGTAGATTCCAACCGTAGCCTCATCCGATACAACTACCTTTTCGACAACTTCAGTAACTAAGTTGTTACTATCTAACTTAGCATAAGACCATTTAGGGTCATTTGCTTTCATAGTTAGCATACTACCGGATAAATCTCGCGTTATCATATCCCCTAAATATTCATTGATATCCATATCAACCCATTGATCAGAGTTAGCAATCATTAGTGGTTCATCAGAGTCAAAAAAGTCTCTTGCTTTCAAGACTGTTATAGCTGCCCCATCTGTGATACCTTCGATTTCAACCACTTCGAAATTATCACAAGCTTTTTTAAAAACATCCTTTAGGTTATATGCTTCAACATGCTCTTTTTGACAAACAAAAATAAAGCGATGTTCTTGTTTTGGCTTTAAGTTGTTTATAACTACTTCAATCATATGCTTACCATTAACATCAATTAATGGTTTTGGATCTTTATATCCTTCCTTTGCAAAGCGACTACCTCTACCCGCCATTGGTACTACGATATTTAACATTTATTTTCCCTCAGTCTCTAAGTATTTATCATTCAATGCGCCAGGTAACTTAACGACTACAGTAGTCGTATCCTCTATAGCTTCAAAATCAGTGTATTCTCCAGGTGGGATTTTAACAATTTCCCCTTCTGAAATGATCATCCCTTTCATCCTTGCTTGACCTTTTACTATCATAGTAATCTCTGTTGCAATCTTATGACAATGAGATGCTTCTTTATCGCCTTTTTTGAATTGCTGTACAGCCACTTCGACGTCTTGAGTTTTAAATAATGTCGGTTCAAAGCCGCCAACAAACCAACCGCGAACAAAATCAGTAATTCTAGTTTTTTCCATCATCAAGACCGTATAAATATGCATCCATTTGTATCATTTTATTATCGTTATTCCATTTTATTAAATCTGTACCAACTAGTTTTTCATCATTTAATGTCAATTCAAATTCAATCAAACTAATATTCGAATCTACTATTATGTTTTTAGCTGTGAAAGATAACTGTTCATGTTCTATAAAAATATTTTTTATGTATTCAAGGACACTCTGTTTTCCATTAACTGTTCCAGCTGGATCTGTTAAAGAAAAGTTATCAGAAATCAATTCCTCAATATCAGATAAAGACTTACTATTAAATGCTTCTACGTAAGCTTTTGTTTGCTTGAGAAGTGTATTTGCACCATTTCTTTTATACTTATTCACATACTCCTCATAACTATCGAGCGCATGTTCATCATGAAAATGGAAATATTTATTTTGCTCTATCATTTGCGATAAAACTTTGCCACCTTTTAGAATAACTTCATTTAAAGAGTGAGATACATAAAATAAACCATCGTGCATAACACTTTTTCTGATCAAGTTTTTTGCAGCTTCAATAAACAAGCTCGCCTTTTTGAAGTAATAAAAGCCGGCTATCGCATTATCACTTATTGGCCTTTTTTCTTCAGCCTGAGTAACGTAACCAGCCTCATCTAACTTTACAAATGACCATTTGGGGTGAAGTGCTTTAAATGTCAAAACTCCAGCATCTGCATTTTCACTTTCAAACTTTTGAAGATAAGGGTACAAATCTACATCTAAAACTTGATCAAAGCTTGAGATGATTAAAGGCTTTTCAGGGTCTATACTCTCTATAGCTAAAAGCGCTGAGCATACCGCGCCTTGCGTACCCTCAGAAATAGCACAAGTAGTGATAGAGGGATCTATAAGTGTCAGAACTTTGTCTAAGTTATATTCCTCCATTTGTTTTTTAGGTAAAACAACAACTATATCCTTCTCTGTGGGAATTTTAGTAAACTGAGAAGCTGCTCGTTCTAGTAATAACTTTCCATTAATATCTGTTAGCATTTTTGGGAAAGCAACATTGTCAGATGTTCTAAAAGTGCTACTCCCTGCCATAGGGATTAAAATACTAATTCCCATTTTCAATCTCCTTGATGAAGTTTATTATGTTGTCATAGTTAACGTCATGAACTGTATCAACCTTTAATACATGGGCACCAGAAGCTCTAGCTGCTTTTAAGCCATTCTCGTTATCTTCTACTATCACACATTCGTTTGGTGATAACCCTAATCTTTCAATGGCCGTATTGTAAATTTCAGGATCTGGTTTTGCTTTTTCTACGTCTTGGTTTGATAAATAAAAATCGAGATAATCAATTAACGCTGCTTTTTCCATCATCACAGCTACCGTATTTCTAATCGAATTAGAAGCCACAGCTAGTTTAAGCCCCTCTGATTTCAATCGACTCAACGCATACTGATGCTGAAAAACAGGTTTGCAAAGTTGATGCGTAATATCCATTGTATATTGCTGCTTCATTTCATTTAGGAAACAATGAAGAGCTGAAGGTAGACTATAGACCTTGCTTAACATTTTTAATTTTTGACCTGTCGATAAGCCATCGTAAGTTGTCAAATGTTCATGTCTATTAATGCACAATCCAAAGTGAGAAAGCGCTTTGTTTAAAGCATCATAATGCCAATCTTTAGCATCAATAAGAACTCCATCCATATCAAAGATGACAGCTTTTATTTTATTTTCCATAAAAAAATTCCTTCGCTTTTTGCGGAAAGTCTGTACATAGGTGTATATTATTTTCGAATTTAGGAAAGAGCTCGATGAAATCTTTTAACTCCTGCCAATAAGAAAGATGATCATATCCATGTAACTCAGGTGATACAAGTGTAACTAACTTCCCTTTTTTTAGACTATTTTCCATAAACTCAAGGTTTAGTCGGCTAGAGCTGAAGTTATCGAGCCAAACTCCTTTTGACTCTTTTAAAAAATGGGAATCAGTTTCGACATCTGATAACCTGATTAGGAAAGGTAAGTTGGATTTTAGGTACCCGATCAAGTCAGGAACTGACATATCAAAGAAGTAAGCATCGCCTACGTAGTTTAATATATCATCATTGACATATTTTTGGAGGCCATCAGCTTTAACATTTAAAGCAAGTACTCCTCGATATCTGGAACAGATTTCGATAAAGTGTTCAAAAGTCACACAGTCGTTATGAGGAATATCGTGACTAATAACCACTTTACCATTATAGTCCCTTATATCTGTTTCAATTCCAAAGCCATTCTCTAAGGCTCTGACAAAAGCTAACTCACTATTTTGCTCATCTTTCGAAAGCCAAAATCCCCTATGAGCCAAAAAAATCATAATTATTAACCACTTTAATTTTTATAATTGAAAAACAGCCTTTTATGGCAATTTATTTTAGAAAAGCCGCTTAGTGCTTATTAGTATTATGCTAACTTATTGAACACGAAAAATCATGTAAAATCAAAAATACAATATCCATTTAGAATTATTTATTTCTTCCTTAATACTTATTTCAAAGAATATTGCTTAATCAAATCATCATTCGTAAGAAATCATTTTAAAAACAGACGCCAATCATTAAACTTTTCAAAATGAAAAATATACTAAATCAATGTTAATACACTACATTAATGAAATAATACTTTCTCAACTGTTATCTATCTTTAAAAGAAATTAACCTAACAGCGCCCTAATAATACGCTCGCAGCCCTTTCCGTCACCATACGGGTTGTGAGCAAAGCTCATTTTATTATAAGCTTCTTCAGAATCAATAAGTTCAGAAACTGAATCCACGATTAGATTTACATCAGTTCCAACGAGTTTTACCGTGCCAGCTTCAACCGCTTCAGGGCGCTCTGTGGTCTCACGCATTACTAAAACTGGCTTACCTAGCGAGGGGGCTTCTTCTTGAATACCGCCTGAATCCGTTAAAATAATATGTGCGTTATCCATAAGATAAACAAATGGCAAATATTCTTGCGGCTCAATTAACATAACATTTGTA
>NZ_JBFKMX010000035.1:0-29091 GCF_041629635.1 Pseudoalteromonas sp. | reverse complement strand
GTTTTCTAGCCATTTAACATCGCCTTTTAACTGCTTAACGCACTCAGAAACAATCGCTAAACCAAGGCCCGAGCCCTGATTGTTTTGACTGTGTTCACTTTGATAAAACGGTTGAAATAATAAATGTGCTTCATCATGTTGTATGCCAGCACCATCGTCTGTCACGTTAAGCTCAATGGTATTGTTATTTTGCTTAATGTAAACATTAACGGTACTGCTTGCATGTATTAATGCATTACTTACTAACTGAGTAAGGATTAATTTGCAGGGCAGATAGGGCACTTTGCAATTAGCAGTGATATGCCAATATAAACTAACATTACTTCTTTCTATGGTATCACTTAAATGACGATTAATTTCTTCTTCAAGAGTAGATAACTGAGTTAGTTGCTGTAATCCATCAGGGTGGCTCGCAGCACTGTAGTTTAAAAGATCATCAATCATGCGTGCCAATTTCTCTACAGACTGCTGCACAATAGTTAAAATACGGCTTTGCTTTTCGGTTACATCACCAAGTAACCGGCTATTTAATAAGCTACTGCCTTCATTTATGGAGGCAAGTGGGGTTTTTAGTTCGTGGGTCACATGCCGCAAAAATGTTTCTTTTTGTTGTTGCACGCGTTTAAGTTCTAACCTTAGCCAATCAAGCCTTCTACCTAACTGTTTTAGTTCGTGGCTACCAGATAGTTGCACCGGTGTATCAAGTTGGCCTCGGCCTACCTCCGAAACCACTGTCTCAACCTGATCTAATTGACGGCATATTCTAAAAATTAAAAACGAACTAATAATGACAAGCACTGGTAGTAAAATAATTAAGCCAATTAAAAACTCAGTTTGTAAGTCTTTAAACTGTGCGTTCTTTTTTGCTAATCGGTTATCAAGGGTTCGGTCAAATAGATCATCAAATTGTTTTAATTGAGCCACTAGATTTGCAAATTCGTCGGCGCTTTCAACATCAATTTTTATGGTTTGTTGCCATTTTGCAACAAAATCACTGCTCTGCAGTTTTAATTTTAAAATTTCGATGCGTTTTTGTGTGTTCTGCCATTTCTGATCGATCGATTCTTGTAACTGAACGCTTTCTAACAATTGATTGTTTTTGAGTGCTTTTTCAATCCCACTTACATCGCTTTTTATATAATTATAATCAAGTATAAGCTGCTGATTTTCATCATATATTGAAAGGGTTTCTTGTTGGTGGTAAGAGATGCTTTGCGCATACCAAAGGGTTAAAAAAACAATCGGTAATACCCCCACCAGCATGGCTACTAGCGCTTGTTTTTGTAAAGACTGAGAAAAAAATTGTTTCACTAAAAAAACCTTATTAAATGGTCACCAAATGAACATAACTTGATACATAAATCACACCTTACTGATTGTATTGTTGCAAATTGGCAACATTTTAACTTGTTGATTTTTATGTATTTAATTTATCAAGAATTAGATGTGTTGCTATTTGGCAACACATTTTAAGCTGGTTTTTAGATGATTTCGCAAATTTAAAATATAAATCATTGTTTTTAATGGTTTTTTCAAAGTTGGCACCAAAGTTGGAATATCCTAGTTGTCAGTGCGAAAGCATAAAACGCTAACAAGCTTAACAAATGTATTTTGGGTTAAGCAAAAATTAATCGATTTCCAATTTAGGGGGAAATACCAATGCAGATCAGAGCAATTGCATATGTAACAGCGGTTCTTGGTGTAGCAGCACTTAACACTCAAGCAAGCACGCTATTTAGTGAATTAGACCTAAATAATGATGGCTATATCTCTGAAGTAGAAGCGGGTGTGAACAGCATTTTATCAGCAGCATTCGAAGAGCTAGACGTTAATGAAGACGCAAAACTAAGTAAAGAAGAGTTCGCAGCCTTTAAAGGCGAATAAATTAAAACAATGGGGAAGTGCGCTACTTTCCAATTTAATTGAATCTACATACACAAAAGTAAAGATGAAAGGAAGTTAAAATGAAAAAATTAGTAATGTCGGTAATGATATTTGCAAGTTCATTTTCAGTAGTTGCAGCTGATGATTTCGCATCATTTGATGTTGATGGTAACGGTGCAATTAGCATTGAAGAAGCGGCTACAAACGAAGCACTTTCTGAGCAATTCAAATCTCTTGATACTGATGGCAATGGCGAGTTAAGCAAAGACGAATTTGCCTCTTTTAAAGGCGAGTAATCGCCAATCGGAAGTTCGATACTTTCAAACCAGTTTAGATACCCAAAGTGAAGATGAAGGAAGTTAAACAATGAAAAAATTAGTTATGTCAGTATTTGTTATCGCAAGTTCATTCTCAGCTATTGCAGCAGACGACTTTGCAACTTTAGATGTTGATAACAGCGGCACTATTAGCAAAGAAGAAGCAATGCAAAATGTATCTTTAGTTCACCAGTTTAAAGACTTAGATGCAGACAGCAATGGCGAATTAAGCAAGGAAGAATTTGCTAACTTTAAAGCGTCGTAACGTTTAAGGCTCTAGATATCCGTTTTACAGTCGGGCTTACTTTACTCCTTGTCAATCAGTATGCCGAGTGAGTCCGACTTTTTTTAATTCAAAGAGTAGTATGTGAAATGAAAAAGGCAGTTATTCTCGCTATATCAATGTATGTAATGTTATTTGTCACAGTTAAAGCCGTTGCAGATGAAGAGTTTGCTTTGTTCGATTCTGACAACAGCGGCACCATTAGTTTAGAAGAAGCCAAAGTCAATCACACACTACTTGAACAATTTACACATTTAGACCGTGATAATAATGGCGAATTAAGCCCACAAGAATTTGCCAAATTCACAGGATAATCCCAAATCAACCCTCCCTAGTGCGGCCTGAACTATTTTTTGTTGGACATGAATACTTTTACGGTCGCACTATTTATATCTTTGCCTGAAAAATATCTTTTCTTTTGATATGGCTTATATAAGCTGTTTATATCGTTAATTTTAATAACAAATACCATGACGCCAGCAATTAAAGCGTTAGAAAAAGCCAAAGTTGTATTTTCTGTGCACCAGTACGAACACGACAGTAATGCACCATCGTACGGGTTGGAAGCAAGTGAAAAATTAGGTGTAGCTACAGAGAAAGTATTTAAAACCTTAGTCACCAACCTTGATAGTGGCGATTTAGTGGTTGCGATTATTCCCGTTGATCAAAAATTAAATCTAAAAGCTGTGGCGAAGGCGAGTAAAGCAAAAAAAGCAAAAATGGCAGATCCGATAGATGTAGCACGTGCTACAGGGTATGTTTTAGGTGGAGTGAGTCCGCTAGGCCAAAAAAAGCCCCTTAAAACCCTGCTTGATGACTCTGCTAAAGCACAATCAACCATTTATGTCAGTGCAGGTCGTCGCGGTCTTGAAGTTGAATTAACTGCCACTGATCTTCTTAAAATCACTAATGGGCAATTTGCGCACTTAAAAGCTGAGTAAGTTGATTACCAAAGCCAAAACTACAAATATTTGTCATTGAAGTTTCATAATTCCATGCAATTTTTTGTGATTAAATAATCTGGACTATACCAGATTGGGATTTATGAAATGAATGAATACTTGTTATTGACTCCGGGCCCATTGTCTACTAGTGGGACAGTTAAACAGGCAATGCTAAAGGATTGGTGTACTTGGGATGACGATTATAACATTGAGATTGTAGAGGCGATCCGCACTAAACTCACCGCACTTGCAAGTAACACTGATGATTTTACGAGTGTTTTAATGCAAGGTAGTGGCACTGCAAGCGTTGAATCAGCACTTGGCAGTTTAATTAAAAATACCGATAAACTGCTTATTATCAATAATGGCGCTTATGGAAAGCGCATCGCTGAAATAGCAAATTATCTAAATATTAATGCGTTAGTACTTAATTTAAATGAAACTCAGTTGCCAAATATGGCTGAGGTTGAAGAGCAGTTACAAGCGCACAGTGATATTACTCATATTGCAATGGTGCACTGCGAAACCACAACAGGCATGCTTAACCCGGTTAAAGAAATGGGCACACTTGCTAAAAAATACAATAAAACCTTTATATTAGATGCAATGAGCAGCTTTGGTGGTATTGAGCTTGATATGGCTGAATTACAGATAGATGTGCTAATTAGCTCTGCTAATAAATGTATTCAAGGGGTGCCGGGTTTTGGTTTTGTGATTGTTAAAAAAGCAATTATTGAAAAATGCCAAGGTATTGCACGTTCACTTAGCTTAGATTTGTACGCGCAGTGGAAAACTATGGAAGAACACAATGGTAAGTGGCGCTTTACGTCACCGACTCATGTGGTAAGAGCTTTCCATCAGGCGCTTTTGGAACTTGAAGAGGAAGGTGGTGTAAAAGCGCGCTATAACCGCTACAAAACAAATCAACAGCGTTTAGTTGATGGTATGCACGCACTTGGTTTTACCACCTTGCTAGCGAAAGAATTACATTCACCAATTATTACCTCGTTTTATTCACCAAAGAGTAATCAATATAACTTTGGCTTGTTTTACAGTGCGTTAAAAGAGCAAGGGTTTGTTATTTATCCAGGGAAAGTATCTGATGCAGATTGCTTTCGCATTGGTAATATAGGCGAGATTTATCCAAATGATATTGAGAGACTACTCAGTGCAATAGAGCGCAGTCGATTTTGGTTAGATAGCGAGTAAAAATGATTAGCAAGGTAATTCAGATTACCTTGCTTTTAATAATCTTTTTATTGGCCAATCACTATCATTTCAATAGCATCATGCAGCCAATATTCAATATTGTAATCGATTAAAATACCACTTGATTCATAACGCTGACGAATCACTTTTAAACACGGCGCGCCACTATTTTTTTCAAGGCTTTTGGCAACATCATCTGGCAGAACGGTAACACTTATTACGCATTCTTCGTTGTTAATATTCACATGATAATGTGAGGTCATAATGGTGGTGATTGAGCCATTGAGCGGTTGTGATTCTAAATCATCAAAACGGCTGGCATCGCAGTTAATCTGCTCAAACATAATGGGTCGGCCATCAAGGCTGCGAACACGTTCGATTTTATATAAAGTATCTCCACTAAAGTGCTGGTTAAGCGAAAGATTTTCTTGTTTTTCAATACTCAACACATGGGTGTTTGGCGTAAAGCCTTGCTCTTGCGCTAATTGATAAAAATTAACCTTAGTTGCAGGTCGCCACTTAAGTTTATTGGGTGTCACAAACCAGCCGCGGCGTTTTTGGCTGTAAATTAAGCCTTCAGCTTCAAGGCGATTTAATGCTTCACGCACAGTAATACGAGTAGAATTAAAGTGTTCTTGCAGCGTGCGCTCCGATGGCAGTTTATCACCAATAGCAAGTTCACCACTGGCGATATGTGTTTGAATATACTTTTGTATTTTTTGATATAGCAACATAGAAAGTGGCTTTTAAAATCTGCATAAAACGAGGCCTATGCTATTAGGCCTAAGAAATATGTCAAGCATATGAATCGCGCGCTAATTAGTATCTGCCTTTGCCGCAGCACCGGAAAGCTTAGCTAAGTAATTATCGAGTTTAGCTGGTGCTAAATTATTATCCTCTGCGCGCTCTTTTCGCCTTATGCCGTTGCGAATAACATAAGCGCCAAGTGTGCGAAAAGGCTCGATGGGAAAACGTTCAAGCTTTTGGTTTACAAGGCCACACTTTTGCCATTCATCGTTCGTATTTAAAAGCATAGACGCGAGAATTTGCCCGCCTAAATACGATTGCACCACACCATTACCCGAGTAACCTGCTGCAACCACTACATTTTTATCGCTCTCTTGGAAAAATGGAAAGCCGCTTACGCTGCGATCCGATGGACCTGTCCAGGTGCGCTCAATTTCAAAGCCATGATCGCCAAAGAAATAATTAAGTGAGTGTTGTAGCTCAGCTTGATATTGGCTGGGTGCGTTGAATTTATTACTCATTTGATTGGCAAAACTAAAATAGTTACCGCCTTTACCGAGCATTAAACGGCCATCGGATGTTGTGCGGTAATAATTCACAAAGATACGCGAATCGATAACAGCTGCACCATGGTTAAGGTTAAGTGTTTTTAATCTTTCAGGCATCGGCTTAGTAATTACCATATCGGATGATACCAACACAACATTTCGCGAAAATTGCGGCATCAACCTTGGTAACCAAGCATTGACAGCAAATAATAATTTTTCAGTTTTAAGGGTTTTTATTGACTGACTTTTATTGCTATAACAAACGCTAATCGTCTCGTTTTGTAGTGCGTTTTCCTTTGTGTAGGAAACATAACGGGTAGATTCACTTATCACTATGCCCATTTCAATGGTAATACGGCGTAGCCCGCGAACCAGCTTAGCTGGTTGCACACTGCCAGCGTGAGGTGAAAAGACCGCCTGTTGATTTTGACGTGAGCCAGTGTGTTTCAGCTGCTCTTTATTTACCACTTGCCATTGATTAAGTGAAACAGCGTCAAGGGCATTAAGAGAGGGTGTAAGCACATCTTGTTGCGCGGCATTAGACGCAGTTATATAACAGCCATCGACACGTAAATCACAGTCAATATTATGTTCTTTTGCAAATTGGGATATTGCATGAACGGCGTTTTCAGATTGTTGCACTAGCCACTTGGCTTGTGACTCACCAAAGCGTTTTTTCAAACTTAGATACTTTGTTGACCACGTCAGCATGGCACCGCCATTGCGACCAGACGCCCCTTGGCCACATAAATCTTTTTCAAGGATCACAATACGCGTTTTTGGCGCGCGTTGTTTTATGGTTATTGCCGTCCAAAGTCCGGTAAATCCGCCACCAATAATTGCAATGTCATAAGGGGTTTCATCAATACTGGCTGAAGAAACAGACGTTGTTTCATCAGCCATTGCTTGATCAAACCAAAAGGGTTGATACGTCATTAAGGGCGTTCGCCTCTTGCTAAGCGTGCATTAATTTCAAAAAGAACCGGTTCAATATCGGCTAAGCTATTAATCACGAAATGGGCACCTGCACTTGATAATTGGGCATATGCTTCGCGTGTTAAATTGCTTTGCTCACTTGCTGATAATGCTTGCCACTCTTCTTTACTTTTTCCCACAGCATTGCCCGTCAGTGCCACCCCCACTGTCCACATGCCCGCATTTAACCCTTCCAAAATACCTGGAACTGAGTCATCAACTTTTACACAGTGATTGACAGAATTGATTGCCAGTTTGTTAACATTTTCCAATGCCATCCAAGGTCCGGGGCGAGAGCCCGCTGTTATCTCGTCACTTGCCACACAGTAATTTGGGCGATAGCCATGTTCAGCTGCGGCAATTTCAAGTTCGGTCATCACTTCGCGCGGGTAGCCTGAACAGCTGCCGATTTTGATCCCTTTTGCTTGTAAGCGTTGTATCACTGGTAGCACCCCTTCGATAGGTGTTGAACGTTCTGCAACTTTGGCTTTTTGCAGCGGCATAAAGGTTTGATAAATATGGTCAATTTGCTCGGTTGTCATTGCGGTACCAAACTGTTCGCACCAACGGCGATTAACAGTGTCGAGCTTGCCAAGTGTTTCGATGTGATCCCATTTACCCATGCCCATTGGAATTCGTGCTTCTTCGAGTGTGATGTCAAAATCGTAAGCTGATTTAAACGCTTCAACAAAGATGGTAGTGGGTGCAATTGAGCCATAGTCAACAACCGTGCCTGCCCAGTCGAGAATAAGCGCTTCTACTTGTTTCATAATTAGTCCTTAAAGAGTTGGAGCGAGCGACTTAGCATTAAGTGCTCGTTTAGAGGTGTATTTGTTAGATAAAATTATGCTGAAGTAGCAAAGGGAGCTGATGACCAATACGCTTGCAACTGCACAGATCCAGTAACTGGTGGCAATAAAATAGCTCAGCCATGACAGCTCTGGCTCGGCAAAGGTGCGATACAGCAAAATACTGACCGAGCCGATATACCCAGCTGAATCAGCTAAATAGAGTAGAAAACCCACATTGGCAACACCGCCCACGGCGGCAATCATGCGGTCGAATAAAAAGCAGTTGTAGGGGATATACGCGATATAAAGCCCAGCGCCAAGTAGTACCATCCAGGCTTTAGCATCTAAGATGCCTAATTCAAAGCCATAGGTACTCGCACCGAGTAACAATGTGCCAAATAAGATAAAACCATGATTAACTAAAAACGCGGTTTTGTTGTTTTTAATCAGTACCATCATGGCAAGGGCAATCAGCACGATAAATGAAATGCGAATGCCTGCGTAAGCAAAAATAGTTGGCTCTTCACCATAACCTAACGCCATCCAGAGTTCTGCTTGAAAATTATCTAAAAAGTCTCTAAAGCCTGTGAAAAGTAAAAAGCTTAAAACGAGCGCTGTAATACCAAACCAATATTGTTTAAAGAAGTTAAACCGTGCTTTGCCATCCATTGGTGTGCGTTTTTGTCTTGCAGAAATATCGTTTTGATCAGGTTTTGGAATGGCGTTTAAACACACTACACTGAGCAGTAATAAGGGTAAAAAGAGTAGGCCAGTTAGGGCTGGCATCCATAGCTCAGAAACACCTAAATTGTTGGTAATAAAGCGGCCAACGGTTTTCACAACACCGGATGATAAAATAAAGGTGATGCTTAAAATGGCACCGAGGATTTCGGTGGTGCGTCTACCTTCTAAATAACTAAAGACGACCCCCCAAATCATGCCAAGAGATAATCCATTAAAAAATAGGCAAATAATGTTAAGGCCAATTGGCAATAGTGCAAATAATACCAGCGAGAGCTCTGCGCCTAAGATCATTAAAATTATGGCTTTGGCTCGCTGATTAGATTGCATTTCGGAAATCACTTTTACGCCGATAAATTTTGCCAGCATGTAACCAAATACTTGGCTTAATACCAGCGCCACTTTAAAGCTTACAAGCCAGTTTTCTTGCTCAAATGCAAGATAGCTTGATGCGGCAAATGGCTTTCGAAATGCGTACATACAAAAATAAGTCATAAAGGCAGCGGAGGCTGCAAATAATACGAACGCGGGGCCTTGTGTCTTTTGTAACCAGTTAGCATTTTTAAACAACATAATACGTCTCGACTGCGTTTGAAAAAAGGGTGCAAAGCAGGTGCTTTGCATCCTCGGTACTATCAACAAATCAGTGTTAATTTAGGGCAATTGTTTCGGGAACCCATTGTGATAGTGTTCTGTGAACTTAATGTGTAACCAAAGGGGTTAAGTTTGCACTGTGATGCACCCTTACCCCTGAACGCTTGCTCGCGTTAAAACGTTCGTTAGAACATTCGTTAGAAACGATAATTAAGGCCGAGCATGCCGCGAATACCGTAATATTCAACTTGCAATGGGCGACCTTGCTGACCTTGGTAATACATTAAGGGTTCGTTCGTTAAGTTATTAAGCTCAAGGTAAACCATGGCATCGTCATTAATTTGATACGAGGTAGTAAAATCAACGCTGGTATAGTCACCGTAGTAACTGTCGCTTTGTTTATCACTGCCGTGCTCTTCAATGTATTCGCCTTTGTGGTTCACAGCTAAACGCGCAGCAAAGAAGGTGTTATCGTAGTAAAGGGTAATGTTAAATAATTCATCGGCTTGGCGAGGGATGCTAACGACGTCATCGCGCTCTGGGATGGTCATTTCTGAATCCATAAAGGTCGCATTTGCCATTACCCCAAAGCTCTCAAGGCTTGGCGCGATAAAACCAAAATCACGATTAAACGCAAGTTCTAATCCCACTAACGATGCGTTGTCGCCATTTTCTGGTCGAATTAAATTAACGCCTTCACGGCTGTTGTAACTGCCAATGGAACTGCTTTGGAAAATTGGATCTTCAATATCTTTATAGAACACACCGGCTGACACTAAACCAAGGCGGTCAAAGTAATGTTCAAACATGACATCAATGTTGTTTGAATAGGTTGGATCCAGTTCAGGGTTACCTGAAAACAGTTGGTTATCTGCTTCTAGGTAAGTTGCACCTGGCGATAATGAGCCAAAATCCGGACGGGCAAAGGTGCGTGTGAGTGCTAAACGCCAATTGGTCATATCACTCATTTTATATGTGATATGAAGCGACGGCAGCACAGAGAGATAATCATTCTCGGCCTTACTTTCAACCACTTTGTCTTGATCGGCAAGATAGGTAAAGCCCGATACTTCGGTATCGGTTTGGGTTAAACGCAGGCCACCGAGTACTTCGATTTGTTCATTAGCTTGCCATGTTGCCATACCATAAATACTGGCGTGTTGCTCGTTTACATCAAAGTTACGACCAAGTGCGCCACCGTTTGAAATAAGTGCTGATTCACCGGCATCGAGCTTAAATTTATTGCGGTTTTGTGTCCAAAACTGTGCTAACGCATCCGTGGAAGCCACTTGAGAGAACTGGCTTGCGTAATCAATGCTTAGTTCGTTTAAGTAATCATTTCGACCTGGTTGGTCGCTTAACGAAAAGTCAGCAAGCGTAGGCGCATCACCATAGTTCTCACTATCCCATGCGTAAAATTCATCAGCAAATTCGGCAACGCGTTCTTTATCACGGTACTTTACACCGAATTTAAGTAATAAGCTGTTATCTAGTTGCCAGTCAAAATCACTGCTGAAAACGATTTTGTCTTTTTCATTAACGAATACTTTATAGAGCTCTACCCATGCAAGCTTGGTATCGCTCGGTGACATTTGAAAGCCATTTGGCAAGTGGTTACTGATGGCATTCCATGGGTCACTGCCGCCGTCCACTTCGTTGTAGGCATAGTTTTTACCTGTGCCACGGTCTTCAAGACCAACATAGCCAACGTTCTTTTGGTCAAAACGCACAACAAAGTAACTGTTGTCTTCGCCATTTGGCATATCGCCGTAGCGGAACTCATTTTCGTAACTCGACAGTGACCAAGAAAGTGTTTTATCAAAACCAAAATAATGTTCACCAGCAAGTTCACCGCCACGCATTTCGGTGATAAGTTCATTGCGAATGTGCTGCACTTCAACGCGGTCTTTGTCAAAACGCATACGATGTTTGTAATGGGTTTCATCGTCGATTAAGGTACCGTACATTGCGCTAGCACTGATTTTACCCTGATCTAAGGTATACTCTAAAGAGCCATTTAAACCATAGGTTTCGCGTGTGCCGGTGTAGTCTCGAAGCTCTAAACGACGAATACCAATACCATCATTTCCACGACGAGGTTCAAAGTTATCCGTCGCCCAATCACGTTTCCAAGCAGTGGCATTAATTAGATAACCGAGTTTGTCATCGGCTACACGGTCGCCATATAAGACACTCGCAGAGTAGTTAGTGCCTTCGGCAAGTTCATTTGCACCCAGCGCGATATTGGTATTTAAGGTAAATTCGTCAGGGGCTTTTTTGGTGATGAAATTAACGTTACCGCCAATTGCATCACCTTCCATATCCGGTGTGATGGCTTTAGATACTTCAACAAATTCAATAAGTTCACTTGGAAAAAAATCAAATGCGGTAGCGCGGCTGGTGGTTTCTTCTTCAGCGGTTGGTAAGCGATTGCCATTAATTGATGCTGAGCTCCATTGTGATGGTAAACCGCGTACAGCAACAAATCGGCCTTCACCTTGGTCGCGCTCAATGGAAATACCCGGGATACGCTGTACTGCTTCTGCTGCATTTCGGTCTGGTAATTTGCCAATGCCATCACTTGAAATTACATTGATAATATTGCTGGCATTTTTTTGGCTGTTAGCAGCGGCCATTTCGCCACGTTGGATTTGACCAATCGCAACCACTTCTTCAATTTCATTGTTGGTGTTGCTAGCATTGAGGAAAATGGTTTCAAGTACTTTCATTTCATCATCTTTAACAGAAACGCTCAGTAACTTTGTTTGGTAACCCATGTAATTAACTTCTAGTTGGTACGTACCTGGTGATAATTTAGGGAGTTCAAAGCGGCCATTAAAGTCGGTAACGGCACTGTTATTAGTACCAACTATTTTCACCATGGCACCTGGCAGTGTTGCATGTTGATCTTTTACAACGCCTGTCAGTTTTGCTTCTGCGGCAAGAATGTGGGGGCTTGTTATCAGCAGTATACTGGTGGCAATACGCGATATATTTTTCATGTTAAGGCTTCTCAGTTAGTAAAATTATTATGGTCTAGACCAGAAACTGAAAAACAGTCTAACGAGGGTTTTTTACAAATCGGTTACGCTTGTGTGAAAAATAGAAAATCGACTGGGTTTTTTATTCAATATATTGATTCTATTGCATATAAAATTAAGCAGCTACAAAGAATTTAGGTTGTAACTGCTGGTTAGGAATTTTATGAACAGGCTTACAGCAAACTGAAACAGCAAAAAAGCCTTATAAGATTTGCTATACCAGCAAGCTTGCGGGTCTTGGATTTGCTAGTAAATCGGCAAACACCTGCCAAACAGAGTTTTTATCTTGCATATTGGCATGTTTTTCAATGTAGGCTTTAACGATATCTTGGCCTAAGTTGTAATTAAGCACATAGGCTCGATTTGCTTTAATAAACCCTAAGCGCTGCGTTGCCCGCGCTTTACTCACTAAGGTGTATTTGACTAATAAATCGACTGCGTGTTGCTCTGATATTTCGCCATCAAGTAAGCGTTTAGCAACCATATTGTCAGCATAAGATAGTTTTTGCATTAGCGCTTGTACTTCATAATAGCGCTCAGCTTGTGAGACATCGAGACCGGCAAGCACGAAGAGCACTTCTTTTTCAAATACCATGCGTTCAGGCTTTGGAAAAACCACTTCAATTCCATAGTTAGCAGAGCCTTCGGCAAGCAGTGACATCGGGGAAAATAATGGATAAACACAATATTCCATCCAACCTTTTTCGTTTACTAGGTGTTTTTCCATCAATGAGTTAAACACATGGTGGCCGGGATAGCCTTCATGGGCAGCTAAATCGACCGCACGTGAAATATAAATCGGGAAGTCGGTATTCATTTGAATCAGGCTAAAGTTATCGCCTTTATACCAGTTATAGCCACTCCAAATTTGGTTTGTTACATACTCCAGCTGAAAATTTTCGTTATCTGCAAGGGGAATAAATTGTTTAGTAATCTCACGTGAACGCGCTACTGCGGCTTTAAATACGTCATCGAGTTTGCTTTTGGGTATTTCAAATTGTGCATTAAATGCCACCATGCGTTCGCTTAAACTACCGTCGCCTGGCACCAAGTTTTCAAGCGCTAACAAGACTTCATCAAACTCAGATTCTGTTTTGTTTGGTGAAATGGCATCGTATAACTCAAGCGATTCATCATCGAATTTTGGTGCGTTACCCGAAATCACACTTATAAAGGTTAGTATTGACTCACTTTGCTTTAATAAAAATGTATGTCGCAGTGTTTCGCTTTCATTTGGTGTTGTTTGTTTTAAGTTACCTACAAGCACTGTAACTTGCTGTTGAATATCTTCAAGCGGCTCTTTCGTTGTGGGTTGCCAGTCACTAGGGCCATAGTAAGCGTCAACATAGTGTGGGTGATGAAGGCCAATTGCCAGTACTAGCTTTACGTATTGCTCTGCAAGGGGATTTAATGACATCGCTAACTCATTTTGAACGTTAAAGAGGTTTGCATATTAACGAATTTTGAAATTGTATACAATTAATGGAGGAGTAAGCGTAACTTAAATTGCTGCAAATATTGCTGTTTCGCTTATCGCGCACTATGGTGGCTAAATGACCTATTTTGCACAAGGAATAATCAGTGAAAAATACCCTACTTGTTGCCATCTCAATGCTTTGTAGCTTACCAGTTACTGCGCTTTGCAGATAACCTAAAACAACCGCCAAAATTAATCGTGCTTTCAGTAGTTCATGTCGCAATGCAGCAGCACGATACCCATGTGGTGATGATTTTTGCAGGCTATGGCATAAAGCAAAAAGCGGAATACCGTGCTGTAACCCCTTATGGTATTGCACCTACATTAGCGCTTAATGAAAATACTACTATACCCAGTGGTGCAACGGGTCAATGGTTAGTTGAGGTACTACAAAAATAGGCTTCACCTAGAAGAGTAATGGAAGTATTGGAGTCGATGTTTTTACGCAGGTAGGCGGTATTACCACCTAAGGACATAGTTTGTTGTTTTAATGTATTTATTGCGCCTTGTAATAAACTGGGCTCAGGAATAAACCAGTAGTTGATAATGGTACCCTGTGAGCCGATAACATCGCCCAATTTTTTACAATTTTTGCTAAGTTGTTGGTTGTCAAAAACAATGGATACAGATGGGCCAGTTGGTGCGTTAGCGATGGTACAGCCAGCCAAAAAACATATCACCAGAATGCTTAATAAGGTAGAGTTTATTTTTATCATATTTTTGTTTCTTCATCTGAGTGCAAGCTAAACACTATGAAAAATAACATAATAACCGTTTTATGCCTATTTCAGCTCTTATTCAGTAGTCAAGTTTTTGCGGGAAGAGATGTTACCCAACTTCATCTTAAACCTAGCGATAAAAATTGGTCTATTGGCGCAGGGTTGAGAACGGGCACATTTCCCTATATTGGAGATGACAAATACCAAGATTTCCTACCTTTAATTATATATAACGGGGATCAGTTTTTTATTGATGGCACGCGCACAGGCTTTCATTTGATAAATAATGATGAATGGTTGGTTAGTACCTTTGCAGCATATCGGTTTGCGGGATTTAATGAAGAGGATTCAGAGTTATTGGACGGCATGGAACGTGACGATGCTGTAGACGGCCGCATTGCGGCAAGTTATAAAACGCGTTACGGCAATGTCACCTTCGATATTGGTCATGATATAAGCAATACCCACAAAGGGTGGGATAGCCAGTTACGTTGGTCGAAACGTTTTAACTATTACAATCTGTTAATCAGACCTTGGTTAGGGGTAAGTTACGAAAACCAAGCACTTACTAATTACTATTTTGGTGTGCTCAACGATGAAGCTGAAATTGATAGGCCAAGTTACACAACAGCAAGTGCATTTGAATGGCAATATGGCTTGGACTTCAGCTACCACTTTGCAAAGCATCATTATGTTGGCCTCAACTTTCAATACGCTGAGCTCGATAAAACAAAAATTAATAGCCCCATTATTGCCGATAAAGGCCAGTTTGAAACGTTTCTAACTTACCGTTATGAGTTTAATGACTATCAATACGATCAAAGCCAAAACAGCAGCTTGTTAAAAGGGTTAACTGAAGGCGAGTGGTATTGGCGCCTTGCACAGGGAAAATTTACGACAACAAAATTCAATGAGTTGATGCGGTTTAAAAACATGTTTGACCCAGAAGAGAAACACACTGGATTAGCGAGCGTGTTTGTTGGCAAAAAAATTGCCGACAAGTTTCTTGGTTTACCGGTTGAGTCATATGTAACTTTGGGCTACGCGCGCCACTTTGAAAAAGGGTATCAAGCAAATTTTAACGAGTATGTGCTTGGCTTTAAGGCTTATTTTACTGGGTTCCCCTGGTCACATATTGTCAAAACTCGGGTGGGAATTGGTGAGGGAGTGTCCTATGCGGGCAGTGTGCCAATTGTAGAGCAAGAAAATGTAGAACGAAAAAACCGTTCTGCATCAAAATTTTTAAACTACCTTGATTGGAGTTGGGATTTTAGTCTAGGTGATGCAATAGGCAACAAGTCACTTAAAGACTGCTTTTTAGGGTGGTCAGTGCATCATCGTTCAGGAATTTTCTCCTCAGCCGATTTTTTTGGTAATGTCAGTGGTGGCAGTAATGTGAATACTATTTATCTGCAATGCCACGGTAATAATGGTTAGCGAATTAGGTTGTCTGTTAACCTTTGCTTTAAGGAGATAAAAGGTTAACAGACCTGATTTCACAAACCTGTTGATTAGTTATACTTTAAATAATGCCACTTGATTTTTCAGTTTACTGGCAAGTTCTGCTAACTCGGTACTGCTGGTGCTTGCTGCCTCTTTTGCTGTATTATCTGAAATGGTCGAAATAATCACAACATTACGATTTATTTCGTCATTCACACTTGTTTGCTCTTCTGGTGGTGTGGCAATTTGTGCAGCCATATCATTAATTGCTGCAACGGCTTTTGTGATTAAGTCTAACGCTTCACCTGCTTGCGTAGCGTTAGCAACGCTGTTTTCCGCTTGCTGATTGCTTTGTTCCATCAGCGCTACAGCTTCTTTACTAGCACTTTGTAAGCTTTCAATCATTTGCTGAATTTCTTGAATAGAACTTTCGGTGCGAGAAGCAAGTGAACGAACATCGTCAGCAACAACCGCAAATCCACGTCCTTGCTCGCCAGCGCGCGCGGCTTCAATTGCTGCGTTTAGCGCTAATAAATTTGTCTGTTCGGCAATACCCCTAATAACATCGAGCACACGTCCAATTTCTTGGCTATCATTTGATAATTTGTCAATTGAGAGTGCCGCTGTATCTATTTGTTGTGCAAGCTTATCAATACTATTAACAGTTGATGCGACCACTTGCTGACCATTTTCGGCTTGATGATTTGCATCCATCGCACCTGATGCTGTGTCAGCAGCATTACTGGAAACTTCATTTGCAGTAATGGACATTTAATTAACCGCTGTTGCCACCATTTCGGTCTGTTGGCGCTGTTCGTTAATAAGTGCGTTTGTATTATCACTCGACTGCGCTAGTAAACTTGATGAGATGCGCACTTGCTCGCTTGCATTTATGACTTGTTGTAGTGTCTTGTGGAAACTACCTATTAACGAGTCGAATGCTTGACTTACTGTGCCTAATTCATCACGTGAGACTAAATTTGTTGGCTTCGTTAAATCATTAGATGATGCTATTTCATTTATGGATGTTCGTAATTTTGTTAGTGGAGCAATGATATTATTGGTGATTAACCAACTTAAAAATATTGCTATCGCTGTTACAATAATTGCGAAATAAAGACTAGCTGTAATAGAAGAGTCGATACTCTCTGTTGTTGTGCTTTTTATGTTATTTTTTTTGCATCTATTGAGTCAATAAGTGTCGAAAATTCATCTCTTTAGCGAGCTGCTAAAGGGCTTAAATTGGACTTATAAGATTTCCATGCATTTGTTAATTATTCACTCGAAGAGTTTGATGATAAGGTTTGAACTAAAAGTAAACTTTCGTTTAAAAAATGTTTTGTGGATTTTTTAGATTGACTAACCATCTGTGCTAACTTGTTGTCAATCGAAGGCGCTCTCTCTATAACTGACTCTAGGTTATTAAAAAGTGTTTCTATTGATTTTATACGATTACGCATGTTTCCTAAGTTTTCTTGGTAGTTATCACTCAGCATAATGCTGCGATTTAAACGCGAAACATAATTAATATCCCGATTTATTTTTAGCGTGGTTACCTCTAATGCCACAGCAACAGCAGTGTATGTTTCGAAGTTGATTTTTATTGTACTTAATTTATGAATTTCAAATGCTGCAAAGGAAATCAATACAGATAACAGTGCACCTGATAAAATATTGATTTTGTTTCGAACAGAAATATTTGATAACAATGTGCTCATATGTGCAGTCCAAATAATGAAATAACGGTAATAAATACTAGCTAACTGATTAGTTTAGCTCACTTTATTGTATCGGCATTGAAATTTAAGTATTACTAGAAATGTTTACATAAATTGGTAAATAACAATGAAAAGAAAAATATCCTTGATTTTAGGTAGTGGCTGTGCGAGAGGGCTAGCTCATATTGGTGTGATTAAGGCACAGGAAGACAATCAATTTGAAATTTGTTCAATCTCAGATTGCTCTATTGGATCACTAATTGGTGGGATTTATGCTGCTGGGAGGTTATCTGAATTTGAAGAATGGACCTTAACAATAGATAAATAAGATATTATTTCATTGCTTGATTTGGCATGGGGTAATAATGAATTAGTAAAGGGCGATAAAATCATAAACACCTTAAAAAATGGTAGGGGATATAACCATTGATGAATTGCCTATTGCTTATACAGCCGTCGCTTCTGACATACTGAATGGAAAAGAGGTTTGGCTTAATTCTGGTTTGCTTTTTGATGCTATTCGCGCATCTATTTCGCTTCCTTTATTCTTTACAGCGATAAACGAAACAATCAAATTTTGATTGATAGTGGCGTGCTAAACCCTGTGCCTATTGTACCGACTTTTAATGACAATACGGAACTAAAAATTGCGGTGAATCTCGGCAGTGAGAGGTCAACGGCACCCGAGTCAATGGAAGCGCTAGCGGAACATAATGATAGCTCAGCGATTTCGCGTTTTATTGCTTCTCTAAAGTTTGAAAAAGACGATAACGAAGTCAATAAGCTTGGTGCATATGAGGTGGCAAATAAAGCTTTTGATGCTATGCAATCTCATTTAGCCGCCGCAAATTAGCAGCCCACCCACCAGATATTTCAATTGAAGTCAGCAGAAATGCCCGCACGAAGTTGGAATTCGATAAAGCTGCAGAAATGATAGATTTAGGCTATAACTTATGCATTGAAGCATTAAAACGAAACCACCTTGTTAAAGAGTGAGGATTGTTGGTTACATACTATCTTTGTGCGTCTAACTGAATTGAATCAGCTGCTATAGTTATTTATCTCTGCTATTGCATATACAGTATAGGTGGGTTTTGTGATAATTGTCTGTTGATTCAAGGTGTAAATGAGTATTGTTAAACAGTGTATTTATAATTAGTTTGGCGATTGCTATCGTTGAGAGCATTTAGGTTTATTTTAATAATCCTATAAAAGCAACACACTTAATTGTAAGGTTATATCTATGGCCTGTTGGGAATTTATCCTAAAATTAGAGAATTGACAACGCAGTTTTAATGGAAAAAAGAGCGCAATAAAGGATGTTTTGAAACAATAAAAGAAAGCGATATCACGAAAGGAGTTAATCCGAAAAATAGGGTGATTTATTTGAGGAATTCTTATCAGTGAGTTATGTCACCATTAGTTAGATTGTATTATTTTATTTGCAAACTGGATAGAACAGCTATAGCTAATTGATTCAATATGTTAGGCTGGTACATAGTTGACATAAAAATTTATTTTATTTTGAAAAAACATTTTCAAAATGATCATTTATTTCTTTTTAAGAGTATATTTGTGTTTTACACTAAATTGTGAAACAACTGCAGTGATAGCTGGTTCGTTTCTTTTTTATCCGAATGGATTCATGGGGCTAGGATATAATTTTTGTTTCATAAAATCTTTTCTTTTTGTTTATTGCTAGTACTTGCGCATAGTAGTGCCTATTCTGCTGAGTACAGCCGTTATCTTAAAAACTACTCAGTTGAGGATGGCCTCTCTCAAAGTTATGTGAATCAAACAGTCCAAGATGATCATGGTTATTTGTGGGTTGCTACGGATTATGGCCTTAATCGCTTCGATGGCTATGAGTTTGAGAAAATTAATGGGCCTGATAATGTCTTTGCTAATGATGGCATTATCTCATTAACAACACTTGCTAATGGTAATTTGTTGGTAAGCACTTACATTACAGGTGCTTATTTTATTGATCCTGTCACACTTAATGCATTTCGCTTTTATGATGGCAAACTAACAGAAGCTAAAGATGAATATTTAAGTGTCGAGTATGCTATCGAGATAGATGGTAAACTGTGGTTGGCGATTGGCCGTCATTTAGTTTTATATGAAGCTAGTTCTAAGCAACTCAAAATTCAATTCTCGCTGAGCGAAACACCTGATTTAATTAGAAGTTTGTATCATAAAGATGATTATATTTATGTTGGAACCTCAAAAGGACTGTATGCATACCACATTGAAACTGGAGGTGCTAGTCTTATTCAACACAAACCATCAGACATTACTGATACCGATGACAATAGCAATGTAAAGTATTTATCTTGGGATTATCGTCTTGGATTACTTGTTGGAACGGTAGAAGGTTTATATGTTTTTAAACCAAATGAAGATGTTGCTAAGCCAAGAACACTTATTTCAAATTTAAATATTTGGGGAGTTGTTCGTAATGCTAATGCTTTTTATATTGCATCAGAAAAAGGATTGTACCGTTTTGATCCCATTTCATTAGACCTGAATCTCTTGGCACAATTTTCTCAGCGTCATCCACTAGTTAGTAACAATGCAATCAAGGATATATTTCAAGATGACAGTGGTCTTCTTTGGCTGGCCTCTGAATCTAAGGGGGTCTATTACTGGCACCCTGATCTGCAAAAATTTTCCAGTTTTAGTAAAGCTTCAGGTGTAGATTTGTCAAATTCTGTTGTGAACGATTTCATCGAAGTCGAACCGGGAGTTTTGTGGATTGGCACAGAAAATGGGCTAACTAAACTCGATATATCAACAAAAGAGACAAAACATTTTTTTGTTGAAGATAACCCTAAAAATAAATGGGGTAAGCATTTTATTTTTAATATTTTTGATGCAGGCGATGGTAAAGTTTGGTTACGGCACTCAGATGGATTAACTCTGTTTGACACCGTAAATGAGGTTGTTGTTCCAACCAACTTATCCGCAGAATTAAATAAAGAATTTGCAGAACTTTACCCTTATGGCATTTATTCCCTCGATAACGATCGCCTAATTTTTGTAAGTTATAAAGGGCATTATATTATTGATACTAAAAATAATAGCCTTAAACCACTTGTCAATTTAGATAAGAACTTTGATACCGATCTATCAATTGGTTTTATGAAGAGTTTTGTTGATGATACAGGAGTACTTTATCGAGTAGGTGGTGAGATTTACCATTATAACTATCAAGAAGATAGTTATCGATTGATCCATCAGCTTGAGAATTATCAAGTTCATGATTTCAAATTTGTCGCAGATTGGGTGCGTGATGCCGATGGCATTGTGTGGATGGCCTACAATGCACATGGTGTTTTAGCACTTGATGATAAATTCCGAATACACAAAGAAATCACCTTCGCCAACGGGTTGTCGGATAATCGGGTGTTCAGTATTACTGCTACAGATAACAATACTGTGTGGATAGGTTCGCAAAGTGGTTTGTTGAAATACGACAAGTCTCTTGACAGTATAAATCAATATAATCATGAACAAGGTTTAATTAGTGATGAGGTTTACAGCGCACCACATAAATTAAAAGATGGTCGTATTGCATTTACGACACCTGCGGGCATTATTTTGTTTAATGCAAGTGAAATTGAAAAGGTTAGTAACGATAAACCTGTTAAGTTACTTGATTTAGAGGTGAAGTCGCGCAACCAAAAATTGTCAATAGTAAATGCCTTAGATGATGAATTCAGCCTCGAACATGATGATTTCGGTTTAAAATTTCATTTTTCAAACTTTGATTTCGCGAATCAAAAACAAACCAAATACCTCTTAGAACTCGAAGGGCCGAGCCATGTGAGGTATGATAATTACAGCAAGAATAATATCGAATTTACGCGCTTGCTGCCTGGCAATTATACCTTTAAAGTCGCGGCATATTCAGTCGCATCGGGTGTCTTGGGAAAACCGGAAAGCTTTAATTTTGTTGTAAAATACAATCCTTGGACATCGCCCTTTGCCATTATTTTTTACTTGTTAGTTTTAATTTTGAGCTTTGTGGCTATTTACTTACGACGTGTCAGACAACAACATATTTTGCAAGAACTTCACGAAGAGTCTGTTGCTGCCAAAGAACGTGCTCGTTTAGCTTTAGAAGCAAGTAATAGCGGCGTTTGGGTGTATAACAGCCAAAGCCACCATTTATATCAAGAACGGATGTCTGACTTAGGCTATGGTAAAGACACCGATGGTAGTTTGCATGACCATATGACACTCATTCATCCCGACGACCGCAGACGTTTGGATAACGAGTGGCAGGCATTTTCAAACGGTAAATCCAAGCTTTGGGATGTCACCTATCGAATGCGCTCGAAAAGTGGTGAATGGGTGTGGTACCGCGATATGGGTAAACTTTCCAAAGAGACTGACTCTGATGGAAGTCTTGTTTACACAGGCACATATACTAATATTAGCGACACTAAAAACAAAGAATTGCAAGCGCGACTTTACGGTGAAGCACTTCGCAAAATGAACGAGTGGTTGATTATTCTCGATAGTCAATTTCAGTTAGTAGCGTCTAATGAAGCTTTCAATAAACGTTTTTCAAAAAATGGTCAAGATGCTGATCAGGAAACCCTGATAGGCTTATTTGATATAAATAAACAGGCTGAATATCGGGAACAGTTAAGTAAATTGAAAGTTGGTCAGCATCTTCGTCGAGAAGAAGTATGGCAATTTGATAATGAACGCATAGACGTATTGCTCTCGATTTCAACAATAGGTGAGGGTAGTATTACAAATTACGTTGTTGTAGTAACAGACCTCACTCAGCAAAAAGTTGTTGAACAAAAACTTACGCAGATGGCAAATTTTGACCATTTGACTCAATTGGCAAACCGCAGCTTAATAAACGATCGTATTGAACAGGCCATACTACATGCAAAAAACAAAGTGGTCGCTGTTTTGTTCATTGATTTAGACCGCTTTAAGCAAGTGAATGATTCACTGGGCCACAGTGTGGGTGATAGATTACTAATTCAAGTCGCTAAGCGCATGACGAAAGTGGTAGGGGAAGAACATAGTGTAGGTCGTCAAAGTGGTGATGAATTTATTATTTTGATCGAGGATGTGGTATCACCTGAAGAAGTGAGTCATTACGCTAACGAGCTTAATAAACAACTAGAAAAGCCCTATATTATTAACGGGAATACAGTAAATATTAGTTCGTCAATAGGTATTTCCTTTTATCCATTTGACGCGGAAACGACAGAAGAACTCATTCAAAAAGCAGATATTGCAATGATCCACGCGAAAAACAGTGGCCGCAATTGTTATCGTTTTTATACCGAACAATTAAACAAAGATGCTCGAAATCGCGTTTTATTAGAAAATGAGTTAATCAATGCAGTAAAACAAAATCAATTAACTAACTATTATCAGCCAATTATCAATACACAATCGCAAAAAGTTGTGGGTGTAGAGCTTTTATTACGTTGGTTCAATAAAGATGAGATGATTTCTCCTGGTGTGTTTATTCCACTTGCCGAGCAAATTGGCCAAATTGTAGCTATGACCGAATTGGCTCTAGAAAAAGCGACACTAGAACTCAGAGACTGGTTATCAAATGATCGAAACAGATACCTATCAATCAACCTTTCCGCATTACATATTGGACAGCCAAATTTAGTAAAGGCGTTTATTAATATCTTGAATAGCACTAATGTGCCTCCACAGCAAATTCGTTTAGAAATCACAGAAGGTATTTTGATTGATGATACAGCCAATGCTCTAGAACAATTACAGCGTTTAAAAGATGCAGGGTTTAAGCTCTTTTTAGATGATTTTGGAACAGGTTATTCGTCCTTAACTTATATTAATCAATTCCCAATAGATGTGATCAAAATCGACCAAAGTTTTATTCGTCAAATGCTAGCAAGTAAAACGAACCAAGCAATTGTTCAAACGATTGCAGTGTTGGCAAAAAATTTGGGTACGTACTGTATTGCTGAGGGTGTGGAAGAATTAACTCAAGTAAGTGTTTTGAAACGTTTAGGTTGTTACAACTTACAAGGCTTCTATTTTGCTAAGCCAGTGCCATCAAGTGCTTTTTTAAGTGAAGATTTTCAAGAAACGCTTGAACGCAAAATAAGTGCTTGTAAAAATGCCTAAAAATTGGCTTTATCATGAAATTATTAAGGCAATGGTAAATTAAAAACTTGGTCTGTGATTACAACGAAAGAGCCTTGTTCTGTCTTTAGCAGTTTTAACATAACCGCTTTCTCTAGAGAGAATTTACTGAAATAAGTGTTAAGTCAAATTGGATTTACATGTTGTTTTCATTTCTACCTATAGTCAATGTACCAAATATTTTCTAGCATGTTTCAATTGGATAACAAGCTTAAAAGTTATGTGCATTCGAGCTGGTTAGTTTAGTAAATAAAACACAGAGAACTGTTTAAAAAAACTGAATCAATATTAGAACAAAAAAGCATTTTTAAAAAAGGGCCTTTCGGCCCAACAGTTTGAAGGGAAACTAATTAAGTGTTTCTGTAATCACTGTATCGATAACATGAACAACTCCGTTGGTTGTATAAATGTCTTTAGTGATGACATTTGAGTCTTGAACTTGTAAGGCAACTTGAGGCAAGGAGACTTTCCACCAAACGTTATTTATACCGTCTCCGTTGGTTTCACCAACGGCCTTGTCATTTGAATAGAAGTATAATGGGCGCCCCATAAAGGCAGCTTGTTTTTTACCATCTACACGTGTTACTAGGCTTAGCCCTTTAAAGTTATTTACTATTTCATCTTCGACAATTACAGGTGGCCAGTTTGCAGCACAGGGATCGTTGCACACGCTACCCACTTGTCCTAAGTCATTATCAAAAACATAAATAGAAAACCCTGGTTTTGTTGACCCATTACCACCAACAAGTGTTTGCATTTCGGCATTGTAACTTACTTCATCAGAATCAGTATTAGTGGTATCAGTATAATTAATTAAATCGAGAGTAATGCTATTGTTGGCAAGTGTGTTGACAGCTTTTCCGTTTGCGGCATATGCGGAAACAGAATCAACCTCACCTTCAACTACATGTTGCAATAGCAAGGATGATAGTGCTTCGTTATCAGCAAGTAGAGCTGATAGCGTGGCATCAGAAATTTTATCAAAAGCGGCATTTGTTGGCGCAAAAACGGTGAATTTTTTAGTTTCATCAGCTAAAACATCTACCAAGTTTGCTGATTGTAATGCGCTAACTAATGTCGAAAAATTTGGGTCATTTATAGCAACATCTACAATATTTTGAGTCGACTGCTGTTTGGTGGCTGGTGGTAAGATTACTTGGTCAATTACATGGATAACACCATTACTTGCATTAATATTAGTAGTAGATACTTTTGATGCATTTATGTAAAGGCCAGAACTTGAGAGGGAGAGCGCAGCCATTTGACTATTTGCCATTAATATTTTGTTATTGGCACTATTTGCAACTGAAGTTGCCCCATCAGACATTATTTTTGCATCAGAGATAACGTGGTACAACAAGATATTTTTTAGCGCATTTGTATCTGATAATAAAGTTTGTAGCATTCCTTCTGGTAGCTGTGAAAATGCAGCATCAGTAGGCGCAAACACGGTAAAATCAGTATTTGCATTGGCAAGAACAGCATCTAACCCTGTTGCTTGAAGAGCCGTTAATAAAGTATTAAAAGAACCTGCATTTGATGCCACCTCTGGAATGTTTCCTAAAGGCGTAGGCACCTCTACATCACCTACAATGACAGCATCAATCACATGAATAATGCCATTTGTGGCATAAATGTCTTCGCTTGTAATTTTGGCACCGCCAAACATTAAGGAGTCTGATTCCGAATTAATGGTAACAGGAACATTGCTACCGGATGCTGTCTCTACGTCTTTCCCATTTAGCGTAAACGCTGAAATAGAGTTCACTTCATCTAGAACTACATGCTGTAGCAAAATGTTACTTAATACTTCTGGATTGTTTAACAACGAGTTAATAGTATCTTCACCGAGCAATGCAAAGGCATCGTCGGTAGGCGCGAAGACTGTGTATGTTTTTGATTCATCGGCAAGAACAGAGTCAAGGTTGGTTGTTTGTAATGCACTAACTAAAGTACTAAATGAACCTGCAGAAATCGCAGTGTCAACAATATTTGTTGTTGGCAATGCTTTGTCTTTAGGTGGAATAAGAACGGCATCGATAACATGGATAATTCCATTATCAGCTTTGATGTCTGTCGCTGTTACACTAACCGTGTTGATGAGCAAAGAGCCTTCATTTAACGATAGCCCTACAGCATCACCGTTAATCATTTCAACTTTGTTTCCAGCGTTAGCAATTGCAGCTGATGCGTCAATTTCGCCGGATTTGACATGGTAAGTTAAAATGTCTGTGAGTGTGTCTGTTTCTTCGAGTAATGCTTCAAGAGTGCCTTGTGGAAGTAATTCAAAGGCTGCATCGGTTGGTGCAAACACCGTAAACTGACTGTCTAGATCTGCTAAAGTTTGATCCAGACCTGTCGCCTGCATTGCGGATACAAGCGTAGTGAAATTACCATCATTGACGGCAATATCAACAATGGATGTTGGCGTCACAATAGATTCAGATGGAGTGTCTGATTTTTGTTCGTTATCATCATTGCACCCAGTTACAACAAGCAGTGATGACACTAAGAGTGCAGTTTTTAATAAATTTCTCACCTTATAGATCCTTTTTGAAAGTTAACTGGCGAGATTTTGTACGCACATGAATTATAACGAGATCAAATAATCACAAAATTTAAACGATTTAAAGGCAATTATTGTTATGATCAAAGCTTATATAAGGTACAGTATTAATTGATTTTTTGTAATGTATTATATTATTACTAAACTTATATTTGGGTCTGCATTTCCCAGGTATTACACAACTGCAAGGAAAGCGACATGGAAAAGAATTTAATTAAAATTGCTATTGTTGATGATAGCAAAACGATGTTATTAACAATGAAGGCAATGTTAAATGGACTTGGATATCAAAATATCGAAATATTCCCTTCGGCACGCCTTGCGTTTGCCATTATTGAAAACGATGTGAATGCATTTCATTGCATCTTAACAGATTTAAACATGCCTGAATTGGATGGAATGGCATTTTTGAGGAAGCTTGGCAAAATAGGTTTTCTTGGCGGTGTTGCTATTGTTTCTGAAATGGATGAACGGGTGATTTCTTTGGCTGCCGATTTAGCTAAAATTCATCATGTTAGGTTAATTGGAAACCTCTCAAAGCCAGTGAGCATCAAGCAAATTGAAATGGTGTTAGAGCGGCTTAGTACTCTCAACGTTGTAAAACACCAATTATTTCAATATGTTTCAGAACAAGAGTTAATAGAGGCAATTGAGGGCCAACAAATTGAACCTTATTACCAACCAAAAATTAATAGTATTAGTAACAAAGTCGAAAGCCTTGAAATACTTGCACGCATTGTAAAGCCAGGCAATTCAGACGCTATTTTGCCTCAGCATTTTTTGCCAACCGCTGTAGCACTCGGTGTTGAAAATGTTGTGACCTTTCAATTGGTGGAAAAAGCAGCACGACATTACTCAGAGTTGAGAGTGTTGTTTGATCATGAATTTAAGCTCGCTATAAATTTATCGCCCAAACAAATGCAGGATAGTTTTTGCGCAGAGCAAATGGCAACGATCTTATGTGTCAATGGCTTAGATCCTAACAAATTTATAATCGAAGTTACAGAAGAGTACGCGCTAAGAACGCCTGAACAATTAGAAACTCTTAACCGCTTACGCATGAACGGGTATGGCATTGCTTTAGATGATTTTGGTACTGGGTTTACAAATTTAAATCAATTGAGAACGTTACCGTTCACTGAAATTAAAATTGACCGAAGTTTTATTGCAAGTATCAATGAAGATAAATTTTCTCAAGTGATTGTAAAATCGTTGATTGATGTATCCAAAGAGCAAAAAGTTGAACTGGTTGCTGAAGGAGTTGAAGATTTAGAGGATCTTGAATACTTGCAACAAAGTGAAGTTAGTATTTTATTGCAGGGTTTCTTTATATGCCGCCCCAAACCAATCAATGAAATAATTCGTTGGTATGCCAAGTGGAAGCAAATTACTGCAAATTCAACGTTATAAAACTTTTTATGTTTGGCAAATATTAAAAATCTGATTAATTAAATTTTGACGTAAACAATCGGCTCCAATTATGTTAGCAACTAGAGCTCCTTAAAAGTCCTAATTTATGTAGCAAACTTGTAATCCAGATTAACGTTTTATGAAAAAGTAAATTGACAGCGGAAATAATGTTTTGAATGTCTTTTTATAAGTAAATAGTACACTTTTTGACTTCGATTTTATGTAATTCGCAAGATTGGTAACGCCCTTTAAATAACTTGAAATTCGTTATTACAGCGGGCAAGGTGATTAATCATTTCCTTTTTGCAATCAACGCCAACATGAGCAACTAACTCCCATCCAACTTAAACACTTTGTTTTCTGTTAGGGATTAGTGGGCGTTACTACGTCGACTCTCTACTTTTATGTATGCTTTTTGAATATACAGATTGCAGTAATTAGCGCCATCACGCTTATCTCTTTTTTCTTTTGTAAAGGCAGGCTGTTATGCCACACATTATTATTTCAAATATCACTAGGCAACTGGGCGATAAGGTTATATTTAATAATATAAACCTGACTATACAAACGGCACTTCTGGCATCGTTGGTCGAAATGGTTCAGGTAAGGCAACATTTTTTAACGCTTTAAATGAAGCAAATTACAATGCTAATTCGATACAGATTATTGCTGTATTAACTTGATGATCACTTAGACATAAGCTCTAAAGCGCAATTGGCAAAAGAACGATCTGAGTACAAATGTGCTTATTTTGTAGTGAGCCATAATGATAGCTTTACAAATGATTTAGATATTAATTTGATAGTGGATATAAATTCTGGTCAAGCTATTGAAGTAAGACTATAAAAGTGTAGAGTCAATATTTTATAAGCTTAACAACCAGTTGTGGAGGAGTGACTATGGAAAAGCACGACAGTGGCTTTGATGAAGCAAGTCATGATGACAAAGCGATTCGTTTTTGTCATACAGTCATAAGGTTTTGTGTCAAAATGTTAGCGTTATTAATGACGCTTTTAATAATTTGGGGCGTACTTGATGTGGTCTATGTGATGTATACCAAATTAAAATCACCACCTTATTTTTTATTGTCGATTAGTGATATATTAGCTGTGTTTAGTGCATTTTTAGCGGTGCTAATTGCTATTGAAATTTTTATAAACATTGTGATGTATCTGAGAGATGATGTTATCCATGTAAACTTAGTAATCGCTACCGCGTTAATGGCAATTGCACGCAAAGTCATTGTTTTAGACTTTAGTAAATTAGCTCCAGAATATATCTGGAGTACAGCAGGTTTGGTGTTAGCGTTGGGTTTAACTTATTGGCTAGTAGCAGTAAAAGAGAAGAAGAGAGTAAGGATAAATGAATAAAAGGGCGACCCTTATGAAGAGGCTGTATGCCTCTTTTTATTAATCAGTAAGGTATATTACGCCTAGCTTAGAAATCCTCAAAGAGAGCCAACAACGTACGTTAGTAATGTATCTATATATTGTCTGTGACCAACTATTTAGCTAGCTATATCGTG
>NZ_JBFKMX010000034.1:0-29273 GCF_041629635.1 Pseudoalteromonas sp. | reverse complement strand
TTGCTGCATAGCCTGTTTTTAAAGGCTTTGTATTTTTGTAAAGGGGTATAACAGGTGTTATTTTCTAATCGTTTTTATTTTATATTTTGCTGTTTTTTTATTGCTTTATTTGGGTGTAAATCTACAACTTCTCCTTCGCTCACTGTGTCTGGATTGGCTTTTTATAATGATGCAAACAGTACTATTGAAAATATTAAATTAACCGTCGTTGAATCAGCAAAAATGGTTAGCTGTAATTTAGTTGAGCCGCAAAGCTATTGCGGTACTGGCTTTCCACAAGCACGTTATCAAGGTGCAGATTTAGTATTAAGTTGGCAAACATCTCAAGGCCAAATAATCTCGCGCCCAGTACTTTTAAAACAACCTCAGCAATTCGACGCCTCTAAGCGCTATGCTGCTGTTATTAAATTTACAGATCCCACTAATTTTGAAGCGTTCTTCACAGTTAACCCAAGGCCTTTTTAAACGCTTTTTTATACCTTATTTATTAGCATTTTATTCTCGGAATATCTGACCAACGAGTAGTGTATTTGGGAGATAAAAATGCGCGTCGCATATGCCAAAAAGCGCTTTGTTTTTCGCTTGCAAGCTTAAGCGCGTCGTTACCAAAGCGTTGGTTAATAGTATCTAAGCATTGCATTAGTTCAGGTTTATCTTGAGAGTGATTAAATAAGTCACCTTGGCGATACATTTCGTCTTCTAACTCAATTGCCCCAATACCGCACTTTTGAAAGCGCACATTCGGGCTATAAATTTTTAAAAATATTTTTTTTACAGCATTAGCAAATACTGTGACGTCGTTAGATGCTACGGGAAACTCATAAATAAATGTGCGTTTATAGTAATGCTCTTCAAAGGGAGAGCTATGGGCAAAAATAACAATGCGTTTCGCCAAAGAGCCTTGTTTTCTAAGTTTTCGTGCCACAATATTACAATGTGCCGCAAAGGCAGCGCGTAACGAATGTGCATCGCTAATGCGTTCGCCAAAGGAGCGAGTAGAGTAGACCTCTTTCTTTTTTTGCTTCACATCATCCCACGATAAGCAAGATGTACCATTTAACTCATTAATGGTTCGCTCAAGTACAACACTAAACTGCTTACGCATTAATTTTGCGGGTTGATTTGCTAAATCAAGTGCACTGTGAATATTCATGAGTTTTAGCTTTTTACTAATGCGACGCCCAACCCCCCACACATCTTCTACAGCCATTAATTTTAAAATATGTTTACGGGAGGCCTCATTGTTTATTACTGCCACACCATCAAATCCAGGTAATTTTTTTGCTGCATGATTAGCAGCTTTAGCAAGGGTTGCTGTCGGGCCAAAACCTACACCTACGGGGATTTTAGTTTTACGCCATACTGCTTTACGAATGGTATGGCCATACTCATGCCAGTCATTAATTAGATTGTTAAAGCCATTAAAATTTAAAAATGATTCATCAATTGAGTAAATATATTGGTTATCACTAAATCGACTAATTTCGTTCATCATCCGAGCACTTAAATCAGCATAGAGCTCATAATTAGAGGAACGTACAATAACGTTATGTTTTTCAAGTAACTCTTTTACTTTGAAATACGGTTCAAACTTCGGAATATTCAGCTTTTTAGCAATAGGGCAAACAGCACAAATGCAGCCATCGTTGTTAGTTAACACAACAACAGGGCGATTTCGGATGGTTGGGTCAAAGACCTTTTCGGCGCTGGCGTAAAACGATACAGCATCTACAAGTGCAAACATTAAAACAAGGCCTTACGCGCACGATGTAAGCGAACCGATGTACTTACCACACCTTCGTATTGAAATGTATCGCCTTTATTAACCAAAATTGGCGGATAGTGGGGAGAGCTCGATATCAGCATACCACGTTGCTTATCAAAAATTTTACAGGTGAACACACCATTAAAATTAGCCACGATCACATCCCCTTGGTGCGGCTCAAGTGCGCGATCCACAATTAAAATATCGCCATCAAAAATACCGCAACCAATCATAGAGTCACCCGTTGCCACACCAACAAAAGTGGCGTTAGGGTGTTGTATTAGCAGTTCATCAAGAGATAATCCAAGCTCTTGATATTCGGCAGCAGGGGACTCAAACCCAGTTATGCCTGCCTCAATTTTTATTGGTACAACTTTCACAAATAAGTAAACATCAAATAACTGTATGAATATACAGTTTAGTGCAAATTATTAAAATTAGGTAGTGTCGGTTTGTTCACCTGTAAAAGTTTTTAACACCTAAAATAGACAGTAGATAATTCAATGAATTAAAGGGATTGAAAGGTTGATTTAAAGGTAAAATCGCAAATTAACAACGACAAAATTAATAAATATCATGAGTGATGAGCTATAAGTAGCCTATGGGGCAATGAATGTTATTAGCTATAAGAGAGGTATTGAAATGCTATCAAATAAACATCGATGTTTATTAAAGAAGTTTAGAAAGTGTTGGTTCAGAAATATGGAACGGTGTATGGCACGTAACCAGTTATAATTATAAATTAAACTAATTTAATACCATGTTTCTGTATTGTATTTTTTTAGGATGTGATTTAGTTTTCCAGCAATTTGTAAATGAATAATACCATTATCAAAAAGATTAATAACATCATGTGATATATGTGGATTGAAACCTAGGTACAATGGAGTTAGAGAGCCTTCAGTCGTAACCCTTACAATATCATGGATATTTGAACGAGCCAGTTGATAATCTAGATTAAACCGTGAATCTAACAGAAAATCGATGCGGCCTTTTTGTAATAACTTAATATTCCTTGTTAAAGGAGCGTTGCCTGTTGAGTGATATAAATTGTTCGGATATTCAGCAAATAGCTTATTTAATACGTTACCATATTCATAACCTTTAATGAGGCCAATACGGTTATTATCACGGAAAATAGCTGACAACATATCAGTTTGTGATTCATTCATTAAACGTGTAGCTTTATCTTGCAGAGCATAGAAATCATTATACCAACCACCAAACACTTGATGTGATTGCTGTAAATGAAACTCAGTTATGTGCTGTTTAGTTAAAGCAAGTACAATATCAACATCACCTTGTTTTGCCATTTTTAAGGCGCGTGATAATGGCATGATTTGAATTTCGAGCAATAAGTGATTACGCAGTGCAATTTCATTAATCACTTCAACCAAAATACCTGGATGTCTTACATTATCACAAATAAACGGACACCAATAATCAGAAGCCACAGTAAGAGTTTTAGCATTTAAAGAAATACTGGAAAGAAACAGTAATGTATAGAAGAAGAAATGCAAACGGGCTTTGAACATATAGAAAAATTGTACAGACAGGTAACTATTTAAAATATAAATGTGTAGTGTAATTTACCTAAAATTGGTAATTTAAACCAGTAAAGATTTAATAAGGTATTTAAAAAATGAAGCACAAACAAACACCATTACCTGTAATGTATATTATGTTAAATAAAAGATTTGCGACGATATATGTATATTGTTATTGAACGTTGCCACTTAAATCGATAATCTCAGGCACTTGCATGAGATTTGTATTATTTCATGACTTAATTAAGTAATTTTGCGAAAAGAGAAATTTGAGATAACTAATATTTGTTAAAACAATTTAAAAATGAAAATAAGTTTAATGACACTTCTGCGCCAAAAGCTGCGCTGTTATAACCGGCGCAGCTATACTGCGTCCGGCATCGAAGGTGCGAAATTGATTGATTTATTAGGCATTTTGACACCAAAGATCATCACGATCTTTCAACGATATAGATGTAGCAGCTTCGCCAGCTACGGTTGCGGTCTCTCCATTATTGAATTCGTCTAAGTGCACCCATACTAGCTTTTTTCCATCTCGCTCTTTAGGGAAAACCATAAAGAGCATATCTACCTGAATATCCGGAAAATTATCCTTTGTATACTTTACTAACGCGCGATACTTGCCAATTTCGGTATCTTTCAGGTTAAACAGCGAGCAATCTTCGGTTGAGTGATATTTTGCATCAATCAGTAAAAAGCTTCCGTCATTTGGATCGACTATAAAATCTGGCCTTTTCCCACCATAAACTCTCAGCTCATTAGACAAGCTAAACTTTCCTTGCTCTATCTCTTCAAAATTCCATCCAGATTTTGATAGCCACTGCTTGGCATACTCCTCACCATCTTTTCCTGCTGAATGAGGGATTTGTTTTCTTAGAGCTTTCCGAATTGATTCTATACTATGCATTGTATTCCTTTGGTTTAAGCGTTTGTTATGTGCCTTTAGCTACAAGACATGAATGTCATTGATAGTGGCACTATATTCATTACCTTTAACATGCGAAAACTCGAACTCTACCGTGAGATCGGTTATTTCACCGTTAACTGGGAAATAAAAACCAAAAAGGTAGCTACCGTCATTACATTCCATAAACTCAGGTGAGCAAGTTATATTTAAGTTACCTAACTAATTCAATTCAAGTAGTATGCTTATTGTGACCCGTAAAGCGTCAGCCTAGGAAAATTAAGCTTGTCTGACACAGTTCCTTCCATCAGATTTAGCTTTATATAGTGCGTCATCAGCAAGTTTTACAACTGCTTCTATTGATATACTTTCATGTAATTCAGCAACGCCAAAGGAACTTGTCACTGCGGGTAAAAATTCCGTTCCTGAGTCTATTGATTTAAGTTCAATTGAATTTCGTATGCGTTCAGCTAAGTTTATCCCATCCTCCAAATTGGTATCAGTAAGTAATATTGCAAATTCCTCACCACCAAAGCGAGCGCAAACGTCCGTGTCTCTAATCAATTTTCTAAGCAAGTTTGCAACAAATTGTAGAACTTTATCCCCAATTTGATGACCGTAATTGTCATTGACTGACTTAAAATGATCGATATCCATTAGAATCAAAACTGCATTTCTTTCGTATCTAATGCACCGCGACATTTCACTTGCCAAACGTTCATCAAAACAACGTCTATTCATTATACCTGTTAATCCATCCGTATTGGCTTGCTCACGTAGTTCATAATTTGCTTGTTCTAATTCTTTTGTGACGGTTGAAATAAAATGCATTAAGCGCTTTAGAACCGCTGTACGCTCCGGCAACTTTCTATTTTCTAGGTAGTTGATTTTATTATTTTGTAATGCATTCCCTTCCCTAATCGCCAATACAACAAGTTCTGCATTCAACACATTAGTCTTACTCACCGCATTTGAAAATTCGCCTAAAGTGAAAAACCCTGCTGTAGGAGCCAAGCTCTCAAATGGCATTAACTCTTGCTTCACTTCTTTTTGTAGAAAAAGTCTTCGACATCCACAGGAAAACAGGTAAATAGCTTCTGGTTTAAAACTTTCCAAATCTTCAATGGCAACGTTTACATTACTTAATATTGAGTTTATATCACCATATCCAAAGCGAATTTTGGCTCCTTCATCAACATTAGAAATGAACTTAATACTGCAATCATCTCCAAATGCAATTGGAACTTTAGCCACATAGTTTTGATCTTGCTTGATAATAAGTGGAAACCCAACTAATTCCTCGACCAATCCGTTTTCAACTCGCCCAATATAGTGCTGGTAAAGCTCTGCTGCATTTTGATTATCTATTTCTAAAATAGAGTTTTGATCAGTCTTAGTTACCACCATTTCCTTTCCGAACGGTTGCCACCCTAAAATATTTTCAACCTTTAAGCTTACTCCGCCTCCGCATATTGCGACTGCTACAAAAGCTGAAGTAGAAATGAACTCATTATGAAGAACCAATGTTCTAACTAGTTTCAAATGATCACCAGCCCCTCCTCCTACAATTGGTACATCTTCCACTTCTGAAAGCAATCCAGCAATAAAATCTTCACTTGTCAAGCTCAGGGTTGTACCTAATAAGATGATAGATTTAACATCATTTCCACACCTTTGCTTTATGCTCTTGCCTAATAATTCACCAGACAACAACTCCTTATTAATTGCGCTTTGTTGATGAAAAGAATAAATCCGTGCCTGAACAAATACGCTTATTGAAATAATCGAACCACTATCAAGCTTGTCGCCGTTTATTATTTCTCCAATCGTTGTGCAGCCAACTACATTAATAATAGGTATTACTTTTCGCAAACAGCTTGAAACTTCAAGCATAAATTGATTGTCTACAAAAGACGTATAGAATTGAGCCAAAACCGCGCTAGCGTTTTCAAAACTAAATTCTATGCTCTCCAACTGTGAATGTAGGTCTTCTACATTTTCAAACTTGAATACAAAGTGCTTCATAGCTCTGCGTTTTCGGGTAGAAAAGTGTGTATTATTTATAGTTTAGACAATCTAGTAAAATTCTCTAACAACTATACGTTGTGCCAAAGACTCACCATTTAAATGTCAACGCTGATAGTTTGATTATTTATATTAAATCAATACATTAGTTTTTAAACTTTTGAGAATTAGATAAACTTTTGCAGATAACAACCTAGCAAACTATTAAATGAGATATTGGGCGATTGTATTCACACTAGATACCTGTATATTAAATTTATAATAACCGTTTAGTAGGTCTGAGACATTGTAATTCTCTCTAATTTGAAAACAACAATATTAGATTTAATACTACACAGAGGAAGCTTTTCTCTACTCTGGACGCTAAACTGAGACCTGAACAGCGTTTAAAGCGCACAAATCTAACCAAGCAGAATAGTAATAAAATGAATAAGACTCTTGACCAAATAATCCAACAGTTAAATTCGGTCATTTTAGGTAAACAACAACAAATAAAATTAGCTTTATGTTGCTTACTCGCAAAAGGTCATTTGTTAATCGAAGACTTACCTGGTATGGGTAAGACCTCACTTGCACATGCACTGTCTAATATTCTTGGTCTTAATTATCAACGAGTGCAATTTACCAGCGACCTTTTACCATCTGATATTACTGGAAGCACCATTTTTGACCCTAATAAACAAACATTTCATTTTCATCCTGGTCCATTATTTAATCAAGTAGTCTTAGCTGATGAGATTAACCGAGCGGGTCCTAAAACACAAAGTGCATTGCTTGAAGCAATGGAAGAGCAACAAGTAAGTATTGATGGTAAATGCCATCCATTGCCCATGCCATTTTTTGTAATTGCTACACAAAATCCAATGCATCAAGCAGGAACCTATCCGTTACCCGAATCACAACTTGACCGATTTCTCATGCGCATTGGTTTAGGTTACCCTGATAAACAATCTGAAAAGGCGATTTTACTGGGGGAGATAAGCACTGCGGCCAAAAAAATAAACGCACTGCTAGACCCTACAACTTTAATTGATATGCAATCTTTAGTTAATGATGTGCTTTTATCTGACGTGGTTGTTGAGTACATACTTGATTTGGTGAACGAAACTCGAAACAATCAAGATTACCCTATGGCACTGTCCCCTCGAGCGTCAATTGCAATAGCAAACGCTGCGAAAGCATGGGCATTTATTCATATGCGAGATTATGTAGTACCCGATGATGTACAGGCAATCTTTCCATCAGTTGCAGAACATCGACTCGGCGTTACGAGTAATACAACTAATAAGCTTTCCTATGACTTACTAAACAAAATAAAAATCAAGCCATAGTTATGTCCGATACTAAAAAAAACTTGCGCGAAAAAGTTAATTCATATTTTAATGCCTGGTTTAATGGACTATTAAAAAAGCGTAAACATAGCGCAAAGACAATCACGTTAAGTCATAAGAATATTTATATTTTGCCAAGTAAGTTTGGTTTGGCGTACTTGTTTGTGAATTTACTAGTATATGTACTTGGTATTAATTACCAAAATAACTTGGTAATTATGTTCAGCTATTTAATGCTTTCATTTTTATTAGTTAACTTTATTGTTGCATTTATCAACCTATACAATCTTAACATAACATTATCGCATACAAGTGCGGGTTATCAGAATACTGGTTATCATGCACAGTTTCATTTAAATAATCGCGATGGTACTACTAGCCTTGAAATTGAAGGTGAAAATATCCAGAGCAAATTTATTGATGCTATTGATAACCAACTATTTAAATTGAATATTCAAATAAACGTGTCAAAACGGGGTGTTCACATTCTGCCGCGTATAAAATTGTTGTCACGTTATCCATTTGGCTTGGTAACTACGTGGAGTTATTTCGTTTCAGAAGTTCAAACATACATCTACCCTACACCTTTATCCTATTCTATTCACCAAGTAACTAAAGCCGAGCTGGAATTTGAAAACGACAGCCGTAAGACTACAGCAGCAAGCGAAAATTATCAGGGTGTTAGGCCATATATAGAAGGTGACAAAGTTAATCGCATTTCGTGGAAGCATTATGCAAAACACCAAGTGTTAGCAACAAAAGATTTTAGTGCAGGCAGTTCAAACGAATATGAATTTAATTTGAACACAGTACCTGGGAATTTAGAGCAAAAATTACAACACCTTAGCTACCTAATAACCCATGCTGAGCAAGAAAGTTTGCGGTACAGTTTAGTATTGCCCAATAGTAAGGTTGATCTTAATAGTGGCAAAAATCATATGACTGAATGCTTAGAAAGGTTAAGTGATGTTTAATCAAGACAAAGTCAAAAACCTTTCAGCATTAATTATTGCGATTACCAGTGCATTACTGTTTGATGAATTAGCTGTGTTTTTTATTGCAACCGTTGCACTATTAATCATCTGGGTATTTGCAATTAGCTATACCAAGGCAAATGCACCAACCATAGTAGTTGCTAATATATTAGCGGTTGCATGTACATTAACCCTATTTTTAACTATAGGTACAAATGAATTAGTTAACTTATTTGTCGCGATGTTATTGCAAGCAAATTGCTTGAAATTATTAATAGCAACGCAACAAAGACAAATAAAATCAATTGTTTTAGTAAATTTTTTTATATCATGTTGTGTGTTTTTATTTTACCAATCCTTACATGTTACATTTTTGGTATTACTTTTGTTTTTAGTTAACATAACTGCGCTATATTTACTGACAAACCACAAAGTAACCAGCCACAGTAGTGTTCGCGCAATCAAACTTTTAGCGCTAAGTTTACCTATCACCTGTATACTGTTTTTATTTCTACCAAAACTACCTGCGTTTTGGCGAATGCCGAGTCTTTCGACTGCGCAAGTTGGATTATCCGAATCCGTAAATCCTTTCAATATTGCAGATTTAACAAAATCAGATAATTTAGCATTTCGAGCCATTATTTCAAAAGAACATAAAGCGCCTTACTATTGGCGTGCAATGGTACACGAATTGTTTGATGGTAGATCTTGGAATATTTCAGAAAGCGCAGAAAAAAAATTATTAGATTATGACCTAAAAAAAGCCGCAGAAAAAATAAAAATTTTACATGAACAATCGTCTTTAAACTGGCTTCCGACTTTGTTTTATGGTCATGTCGATGAAGCTGATATTTTTACCACTATTAATGGAAATTTATATCGACCTAATCCGAATAATCAAAAGTTTACTTACGAATTTAGTGAAATAACACTGAATTCAGAGTTGTCGAAAAGTCAATACTGGAAAAATTTACAAATTCCGAGAAATGTAAATTTGGAAAGTATCGAGTTAGCAAAAAAAATTAAATCACAAACTAATTCAACAGAAATGTTTATTAACTTATTGGCACGCCATTACATCGATAATGGGTTTAAATACACGTTAAAACCACCCAGTTACAATGATAATAACCAGATTGATCAGTTTATGACAGGTAAAAAAGGGTTTTGCGGACACTATGCCAGTAGTAGCGCATTTATATTTCGAGCTGCAGGCATTCCTGCTAGGGTTGTTTCAGGATATTTGGGCGGTGAGTTTGCGGAAAATGAAGAATATTTATCAGTTTATCAGTATGATGCACATGCATGGACAGAAGTGTGGGTTGATAATATAGGGTGGGTAATATTTGATGCTACAGCCTATGTAGAGCCTGATCGTTTGTATGGTTCGTTATCACAGCTAGAAAGTACGCGAAATGACTTTGAAGATAATATCGGCCTTGGTCTAACAAGTTTAAGTGAAATTGCACTATTTAACGAGTTGCGCCTGTATTTAGAACAACTTGATTATAAATGGACAGCATGGGTACTAGGTTTTGATAACACTGCACAAAAAGAACTACTTAAAAAATTAATTGAAGATGTGAGTGCTATCAAAATAGCTATCATCATCTCGTTAATAGGCCTGTTTTTACTGACTTTTTTGTCTTTGAAATTATGGCAACGCAGATTACATTATGATGATCCTATTGTGTATTATTTGCTTTCAATAGAAAACTATGCAAAGGGAAAAGGACTACAACGCAAAACTGGTGAAACAATTGAGGTTTTTTTAACACGATTAAGCGATTCATTACCTGAACATAAGAGAGATTTTAAGAGCTTTTTAGAGCTTTATAGTCGCCACCGTTATGGTGGTAAAACGCTAACTAAAGCACAAACTAAAACGCTTAAGCGTAATGTCAATAATATAAAATATAAGAGACAACTATGAACTCAGTCGTACTCGGCGTTATTGTAATGCTGATTTTAAGTTTACTACGTATAAATGTGATAGTGGCAATGACAATTGCGGCAATCACTACAGGATTAACCGCAGGTCTTGGTCTTGAACAAACACTGCTGGCCTTTAACGAAGGTTTACAAGGTGGTGCCAAAACAGCGCTCAGTTATGCAATGCTCGGTGGCTTTGCGGTAGCAATTGCTAAATCGGGACTGACGGATATTCTCGCTGATAGATTAATAAACCAAATAAAAGGTGAACAATCACGCTATTCTGAGCTTTTTATTAAAGCGAGCGTATTATCGCTGATTTTGTTGATCTCGATAAGTTCACAAAACTTGGTTCCTGTTCATATTGCGTTTATTCCAATCCTTATTCCGCCCCTACTCATTATTTTTGACCACTTAAAACTCGATCGCCGTGCAGTAGCATGCGTTTTAACCTTTGGTTTAGCAACAGCATACATGGTATTACCATACGGTTTTGGCGGTATATTTTTATTCGATATTGTGCACGCAAACCTCGAAAAGAATGCCTTAAAAATTGATACCGCAAGTGTGCCTAATGCGATGATCATTCCTGCATTAGGTATGTTAATCGGCCTCATGATTGCTGTGTTTTTTAGCTATCGCAAAGAACGTACTTATCAAGAAATTAATCAAAATTCTGAAATCAGGCTTCCAAAAAATAAAAGTAAAGTGATTGCTGTTGGCATCATCGCCATAGCCACTTCTTTATATGCACAAACCATCACAAACTCTATGATATTGGGTGGCTTAATTGGGGTGCTAATTTTTACGATTTTTGGCGTTGTTAAATGGCAAGAATCGTCCGATATTTTTAGTAAAGGTGCTGCAATGATGGCGATGATTGGCTTTATTATGATATCAGCCCAAGGGTTTGCGTCGGTTATTCAACAAACTAATGAAGTATCAACGCTTGTGCAAAGTATTTCGACCTCAATTGGCGACAGTAAGGCATTTGCGGCAGCACTTATTTTGATCATTGGACTATTAATAACCATGGGCATAGGTAGTTCATTTTCAACGGTACCCATTGTTGCAACCATTATTGTGCCACTTGCAATATCACTTGGGTTTTCACCGCTAGCTACGGCTGCATTAGTTGGCACTGCTGGTGCATTAGGAGATGCAGGCTCCCCTGCCTCTGACTCAACTCTTGGACCGACATCGGGCTTGAATGCTGATAATCAACACGATCATATTAGGGACACGGTTATCCCAACCTTTATTCACTTTAATATTCCATTATTAATATTCGGTTGGGTAGCGGCAATGGTTTTATAAGAAAGGCCTTCAAAGGCCTTTCTTATTGTTTATCAAAATTAAAAATAGGGTTAAATACCCAAGCTGGTCCAATAAGTAAAAAACTCAAATCATCGAAAAATGACGGTTTCTTGCCCTCCACTTTATGTCCAATAAATTGAAAAATCCATGCAATGACAAATACCGCTATTGCAATTTCGATAACATACAATGAAATGTTTTGAGCTACGTAAATACAAAGCCCTGTAAATAACGACATAACAACGCCAAGTTTAATGCTGAGCATAAAATAAAAGATTAATGCAGCCAGTGAAATAACAGAGAGACAAATCAAACCGGTTAAACCAGGAATAGCCGTTATAAGAGCAACGACAGAAAAATAAATAAGCGGTACCGCAACTTTGTGAATTTTAATATTGGTGGTATTTTGATGGCTTTCGCCATACAATGAAAACCACTCTTCTATCGTTTTCATAATTACCTCAGTGTTATTAGATTTATTAGAATAATTACACTAACAACATTAATACACTGAGGTATAAAAAGCCAGTTACTTGTTAACTTGGAAAACCGTTTAGCATATAATCGCAAACAACCGGTGTTGGTTTATGCTCAGCATCAACCGCAACAAAAGTAAAAGTGCCTGAAATAGCTTGGTGTTTATCATCTTTGTGCATTGTTTCTAGGTAAATGATAACCTCAACTTTTAAACTTGTATTTCCAACATGAACAACAGTTGCTACTAGTTCTGCAAAACTCCCCGCTGGTATCGCTTCTTTAAAATCCACACGGTCAGATGAAATAGTTACTAAAGGTTTACGACAAAAACGTGTGGCAGCAATAAAGGCGACTTCATCCATCCAAGCTAATGCATCGCCACCAAATAATGTGTTGTGATGATTGGTACGACCGGGAAATACAGTCTTTGTTACAGAGGTGATTGAGTCTCTAATACGTTGTTCGATAATATCTTGTTTTGTCATGATTACTTTTGTTTACTTGCAAGTTCAACTTGCATTAATAATGCGGGATCAAGTCTGACTTGCCCCCAGTTTAAACGCCAATCTAAGTGTGGGCCAGTAACTCGACCAGTTGCACCTATTTCAGCAATTTTATCGCCTAATTTTACATCCTTACCTACTTGAACATGTAACTTGTGAAGGTGAATATAGGTTGTAGTTACACCATAGCCATGGTCCAGAATCAGTGTACCACCTGAGTAGTATAAGTCATTTTCGGCAAATACTACTTTGCCAGAAACAGGTGCGTAAATAGGTGTGCCTGTTTTATTGGCAATGTCTAACCCGAAGTGTGGACGTTTAGGGGTACCATTAAAATAGCGCTGGCTACCATAAACACCAGAAATACGCCCTGATGCTGGGCGGTATATTGGAGATAAAAAATCTTCTCTATGTGAAAAGGTACTGCGCGCTTCTTTTACAGCTTGTGCTTCTTTTTTAGTTCGCTCAAGCACAGACTTAGGTGGTGAAACATATTTTTTCTCCACCCCAGTTATTCTATCAATGTCATACTCACGCTTGGTAATAACCAGTGGTTGCTGATGCCATTTACCATCAGCAGTTTGCCAAGATAATGTATGCGATAACGCTTCATCTCTGCCAAAACCAAACACAAAGTGACCACCAGGTGTAATTGCAAGGGTTGTATCATTTAACTTAACTTGCTTAACATTATTTAACTGACCGGTAACTAGGCCGCCTTGTGTTAAATGGCCTTTTAATTCAAGGGCATTGGCAGAGCTAATTACATACAAACTAAGCGCAAATAATTTCTTAAGCATAGGCAATTGCACCTTTGCCTACACCCTCGTAAGCAGCTACACGGAAGCTAGACTCTGGATTATCATTTTTTAAGCTATGCGCAATATGTTGCGCAATACATTCAACGGTTGAATCTACGAGTAAAATATCAACCACAGCTTCACTGATACTTAATTCAAAATACCCTTGCGATGAGGTATATGCAGAGTGAACACCACTTTCTACGGGTGATACAAATTTAAGCTGCTCTGCGTTAATACGATCCTCTTCACTGACAAGATAAATATCTTGCCATTTTTGGCACCATAACTTATTTAGCCTTGGGCTTCGCATACCATTTTCTTCAATTTCAATGGTGCTGCGGTGACCGTGAATAATACGCTGACAATTACCATCATGTTTTTTAAGACCATGACTATAGTGATAATAAAACCCATTGGTATGTTCTGGTCTTAAATTAAGCACAATTTTACTCACGTTTTTTGGTAATTGTGGCAAAATCGTGTCTTCTAAGAAGAGCTTTACACTTGCTTCATCTATCTTGTCTGTATCGATAAAGCAAAATGCTTGCTGCGGCGAACTCACAGCAAGTTGATGCTCGCCAAAACTAAAGCTAACGTTAGTTTGTTCACCTAGGTTTGAAATAACCGCATCACCTTGTGTTGCAATAGCAAGTTTATGGTCAATAACATCATCAATAATGCGCTTAACTTGTTTTTTCACAAGTGAAAAATCAAGCACCATAGATTCATCGTTAAGATCACCGTGCATTTCAAGGTCAACTATCCAGCTCTCGCCAAGCGGACCTCGTTTGTCACAAAGGTAAGAAAAATCAATAACAGTTAAGTCTTTTACAAATAAAATCATAGATAAGCTGCGCTTTTTAACAATGCTGTAATTATAAAGGGATAACTTCGCTATTAGTAGCAAATTGTTGAAAATCAACTGTTCGGAGTTGTTTGGCGTACAAGTGTAAGCTAAAGTAGCCGGAAAAATTTAGAAAGAAAGAAGTTATGGAACAGAAAAACAGTTATAGCAAAGCCGAATTAGAAGCATGTGGTCGTGGTGAAATGTTTGGTGAAGGCAACTGCCGCCTTCCTTCAGATAATATGCTTATGATGGACCGTATCATAAATATCACCGATGAAGGTGGCGAGTATGGTAAAGGTGAAATCGTTGCAGAACTTGATATCGACCCAAGCCTTTGGTTTTTTGACTGTCACTTTAAAGGTGACCCAGTAATGCCAGGTTGTTTAGGGCTTGATGCTATGTGGCAATTAGTGGGCTTTTTCTTAGGTTGGTCAGGGGGTCCTGGTCTTGGTCGCGCATTAGGTGTAGGCGAAGTTAAATTCACTGGCCAAATTTTACCAACAGCTAAAAAAGTAACTTATCGTTTAAATATGAAACGTGTTATTAAGCGTAAATTATTTATGGGTCTTGCAGATGGTACGGTAGAAGTTGATGGCCGTGTAATCTATGAAGCAAAAGATTTAAAAGTAGGTCTTTTCCAAGATACTAGCGCGTTTTAATTTAAAACGAGCAAATGCAAAAACGCCCACTTTATGTGGGCGTCGTCTCCTAAAACTATGATTTAAACATTGTGCGATCTTCCATCGCTTCTCGCCATCCACCGAGCCATTGAGATCTTGGGTCAATATTGTCATACGGACACATTTCTTTGGAACGACCTGCTAGGCCTGCTTTATAACCTTGAGAATGTGCTCTTTCTAAACGATCTCTTTTTTGTCTCTTCATAGGTAATGTCCTCACCTTTTTTATTAAACTAATTGGATGTTGAAGTTGGGCCTGTGCCCGAAAACCAATAACTTAAAATTAGTAACGAAAACCGTTACAGCTAAGGGTGTTTAACATTTCCTTGTTAGCAACTGTGCTAACAAATGGAAGTGCTCTACATAGATTTAAGTTGCTCCTTAATTGCATATTGAGATAGTAAATTGGCTTAAAAGCCACATGTCTAGAAGACCATATTTATAAGGTTAGATCAAACATTCGATCCGTGCTAGATAGAATAAACATGACAAATGTATGAAGATTTAATTGCATATTTAGGAAAACAATGCAGATAAATATAAATAGGAAAATTATTTTTTAATGAAATGAATTTAAGCGAATAAATATTTTTATTTGTGTTTTTTTCAAAACAATTTTTGAACTTTACGATTTACTCTTATCCATTTGATTTTCAATGAATAATTTTGGATTTTTTGGGTAGTAATAGCTAGGGTGTTGATCACAAAGAGAAAACTCGCGGGTGTTCTTATACGGCAGCTTCATAAAGCCTGCAACGCCCACATCACGAATCCGAACAATGTTCGACATAATGCGATTAAGTAAGTTTTCAAACAATCCTTTTTTAGCGGGTTCTAACAATCGATAATAATAATGCACTTTGATACGCTCAGGCAGTGATTCAATAATTATACAGCCCGTATGATGAATTTGGTTTAAGCCAAATACCGCTTTTAGAATTTCATTTGGTAGAGTCAATTGCTCATCTGGATCTTTACCATCTTCAAAATAACTGTGTGGCCTCACAATTTCGCTATCTGGCATTTCAGAGACTGAATATTTTAAAGTAGGTAATTCATCGAAAATAAGCGCACCCTCTTGGTCACGCTCAAGTTGAATTGTCTGCCTAGCATCGAATAAACAACACTTAAATAACCCTTTTTGCTTTATACCCTGAGCAATACGAATGGTGTTATTAACTGCTTGCGTAAACGCTTTTCGATAAGATTCATCGTGAAGTACCAAGTTTGATTCAACATACAAATTATCTTCACGCCATTGGTAGCTTAAGCCGCCTACCACTGGGTATTTTGCTAATCTGGAAATAGACGCTAAAAACGCTTTTTCAGTATCACCCATATCGACCAGAAATTCTTTGTAGTAACGATCTAACTGCGCATCTTCAACCTTAGCCAACTGTTTTTCACTGTCAGCTTGACGTAAAAATTGTTTTCGCGAGCTGTACACTACAGTATCCGGTGTATCATCAAAGGGGTGATGCCAAAATGGAATAAGTGGTTTATCTTTATGAAGTGGCAAATCAGGTAAATAGCTTTTGGCAATTTTTGGCATGTTTTTGATAAAATAATCACCCGATAAGTCTCGCGTTGTTTTATCTTTACTCAGCATGCCATCAATAATGCTAGCAAATTCAATTGGCAACCCCAAACTTTTCGCAGGTAATACAAGATTGCCAAAACGACATGATTGCGCAGACGCTAACGCATAAAGCGTAGATGCAACGCCTTGCTCATCAAAACGCGGCGAGGATTTAGCGCCCGACATCTGCTCATCACCAATAAAATAAACATCACCCATGCGTGCATTAGAGTAATTGGCATCATGGCTCATTAAATCCATCATGTTAGCGGCAACAGGGTTGCCAAAACCATCTTCTTGCGCAAACACACTTGAGCCCCAATCAACTAACGAAAACTGGTTAGTGTTTTCATCCCACACAATATTAGAAGGTTTAATATCACCATGCACTATAGGCTGTTCGGTAAAGCCTGTCTTATGATTACGAAGGGCCAGCAATATATTGCGAAGTTCAAGACCCAGATTTACCAAAAAAGGCACTGATACACGGCCATGTTGTAAGCTTACTTGTTCAAGGTTATCGCCTTTGGCGTAAGCCATCATTAAAATGCCCTGCTTTTTTATGCGCTCAAAGGCATAAAATTCGGGCACCATAGGATTATTCACTTGTGACAGCATATAGCCTTCATCTTCTAAGCGATCCCGAACACTTTGAGTAAGCGTAATTCGTGAAAACTTAAATACGCAATCCTTACCTTGGGTATTTGTGCCAACAAACACAAAACCAAATGCACCTGAGCCAATTACTTTAACGTCATGGTAGCCCAGTTTTTCAAGCTGCTTTTCGCAAATTTTTAGCCATTGCTTATGTTTTTTAGCATCAATGTGCGAAAGCAAATAAATAGATTGCTCTTCATTGATATAAAAATTACGAATGGCTTTAGACATGAAAGGAAATAAACTGAGTTTTTATTGATTATAAAGAAAAAAACGAGTGAAAGACCACTCGTTTTTAGATTTAAACACGCTTTAGTGGTTAGAAAGTGATTCCACCATCAATTTCCATTACGCGACCTGTTACAAACTCATTTTCAAAAATAAAGTTGGCTGTATGTGCGATTTCATCTGCTTCACCTAAACGACCAACAGGTTTCATTTTAAGTAAACGCTCTTTTGCTTCAGGTTTCATAGCATCTGTCATTGCGGTGCGAATAACACCTGGTGCTATTGCAGCCACACGAATACCATAACGACCTAGTTCACGTGCCCAAGTGGTGGTCATTGCAACAACGCCGGCTTTTGAAGCTGCGTAATTGGTTTGTCCCATATTACCAGCACGCGCCACACTCGACATATTAATAATAACGCCTTTATTACCGTTATTAACCATATGGTTTGCAGCTTCTCGGCCACACAGAAATACACCCGTTAAATTAACATCAATAACAGATTGGAACTGCTCTAGTGACATTTTTTTGGTTACTTTGCCTTCTTTGACTTTTAAAAATAAGCCATCACGTAAAATGCCAGCGTTATTTACTAAGCCATCGATTTGACCAAAGTCACTGTTAATTTGGTTAAAGGTGTCTTCAACTTCTTGCTCTTGCGTAACATTACACACGTAAGTGCGGATAACACCCGTTGTGGTGCCTAATTCAGACCTCGCATTTGCAAGCATTTCTTGTTGCATATCAATAAGGGCAATATTTGCGCCTTTATCAGCAAAATGTTGTGCCATCGCAAGCCCTAAACCTTGCGCACCTCCGGTAATAACAATGGTTTTACCATTTACTTGCATATTAAGAATCCTTATTAAACAACTTAAAGATTGAAGAGAAGTCGAGATTACCCATCTCTTGGTTTTGCATTAACTGATATAAGCTTTGCGATAAACGGCCAAGTGGTACATTTGATTGACTGCTGCTTGCTGTATCCATAGCAAGGCCGAGATCTTTCGCCATCAAATCAACCATAAAGCCACCTTTATAGTCATTAGAGCTTGGCACATTTTCAAGCACATTCGGGCAAGGGTTATATAATTCTAACGTCCAGTTACGGCCGGAACTTTGCAGCATAATGTCTGACAAAACCTTTGGATCAAGGCCGTTATCGATACCCATTTGAAGTGCTTCGCTGGTACCCGCCATTAAAATAGCAAGTAGCATGTTATTACAGATTTTAGCTACCTGCCCTGCACCATGATCGCCCGCATGAAAAATGTTTTTACCCATATCAGCTAATACGGTTTTAGCATTTTCAAATTCAGTAACACTGCCACCCACAATAAAGGTTAATGTGCCATTCGTTGCGCCAGCAACACCACCAGAAACAGGTGCATCAACAAAACTTACACCACGTTTGGCAAGCTCGCTTGCAACAAATTTAGCCGTATCTGCATCTATAGTGCTGCAATCAATCACTTGTGTATTATTTGTAAGTGCTGCGCCTACACCGTTTTCATCTAAATAAATTGACTTAACGTGTTTGCCTGCAGGTAGCATGGTAATTACAAAGTCTTTTTCTTCAGCACATGCTAAAGCAGTTGTGGCGCTATTAGCACCTTTTTCAACAAGTTCCGTTACTGCTGAATCATTTAAGTCAAATACTGTAACTGAATGACCAGCTTTAACAAGGTTTGCAGCCATTGGGCCGCCCATATTACCTAAACCAATAAATCCAATATTTGCCATGATTATTCCTATAAATCCGTTAGTGGATGCCCGTTTGACCATTCAACATTAAAGAATGATTCAATCACATCGCTATCTACATTGCTGATGGCGTCAAATTGCCATTGAGGGGCGTTGTCTTTATCAATTAGTAATGCACGCACACCTTCTTTGAATTCACCAAGTTGACCACAACGTACACTCATACCAAGTTCCATTTGAAAACACTCTTTGAGTGATAAGCCATTTGCACGCTTAAGCTGTTGATAAACTAAATGGGCACTCAGAGGACTACCATGTGAAAGACCTTTTTGCGCACGCGATAACCATTTATCGTCTGTTTTAAACGATAAAATGGCATCCACTTTATCGGTAAGTGCGTCGACTTCTGCCATTGCAGCAAATACTGCGTTGTGCAATTCAACATTGGCTGGCAGGTCAATATCACTTTTTGCATTAAACGTTGTTAATAGATGACTTAACGCTTGATGGTTTTGATCAGCATTGGTTGACCACTTGGTACTTAAAAGTGAATCTATTAGCTCACTTTTAAATTGATGCTCAATTACAGTGTCGCCTAAACCAATATAAAGCGCATCGAGGGCATTGACCGATGCGCCCGTTAATCCTAAAAATAACCCCACTTGTGTTGGCATTTTATTTAAAAAATAACTGCCACCGACATCTGGGTATAAACCTATGGTAATTTCAGGCATAGCGATACGCGATGATTCGGTTAATACACGGTGCGATGCACCTGCCATTAAACCAAGGCCGCCTCCCATAATAATGCCGTTACCCCACACACAAAGCGGTTTTACATAATTATGAATAAGGTAATCTAAACGATACTCTTTAGTGAAAAATGTTTCGATGTAATCGCTTGGCTGACCGGTATGCATTGCATTGTACAAGCTAACAACATCACCACCGGCGCAAAACGCTTTATCGCCCGCACCTTGTAAAAGCACCATGCTAACGTTTTCATCATTTTGCCAATCAAGCAATTGATTATATAGCAGCTCAATCATTTCAAGATTAAGCGCATTAAGTGCCTTTTCAACGTTTAAGGTTGCGATACCGATAACAAACCCGATATCGGTATTTTTTGTTTCAAACGTAACAACAGCCATTAACAGTTCACCCAGTTTGCTTTGCGTTTTTCTAAAAAGGCATTCACGCCCTCTTTTTGGTCTTGCGTGTCAAAAAGATTGATGAAAAGTTCACGCTCAAGTGGTAGCGCAGAAGTCATAGTGCCTGAGCGGCTATGTTGAATCAGCGATTTACAGGCTGCAACCGAAGTTGGGCTTTGATCTTCAACTTGCTTAGCAAGTGCAATGGCTTTATCAAACGCTTCACCTTTACCAACAACCTCTTCTACAAGGCCAATATTATAGGCTTTTTCAGCAGTTAAACGCTCACCACATAAAATCATGCGTTTTGCCCAGCCTTCACCTACCAGCCATGCAAGGTTTTGCGTACCGCCAGCACAAGGTAATAAACCAACTTTTGCTTCAGGCAATGCCATTTGTGCTTGCTCTTCAGCAATACGTAAATCACATGCAAGTGCCACTTCTAAACCGCCACCCATGGCGTAACCGTTAATTGCTGCAATAGATACACCACGGAAGTTACTTAACGCTTCAAACGCCTGGCCAAAAATAATCGACATTTCAGCGGCAACGCCCTTATCGCCGCTGGCAAATAGGTTTAGGTCCGCGCCAGCTGAGAAGAATTTTTCACCTTCCCCTTTGATCACAAGCGAATACACATCTTTATTGTTATTCAGATCAGCGACCATATCTCGAAGTTGCGTCAGTGTTTCTTTAGTCCATGTATTCGCCGGTGGATTAGACATAGTAACAACTGCGATATGCCCTTCAATCGATAATTTGATTTGTGCGCTCATTATGCTCTCCTTACAGAATCTCTTGTGAACCTTCAGCTAAAATACGACGACCAATAATTAGGCGCATAATCTCATTTGTACCCTCTAAAATTTGGTGTACACGAACATCACGGAAATGGCGCTCTAAAGGGTATTCTTTGATATAACCATAGCCACCGTGAAGTTGCAGTGCATCGTCACATACTTTAAAGCCAACATCGGTTGCATAGCGTTTTGCCATAGCACAATACGTAGTGCGCTCAGGATCTTTTTCATCCAATTTAAATGCAGCAAGACGTACCATTTGACGGGCAGCTACAAGTTCTGTGTTCATATCTGCAAGTTTAAATTGCAGTGCTTGGAACGCTGCTAACGGTTTGCCAAATTGCTTACGCTCAAGCATGTATTCTTTTGCTGTGTTCAGTGCTTGCTGCGCGGTACCAATTGAACAGGTCGCGATATTAATGCGGCCGCCATCTAAGCCCATCATGGCAAATTTAAACCCTTCGCCTTCTTGACCAAGCAAGTTTTGTTTTGGGATACGCACACCATCAAACGAAATAAGACGTGTAGGTTGTGCATTCCAGCCCATTTTTTCTTCTGCTTTACCGTATTCAATACCCGCTGCGTTTGCATCAACAACAAAAGCCGAAATACCTTTCGGTCCATCTTCACCAGTGCGCGCCATAACCACTAATAAATCAGTTTCGCCAGCGCCTGAAATAAACATTTTAGAACCAGAAATAACGTATTCATCACCTTCTAAAACCGCTTTAGTTTTAAGAGATGCAGCATCTGAACCTGAACCTGGTTCAGTTAAGCAATACGATGCAAGCAATTGACCCATAACAAGCTCATCACAATACTGTGCTTTCACCTCATCAGTACCAAAGCTTGCAATCATCCAAGTAGCCATATTGTGAATGGTTAGCATGGCAGTCGTTGCAGTACAGCCCATCGCCAGTTGTTCGAAAATAATGCTCGAATCAAGACGCGATAAACCAAGACCGCCAGCTTCTTCTGGCGTATATAAACCACAGAAACCTAGTTCCCCCGCTTTTTGGATTACGTCTTTTGGAAAAATATGTTCTTGATCCCACTTGCCCGCATTTGGTAGTAATTCGCTCATAGCAAACTGTTTGGCGGTTTCTGCAAACGCTTGTTGATCTTCAGTTAGATTAAAATTCATAGTCACCCCTTTGAACGGCAGATAAGGCAAACGCCTTATCGTAGGTTGATACTCATATTTGGACCGGTTGCGATATCATCTTCAAACCAGCGTGCAGTAATTGTTTTAGTCTCAGTGTAAAAACGAACACCTTGTTTACCATAGGTGTGCTGGTCGCCATAGAATGAGCCTTTCCAACCAGTAAATGAGAAGAAAGGAAGTGGTACCGGAATTGGCACATTAATACCTACTTGGCCTACTTCAATTTCATGCTGGAATTTACGTGCTGCAGCACCGCAAGCAGTAAATAAAGACGTACCATTACCGTATGGGCTTTCATTGATAATTTGGATTGCTTCATCAAGCGTATCAACGCAAATACACGCAAGCACAGGGCCGAAAATTTCTTCTTTGTATAAGTCCATTTCACGCGTTACATCAGTAAATAACGTTGGGCCTACCCAGTTACCTTTGTCATAACCTTCAACAACAAAGTCAGAGCCGTCTATTAAACACGTTGCACCTTGCGCTTTACCACTTTCGATAATTGATAAAATACGTGCTTTTGCTTGTGGAGATGTTTGAGGGCCATAGGCTGCTTCTGGGTCATTCCAAACGCCAGGACGTACTTTGGTAAATTCTTCTTTTAATTCGTTAATCCATTCTTTTGATTGACCAACAAATACAGCAACTGAAATACCCATACAGCGCTGACCAGCCGCACCAACTGATGCACCAACAAGGTTTGAAATGGCGCGCTCTTTTTTCGCATCAGGCATAATTACCATGTGGTTTTTAGCACCTACACAGGCTTGAACACGTTTAAGATTCGCTGTACCACGTGAATAGATGTACTCACCGACACCACATGAACCAACAAATGAAATTGCACGTACACTTGGCTCATCTAAAATACGGTCTACTTGGTGTTTTGTACCATGAATAACCTGTAATACACCTTTAGGTGCGCCAGCTTCTTCAAACAGTTCAACTAAGCGCATTGGTGTAAGTGGGTCTTGCTCAGACGGTTTTAAAATAAAGGTATTACCGCAAACAATCGCCATTGGGAACATCCAAAGTGGGATCATCGCAGGAAAGTTAAATGGTGTAATACCAGCACACACACCAAGTGGCTGCATATACGAATAGGTATCGATATTACGCGCTACGTTTTCAACGGTTTCACCCATCATTAATGCTGGCGCGTTAGCTGCTTGTTCAACAACTTCAATACCACGCCACACATCGCCTTTGGCATCTTCAAACGTTTTGCCTAATTCGTGACAAATAATCGTTGCTAGCTCGTCATGATGTTCTTTTAAAAGAGCTGCGTAACGCATCATAATGCGTGCACGTTCTGTTACAGGTACATCTTTCCAAGTTTTAAACGTTTCTTTAGCAGAGGCAATCGCTTCATCAATTTCGCTGTCTGTTGCTAGAGGAACTTGTGCCAGTACTTCTTGGTTAGCTGGATTTACAACATCTAACAATTCATTTGATTCCGACTGGCGCATTTCGCCATTAATATATAAAGGAACCTTTACCATTATTCTTCTCCCCAAATAAAAAAGGCGCATAAACGCGCCTTCATTTTTAATTATTTTACTTCGATTGCCATTGCAACCGCTTCACCACCACCAATACACAGTGATGCCACGCCTTTATTTAGGCCACGGTTTTTAAGTGCATGAATAAGCGTTACTAAAATACGTGCGCCACTTGCACCGATTGGGTGACCAAGTGCACATGCACCGCCATTCACGTTTACTTTATTGTTATCAAGTTGCATTTCGTTAATAGCAAGCATAGTTACCATGGCAAATGCTTCATTAATTTCCCAAAGATCAACGTCTTCTTTTGACCAGCCCGCTTTGTCTAACACTTTTTCCATCGCACCAATTGGCGCGGTAGTAAATTCAGCTGGAATATGTGAATTTGTCGCATGGGCTTTAATTTCACAAAGTGGTGTTAAACCAAGTTCTGATGCTTTTGACGCTTTCATTAAAACAAGTGACGCAGCCCCGTCAGAAATAGACGATGAGTTTGCTGCTGTGATGGTGCCATCTTTTGCAAATGCAGCGCGTAGGCTTGGTATTTTCTCAGGACGCGCATTACCTGGCTGCTCATCGATTGCTACTGTCACATCACCTTTACGACTAGAATAGGTATGTGGCGCAATTTCAGCTTCAAATGCACCACTTTCAATTGCAGCGTTAGCTTTAGAAAGAGATGAAATTGCAAAGGTATCCATATCATCACGAGTTAAGCCATACTTATCAGCTGTTTCTTGAGCAAAGCAGCCCATTGCTTTGTTGTCGTATGCATCTTCTAAACCATCAGCCATCATATGATCTTTAATTTCACCATGGCCCATACGGAAACCGCCACGGGCTTTTGGTAAGAAGTAAGGTGCATTACTCATACTTTCCATACCGCCAGCAACTGCCACGTTAATGCTGTCTGCTTTGATTAAGTCATGGGCTAACATCGCTGCTTTTAAGCCAGAGCCACATACTTTATTGATGGTTGTTGCGCCTGTTGCTAAATTGAGACCTGCTTTTATCATTGCTTGACGCGCAGGTGCTTGACCAAGACCAGCTGGTAAAACGCAGCCCATAATGACTTCGTCAATCATATCAACGTTTAGATTACAGCTTTCAATGCTACTTTTAATTGCTGTAGCACCTAAATCAGTTGCATTTACCGATGATAAAGCACCCATAAAACCGCCCATTGCTGTGCGTTTTGCACTTACAATTACTACTGGATCGATTTGAGAATTTTCAACAGACATTTGTTATCTCCAAAATTTATATGTTTTCAGCATACATAAAAATTACGTTTACGCAAACGTAAATCTAGATGTCATACCTTTTATAGTGTTAAGAAATAATGACAATGAAGGGTAATTGTGTAATGAATTTAAGGCAGAATGTCAGAAATACAATGCATTCACGTTAATTTTTAGCGTATATATTCAAGACTAATTAGGTAAGATAAACATCTTACCTAAGCACACAGCTTTACCTTTACGTAAACTTCACTTATAGTTAATTACCAAATTAATGAGGTGTAGTTTAGATGAGTACAGAAAATACAGAACAGACCTTTAGTATTAGCGAACTTGCAAAAGAATTTGACATAACAACTAGAAGCATTCGTTTTTATGAAGACCAAGGTCTGGTTACGCCCCGCCGTCAAGGGCAAACACGTATATATAGTAAACGCGATAAAGTGCGTTTAAAACTGATCTTACGAGGAAAACGCCTAGGATTTACGCTTGCTGAAACAGGCCGTTTGTTTGAGCTGTATGATGCCGACAAATCAAGTGCAACTCAACTTAAAATTATGCTTGAGTTAATCTCAGATAAAAAAGCACATCTTGAACAGCAAATGGATGACATTAAAGTTGTTTTAATGGAACTTGTTACTGCTGAGCGTCGTTGCCGTGACACGCTAAAAAACCTAGACGAAGCTTAAAATAATAACCACACCTTATGACAACAAAACATCAATAGGACACACACAATGAGCACCGTTTCTCTTTATAAAGAATTAAATTTTGGTCTTGGTGAAACAGCCGACATGATCCGTGACCATGTAAATAGTTTTGCAACTAATGAAATTGCCCCACTTGCTGAAAAAACTGATATCGACAATATGTTCCCAAATGAGCTTTGGCCAAAGTTTGGTGAAATGGGTTTATTGGGCTTAACCGTTGATGAAGAATTTGGCGGTTCTAACCTAGGTTACCTTGAACACGTAATTGCAATGGAAGAAATCAGCCGTGCCAGTGCGTCTATTGGTTTAAGCTACGGTGCACATTCAAATTTATGTGTAAACCAAATTGCCCGTAACGGTAACCAAGCGCAAAAAGAAAAATATTTACCAAAACTTATTTCAGGTGAACACATTGGTGCGCTTGCGATGAGTGAGCCAAATTCTGGTTCAGACGTTGTTTCAATGCGTTTAAAAGCTGAAAAGCGTGGCGATAAATACATTCTTAACGGTAATAAAATGTGGATCACTAATGGTCCAGATGCAGATACCTTTGTTATTTACGCAAAAACAGATCTAGAAGCGGGCCCGAAAGGCATTACAGCCTTCATCGTTGAAAAATCGTACCCTGGTTTTAGCCAAGCACAAAAACTGGATAAATTAGGTATGCGAGGATCAAACACTTGTGAATTGGTTTTTGAAGATTGTGAAGTACCAGAAGAAAACATTCTTGGCGAATTAAACCAAGGTGTGAAAGTACTGATGAGCGGTCTTGATTACGAACGTGTTGTTTTAGCCGGTGGTCCACTTGGCATTATGCAAGCATGTATGGACATTGTTGTGCCTTATATTCACGAGCGTAAGCAGTTTAATACTGAAATTGGTAACTTCCAGTTAATTCAAGGCAAGATTGCTGATATGTATACACAAATGAATGCCGCACGTTCTTATGTTTATACCGTTGCAAAAGCATGTGACCGTGGTGAAACGACCCGTAAAGATGCTGCTGGCGCAATTTTATATGCTGCAGAGCTTGCTACCAAAATGGCACTAGATGCAATTCAAATTCTAGGTGGTAACGGTTATATCAATGAATATGCAACAGGCCGATTACTGCGTGACGCAAAGCTCTATGAAATTGGTGCGGGTACATCTGAAATTCGCCGTATGTTGATTGGTCGTGAACTATTTAACGAAAGTAAATAGGATGTGCCATGACCATATTAACTTCAAATATTAACCCGCTTGATTCAGACTTTTTAACAAAAACTGAATCAATGCAGGCACTTGTTGATGACTTAAAAGCTAAAACGCAAGAAATAACTCAGGGCGGTGGTGAGCGCTTAGTTGAACGTCACCGAAGTCGCGGTAAGTTATTTGTCCGTGACCGCATTAATTGTTTATTAGATGAAGGATCACCGTTTTTAGAAGTATCGCAATTTGCAGCTTTTGGTGTGTACCCAGAACAAATCCCATGTGCAGGTGTTGTAGCAGGCATTGGTCGCGTTAAAGGCGTTGAATGTATGATCATCGCAAACGATGCAACGGTTAAAGGCGGTACCTATTTCCCTATTACGGTAAAAAAACACCTGCGAGCACAAGAAATTGCAGAGCGTTGTCATCTACCGTGTATTTATTTGGTAGATTCAGGCGGTGCTAACTTGCCAGAGCAAGATGAGGTATTCCCAGATAAACTGCATTTTGGCCGTATTTTCTATAACCAAAGCCGTATGTCAGCAAAAGGTATTCCGCAAATTGCTGTTGTAATGGGTTTATGTACCGCAGGTGGCGCTTATGTGCCAGCAATGGCAGATGAAAGTATTATCGTAAAAGAGCAAGGCACCATCTTTTTAGCAGGTCCACCTCTTGTAAAAGCTGCAACCGGTGAAGAAGTATCAGCCGAAGAGCTTGGAGGCGCAGATGTACACTGTAAAACATCCGGTGTTGCCGATCACTACGCTGAAAATGATGAGCATGCCCTTTCAATCGCACGCCAATGTGTATCGCGTTTAAACCATACACGCCCTACCGCACCAATTTTAACAGATTTCAAAGCACCTCGTTATGATGCCAAAGAAATTTACGGTATTGTTGGTACGGATCTTAAAAAACCCTTTGATGTTCGTGAAGTGATTGCACGTGTTGTCGATGATTCATCGTTTGATGAATTTAAACAATACTTTGGTGAAACTTTAGTAACTGGCTTTGCTGAGATTTTTGGTATGCCTGTAGGTATTGTTGCCAACAACGGTATTCTTTTCTCCGAATCAGCGCAAAAAGGCGCGCATTTTATTCAGCTTTGTGCCCAGCGCAATATTCCATTGGTGTTTTTACAAAATATTACCGGCTTTATGGTGGGTAAAAAATACGAAGCTGAAGGCATTGCGAAACACGGCGCGAAAATGGTAACAGCTGTGAGCTGCGCGGATGTGCCTAAATTCACTATTTTGATTGGTGGTTCGTATGGTGCTGGTAACTACGGCATGTGTGGTCGCGCATTTGAGCCAACCATGATGTGGATGTGGCCTAATGCTCGTATTTCAGTAATGGGTGGTGAACAAGCCGCTGGGGTATTAACCCAAGTAAAGCAAGATGGTTTAAAACGCAAAGGGCTTGCAATGAGCGACGATGAGGTTGCCGCATTTAAAAAGCCCATTATTGCGCAGTATGAAGAACAAGGCCATCCGTATTATGCCAGTGCACGATTGTGGGATGATGGCATCATAGACCCTGCTGAAACACGAAATGTACTCGGACTTGCTTTAAGTGCAGCAAAAAATGCACCAGAGCAGGAATCGAAGTTCGGCGTATTTAGAATGTAGGAGTAAGTGATGTCTGTAACCTTAACAATAACAAAACAAAAAGTTGCGACGCTTACAATTGAACGCAGCGAAGTACATAACGCATTTGACGCACACACTATCGCACAACTGATCCAACAAATTGAATATGCCAACACATTGGATATTCGCGCGTTAGTATTAAAAGGCGAAGGCAAGCATTTTAGCGCGGGTGCTGATTTAAACTGGATGAAATCCATGGTGTCGAATACTTTTGAAGATAACGTGGCGGATTCAATGGAGCTTGCTCGTTTAATGCAGGTACTGTTTGAAACTAAAGTGCCAACGTTATGTCTAGTGCAAGGCGCAGCTTTCGGTGGTGCCCTTGGTTTAATTGCCTGTTGTGATATTGCTGTGGCTGATGAAAAAGCGAAATTTTGCCTGAGCGAAGTAAAACTTGGCCTTATCCCAGCGGTAATTAGCCCATATGTGATTAATGCAATTGGTGAGCGTCAAGCGCGCCGTTATTTCCAAACGGCCGAAGTATTTTTTGCTGATAAAGCACTTGCACTTGGTTTAGTTCATGAAGTGTCAGATTCACCTGAAGATACACTCGACACCCTACTTCATGCAATTTTACAAAATG
>NZ_JBFKMX010000033.1:0-30448 GCF_041629635.1 Pseudoalteromonas sp. | reverse complement strand
GGTGCAAACCTTAACTTTGATAGATTACGTTATGTGGCAGAGCGTACTGCGCTGGGTGAGCATAACGAAGCTTTGTTATCGGTGACTATTAAAGAAGAAAAAGGCAGTTTTAAAAGTTTCTGTAAGGCACTCAATGGCCGCTCGATTACTGAGTTTAACTACCGCTACACAGGCCCAGGTGATGCTGAAATTTTTGTTGGTGTAGGCTTACGTAATGGTGAAGCTGAACTGGTGAGCTTAAAACAAGAGCTGACCGATAAAGGCTATGCTTTTGTTGATATGACCAATAACGAGCTGGCTAAATTGCATGTGCGTTATATGGTTGGCGGTAAACCGGGTGAGCAGTTATCAGAGCGCTTATTTCGTTTTGAGTTTCCTGAGTACCCAGGAGCGCTCGAGCGTTTTCTAGATACTTTAGGCGCAAATTGGAATATTAGCTTATTCCACTATCGCAATCATGGTGCTGCAACCGGAAATGTATTGGCTGCATTTGAAGTGCCTGAGCAAGATAACGCTGCCTTTAGTGAGCACTTACAACGTTTAGCTTATGCTTATCAAGAAGAAACTGACAATCCGTGTTATTTGCAGTTTTTGTCGAGTAAAGCACAACAGCTCGCGCAGGTAGCAAACAGCTAACGTAAACAACTTATCTAAATGCCCCAATAATTGGGGCATTTTCTATTCTGAACATCACAGCAAGATTTGTTATCATATCGCTATTCAAATTTAGCCTGTGTTGAAGATGTCTCACACCGCACTTTTTACCGCAATCGATACGCTATTAACTAAAACGCAAGCCTATTGGCAATGCGTTGCATTTGCGTCGCGCGAAATACCTTGGCCGCATTTAACAGAAACCCTGCTGGCGTTATCTGATGATGATGTTGAACAGCTTGAAAGTAATCAAGTTGAGTTACAGCGTTACTTGGCAAATCTTATTCCTGAGTTAGATAATGTTGAAAGCTTGTTACAACTGCCAAGCGCAAATAAGCAAACAGCCCAGTTTCCGTTTTGGCTTACCAATGGCATTAAAGGCAGTAAAATTGCTCAGTTAGAAAGTTTTGTGATGCAAACATCAGAGCAAGACTTACCGCTGCTGGAGTGGTGCGCAGGTAAAGGGCATTTAGGGCGGTTATATCATTTTGCCCACAAAGTGCCAGTACAGAGCGTTGAAATACAGCCTCAGCTAGTTGCTGAGGGGCAGCAGTTAGCACAGCAATTTGGCTTGGATATTAAACTTGCTGAATTGGATGTTTTATCCGAACGTGCTGCAGATTATTTACAGCAAGAGCAGCATGCGGTGGCACTTCATGCCTGTGGCGGGCTGCACCAAGCACTGATTAAACATGGTGTTGCCAAAGGCACTAAATTAATGAGCATTTCACCCTGTTGTTATCACTTATTTCAGCAATCTGAGCAGTATGTTGCAATGAGTGAGGTAGCCAAGCAGTCTCTGGTTACCTTTACTGCCAGTGATTTAAAGCTCGCCCTGCAAGAAACAGTTACCTCAGGAAAACGTATTTCACGTTTACGTGAAACTGAAACAGTATGGCGCTTAGCCTTTGACTGTTTGCTTGATGATGTACTTGAAAAAGACAGCTATCTTCCAGTGCCGTCAGCCAAAAAAGCCCTGTTCTCTGGTGAGTTTAGTGATTTTTGTACATGGGCTGCTAAGCAAAAGAATATTACTTTACCAGCACAGATAGATTACGCAGCTTATTTAGAACAAGGTAAATTACGACGTCAAATTACGCAGCGCATAGAGTTAGTGCGTCATGGCTTTAGGCGTTTGATTGAGCTTTGGTTAGTGCTTGACCGTGTTTTATATTTGGAGCAATTTGGCTACCGCGTTACACTCAGTGAGTTTTGTGAAAAACAGATCACACCAAGAAATATACTAATTCAGGCAAAAGCCTAAAAAACTATCAGGAACGCAAATACTGATGAATAAATTAGCGCATCTTTTTGTTAAGAATCGCTCGTGGGCAAAAGAAACAACGGATCGGGATCCTGAGTTTTTTAAGATTCTTTCAATGCAGCAAAATCCCGAATATTTATGGATAGGTTGTGCTGACTCCCGTGTACCAGCCAACGAGATAGTTGGCTTATTGCCTGGCGAATTATTTGTTCATAGAAATGTAGCAAATATGGTGGTACACACTGATCATAACTGTCTCTCTGTACTACAATATGCAGTAGAGGTTTTAAAAGTAAAACACATCATGGTGGTAGGCCATTATGGTTGTGGCGGTGTTAAAGCCGCACTTGACGGTGTGCGATTAGGGTTAATCGATAATTGGCTAAGACATGTTGTAGATGCGCGCGATAAGTATGAAGTGGAGCTTAATAGTTCTGCCAGTGAGCAGCAAAAGTTTGACCGCTTATGTGAAATAAACGTCATCGAACAAGTTAAAAATGTGTGCCAAACAAATATCGTGATGGATGCATGGGAGCGAGGACAAGAATTAGAAGTCCATGGCTGGATTTATGGGTTGGCTGATGGCCATATTAGAGATTTAGAAACCAGCATAAATGGGGCAAAACATGTGGCAAAAATTTATAACAGTGCCGTTCAAGGTGTGTTTAGTCGCTAGTATTTGCTTATTGTTTTTAAGGTTTGAGGTATTTGCTGAAACATTAGATGATACCGCATCGTCTCAGCAAATTAGTCTGCGCTTCGCAGTACCTAATTTCCCCCCCTACGCTTATTTAGATGAAAATAAGCAACTAGCAGGCCAAGGCGTTGAGCGAGTGTCTAAAGTATTAAATAATATGGGACTAAATTACGAACTTGATCTTGTAGATAATTACGGGACTGCGCTGAGGGAACTTCGAGGCGGCAATATTGACGGCTTCTTTTTAGCAACACAGAATCACTATCGTGACCGTATCGCTAAAATCAGTGATGCGGTGCTTATTAATAATTGGTGTTGGTTTTATAAAGAAGCTATCAAAATGGATTTTCAAGCGCCCCAGTTTAAATCACAAGCCAGAATTGGCACACTTTTAAACACTAATACACAAGTGTGGCTACAAGATAATGACTACACAATTACAACGCTAAGTAATGATGTTGATACATTGGTAGAAATGTTGCTTACAGATAGATTGGATATTGTTTTTCTATCAGAAAGTGTATTTTTACATGCGTTGTCAAAGCATGTTGAAAATAAATCGAAGATTGCTAGTACAATAGAATCTAGTCGTAATTTTTCAGTCTATTTTTCAAATGATTTTTTAGCAAAACACCTTTGGTTTTTAGATGCTTTCAATAGTGAACTGGCGAAATTGAAGGCAAAAGAAAAAGAAGCGCTTTAGCTTCTTTTTTATTCTGCGTCTTTATTTGCTAGCTTTGCTTCAAGCTCAGTAACGCGCTGCTCTAGGATTGCTAGCTTTTCACGTGTTCTTAGTAGCACTTGGCTCTGCACTTCAAAATCTTCACGACTAACAAAATCCATTTCGCTTAATTTATTTTGAATCGCTTGTTTGGTTTTCACTTCAATTGTGTCAGCAAGGTTTTTAACACCTTGTGGCATGTTTTCAGTAATTTGTTTTGCAATTTCTTCAAGTTTGGCTGGGTTAATCATAGTCAAAATCTATTATTAAAAACTGTACATAGTTTAACGCATCATAACGAGCCAGCAAAGACAATCCTTGCGCCTAGCATAGTGGCATTTTAAAATCCCTTTCTTTGTTGTGTTAACGCAAGCGATTTTAATGAAACTCAACCCTAAACAAGATGAAGCGGTTAAATATATTAGCGGACCATGCTTGGTTCTCGCTGGTGCTGGTTCAGGCAAAACTCGTGTAATTACCAATAAAATTGCCTACTTAGTGCAAAAATGTGAATACAAAGCGCGTAATATCGCTGCGGTAACCTTTACGAATAAAGCCGCAAAAGAAATGCGTGAGCGTGTGGCACAAACACTTGGTAAGCATGAAGCGAAAGGCTTATGGGTATCAACGTTTCACACCTTAGGGTTAGAAATCATTAAAAAAGAGCTTAATACCTTAGGTTTTAAACCAGGCTTTTCGCTGTTTGATGATCAAGACACCAATCAGTTGCTTGCAGAATTGACCGAACCTGAATTGAAAGGCGATAAAGATCTGCTTAATTTGCTAAAAATGCAGATCTCCAATTGGAAGAACGACCTTATCGTTCCTGAGCAAGCAATTGCTGAAGCGCGCGAGCAACAAAAAGTCTTATTTGCCCAATTATATGCGCGTTTTCAAAATCAGTTGCGTGCATATAACGCACTCGACTTTGACGACTTAATTATGATCCCGACACTGCTTCTGGCTGCTAATCCTGATGTGCGCGACCGTTGGCAGGATCGTTTTCGTTATTTATTAGTGGATGAATATCAAGATACTAATACCAGCCAATATCAATTAGTTAAGCTATTGGTAGGTGAACGTGCGCGCTTTACTGTAGTAGGTGATGATGACCAAAGTATTTATTCTTGGCGTGGTGCAAAGCCGCAAAACTTGGTGTTATTAAGTAAAGATTTTCCAGGGCTACGTTTAATTAAGCTTGAACAAAACTACCGAAGCGCGGGGCGTATTCTTAAATCAGCTAATATCCTGATTGCTAATAATCCACATGTGTTTGATAAAAAACTGTTTAGTGAATTGGCATACGGTGAACAAATTAAAGTCATTGCCACCAAAGATGAAGAACATGAAGCTGAACGTGTTGTTGCTGAGATTATTTCGCACAAATTTATGAAGCGAACCAGCTTTAAAGACTATGCGATTTTGTACCGTGGTAATCACCAAGCTCGGGTATTTGAAAAAGCACTGATGGGAAGCCATATTCCTTATAAAATAAGTGGCGGTATGTCGTTTTTTTCACGTGCAGAAATTAAAGATATTATGGCTTACTTGCGCTTGTTGGTGAATCAAGATGACGATAACGCTTTTTTACGCATCGTAAATACACCAAGACGAGAAATTGGGCCTGTTACTCTAGAAAAGTTAGGTTCATTGGCAAATGAAAAACACATTAGTTTATTTGCTGCGTGTTTTGAGCCTGAGCTTTCGTCGCGTTTAACGGGGCGTGGTTACAATGCCTTAATGGGCTTTGCACGCTGGGTTGTTGAGCTTTCTGATCGTGCCACTCGCGGTGATACCCTTGAAGCAGTTAAAGATATGGTGCGTGAGATTAACTACGAAGACTACTTGTATGAAACCTCAACCAGCGCTAAAGCTGCTGAAATGCGTATGAAAAACGTGTCGGAATTGTATCGCTGGATTACTGATATGTTAGTTGGCAGTAGTGAAAATCCACCGCTAACATTACCAGAAGTAGTAATGAAGCTGACACTACGCGACATGCTTGAACGCAACGAAGAAGAGGATGAATCTGATGCAGTGCAATTACTGACATTGCACGCTTCTAAAGGTCTTGAATACCCCTATGTATTTATGGTTGGTATGGAAGAAGGTTTACTGCCGCATCAAACTAGCATAGATGAAGATAACGTTGAGGAAGAGAGGCGCTTAGCCTATGTAGGCATTACTCGTGCACAGCAAGAGCTAATTTTAACCTACGCTAAAGAACGCAGGATGTTTGGTGAGACAATTACACCTGAGCTAAGCCGATTTGTTGCAGAGATGCCGCAAGACGACCTTTCATACGAAATGCGTAAACAGCCGCAAAACCAACAACAGCGTATGGAGAAAGGTCAAGCAAGGGTTGCTAACTTACGCGCAATGCTTAAAAAATAAGGTTATTGCTCTGCCGATTTACTGTGTGGCTTTTGCTTAGTTTCAACTGTTGAAAGCTGCTCAGTTTCTTGTGCTAATGGACTTAAAAACAAAATAACCCCAAGTTTTTTCAGTGTCGATTGGAAGTTTATAATTGCCGGTCCCGTAGCAACGATATTACAAGCTGTATTTTGAGTTAGCGAGATAAGTGCGGCTAATTGCTGTTGTGCGAGTTTTTCATTAATTAATTTTCGACAAAAACTTAAATCCAATAGCAAATAATCAAACTCAACGCTGGTTAGTTTTACTAGGTCGATTTGCTGTCTTGCTACCTCAATAACACCAATCTTGAATCCCATTTTTTTTAGTAGTTGTAGATTTTCGATTTGCCGTGTTGAAAGCTCTACTAAGTTACTATCAGTAATCAACCAGCAAATATCTCGGTAAGACTTAGCTAGTTGATGGCTAAAATGTTCAAACTCATTTGCCAGAATGCTCGCATGTAATTGTAAAAACACTGTGTCATTTTGCACAATATGCGGCATAACTTGGTTTAATAAATAATCACTGTAATCAATAGCTGGATGCTGTTCTTGTAGCAAATGATTAAGCGAAATTTTACTACCTGACTCAAGGGTTAAATGAGGATTAAAGTAGGTAGCAATACCTTTGTCTTTTTGTAGGTTGATGATTTTTGTTTTTACAAAACTTAACTGGCCAGTATTGATTTCATTAGCACTTACTAAGTTATTTCTTGGAATATGCTCTGAAGATGCCAGTCTGATGGTGCCTTTGCCCGATTTTTTCGCTTGATACATTGCACTATCGGCATCTCGAATAATTTCGTCAGTGCTAACATAGGCTTTATTGCTATATGCAATACCAATACTTGCACCACTTTTTATGCACTGCTCATTAATGCAAAACGGCTTATTCATAATTTTGATAATACGTTTTGCAATCTGCTTTGCTTCATCTTTATGCTGCAAATGTGTTAATAAAATTACAAACTCATCACCACCAAAACGCGCAAGTAGGTCATGTTCGCGGATACAGGTTGAAAACGCATTGGCGGTCGATTTCAAAAATTGATCTCCGGCATGGTGCCCAAGGGTGTCGTTAATATCTTTAAAATTATCTAAGTCGATAAACATCACTGCAAAACAATGAGATTTATCGCGTTTATTGCGCTGTAATGTTTTATCAAGCTGGGAAATAAATAAGCTGCGATTGGCAAGGCCAGTTAAATTATCATGATGTGCATCATGAAATAATTGTCGCTCAATTTTCTTACGTTCTTCAATTTGCAGTTGCAGGTGAATATTTGCTTGTTGGAGTTCAGCCGTCTTTTCTTTTACTCTTTGTTCTAACTGATTATCAGCTATGTGCTTAACAACGACATTAGAGATCTGTTCTGAAACATAAGATATTAATTCAATGTCAGATTGTTTGTAACGATATTCATCGTTAAATGCTTGGCAAACTAAAATACCTATTACTTGTTGACGATGGTAGAGAGGCACACCAATCCAAGATGTTGGTAATGGGGAGCTATTAAACTTTACAGGGAGTTCAATATTGCCGCGAGCAACTTCGTTTAAGATCCTATTCTGATCAAACAGCTCGGTTTTTCCAGAGTTAATAACAAATTCGGTAAGCCCCTTTGAAAAAGTTCTAGGGTGATAATCTGAGGACATTTCGTCTACTGCATAGGGGCAACTGATGATATTTTCTGAGCGATCATACAATGCAACAAAAAGGTTTTTAGCATAGACCTCCTCATTAATAATACTGTGTACTCGTTTAAAGAAATCTTGATTATTAAAACTTTTAGTTGCTAACTTTGATATTGCATAAAGGATATTTTGTTTACGAATTGTTTCTTGATTACGAGCTACTTCTAGACGAAGTTGCTCGGTTCGTTCTTCAACTTGTTGCGCCATACACTGACGCTTTTTAACACGTTCAACAGCAGTACTAAAATAGAATGCAATGGTTTCAAATAGTGCTATCTGGCTTTCATCAAAAGGCTGATTAACATCATAACTTTGTGTTGCCATAACACCGATAACTTTACCATCGTGATGAATTGGCACACCCAACCAATACTCACAAGGTGTGCCCATAACACGACAAATGCCTTTTATTTCGCACTCTTCAATTTGTTTTTTGTTAAATAGTTTGGTGCGGCCTGTTTTGAAAACTAACCCTGTCAGTGAATTATCTAACATGCCTGCTTGCTGTGCTTGAATAGGTAAATGGATGCCATCGACTTCATCGACAAAATAGGTTAGCTCTAATTCGCCTATACTGGGGTTAAATAGCACCACATAAAAATTGCGACATGGCAGGCTGCTTTCAAGAATTTGTTGAATAGCTGGGTAGAGTAGAGTTAATTCAGAAACCTTACTAGCTTGCTCTGAAAGTTGTAAAAGGGCGTTTTGTGTTTGTAAAGAGCTTTGGTATTTCTTTACTAAACTCTTAAGGCGCTTTATCTTTCTCTGTTGTGAAGCACTGTAAGTGAGAGCATTGTCCATTGCTATTTCTTATTATTAGATAATTTTTATTACAATCATTGGCCTTTTAAATTGCATAGACCAACCTTGTTTATTTTTTAACCTTATTTTTTCATCTTTCATATAAAATAGCAATGCTGTACTATATTTGGGTAAAATTATAAGTCTTTGAAATTTAATGTTTAATTATCAATTCTTATATACTTTTTTTTTCTAAGAATTATTAGAATAGTTATATTAATGCTATACATTAAAAAAGCCGCTTAACTAAGCGGCTTTCAGCGATTGAGCTTAACTCAGTTTCCCTTTAGCATAAACTCAATAGCAGCTTTAATCTCATCATCAGAACAATTCATACAAGTACCACGTGGTGGCATTGCATTAAATCCATTAATCGCATGGTCCATTAATACGTCCATACCCTTAGCAAGACGTGTATCCCAATCAGCTTTCGTTTTAGGTGCACCTAATGCGCCAGTACCATGACAACCAAAACAACTTGCTTGATATACTTGTTGACCTGTACGAGGGCCGGTCGGTTCAGCAACAACTGGTTCTGCACCCGCTAAATAAACAGAGCCAACTGGCGCGATACGTTTTTTAATCGCTTCTTCAGTTAACGAGTTATCAAAAGGTGCTGCAACTGCAACAGTTGCACTCATCATTAGTAATGCTGCTGTTAATTTTTTCATTTTTTACTTGCTCACAAAATTGGGGTGATCTATCACAATAGACGGAAATTAGCACAATTATAACGTCTGATGAAAATTTATAAAATGGTTAGTTATGGCTAATTAGTCTTAAAATATTAAAAAGTTGCGCTAGCGCAACTTTTGACTATTCAACAAACTTAGCTCATTTTGATTAGTCTAGCGATGGCTTTTTCAATTCCTCTTGCTGCTTCACGAATATTTGTTGCAAGCATATAAGCAGGTGTGCTGATTACTTTTGCTTGCTCATCCACCACGATATCACCTACATCACAACTTTTATGGGTTGCACCAAGGGCGTTTACTGCAAAAGCTGTATCAATATCGTTACCTATCGTTGCTAACGTACCCTTGGGGTATATTTGTGGGATAAGTGCAGGTGCAATACAAATATAAGCAGCCGGTTTTTGAGCATTGGCAAATGCGCGGCATGCATTAGCAACATCAGCATTGATTTCACAATCAGCCCCTTTCAATGCAAAATTGCATAAATTTTTTGCTGCACCAAAGCCTCCTGGCAATGCAAGCGCATCAAACTCATTTACATCTAATTCAACAAGATCTTTGATGTCACCTCGGGCAATACGCGCAGCTTCAATTAGCACATTGCGATGCTCTGGCATTTCTTCACCTGTAAGATGATTAATTACATGAAGTTGATCAATATTTGGTGCAAAGCACTGATAGTGTGCGCCTTGTAATTCAATATTAAGTAATGTTAGCACTGCTTCATGAATTTCAGCGCCATCAAAAACGCCACTTCCACTTAAAATTACGGCTACTTTCTTCATGGTCTATTTAGCTTCCCGTTACAAATTTAGTTGTCGCTATATTCTAGCTATAAATAATCGATATAAATAAAAAAAAATTATAAAAAGATCACTAGGATCTTTGATCTTTTATTGGTAGAGTAGCTGCCCTGCTAAAGATTAGGATGTTCCTTTCTAAGATTTAAGGATAGATATTTAGCTGTTTCCACAATTTGGAAAATTAATAATAATAACAATAAGCTAGTTTTCTACTCTTGTTAAGTTGCTAATAAATAAATAGATTATTTTATTCCTTCTTGGTTTTTGCCACAGTTCGGGAAGGCCCTGTTACATCTTTACTAACAAAGTTATCCACAGCTTGTAACCAATCATACCGGGTGTTGCTAGTTTACCTAGTCTAATGTTTAATCAGAAAACACATTTCTGGTGTTTTATGAAGTTGATTCCTCGTTTTCTTATCGGGGTTATGGCATGCTATCGGCAATTTATACTTAAATCGTTGTAAGGCGAGTGCTTATGGCTCAGAACCCTGAAAATCCCTTGATCTTGGTTGATGGTTCATCATATTTATTCCGTGCTTATCATGCTCCACCGCATTTAACAAACTCTAAAGGCGAAGCTACTGGCGCAATTTATGGTGTTATAAACATGCTTAAAAGTCTTGTTAAGCAGTATTCACCAAGTCACATGGTTGTGATCTTTGATGCAAAAGGGCCGACTTTCCGCAATGAAATGTATTCTGAATACAAAGCAAATCGCCCACCAATGCCAGATGATTTACGCAGTCAAATTGAGCCAATTCATAACATCATTAAAGCAATGGGATTACCTCTGATTAGTATTCCTGGTGTTGAAGCAGATGATGTTATTGGTACGCTTGCCAAACAAGCCTCAGAGCAAAAACGTGATGTGCTTATTAGTACAGGCGATAAGGATATGGCGCAGTTAGTTGATGAGCATGTAACGCTTATTAACACCATGACCAATACTATTTTAGACCCAGAAGGTGTGGTAAATAAATTTGGCATTGGTCCAGAACTTATTATCGACTTTTTAGCTTTAATGGGTGACAAGGTTGATAACATTCCGGGCGTACCTGGTGTTGGTGAGAAAACCGCACTAGCGATGTTACAAGGGCTTGGTTCAATTGACTCGCTTTATGACAATTTAGATAAGATTGCAGATCTTGGTTTCCGTGGTTCCAAAACCATGGCTAAAAAGCTGGAAGATAATAAAGAGCAATTACAGTTATCCTATGAGCTTGCAACCATCAAGCTCGATGTTGAAATTGAACAAGATATTGAATCATTTAAAGTTGCAGAAGCTAATACTGATGAGTTAATCAAACTGTATGGTGAATGTGAATTTAAACGCTGGTTGAGTGAGCTGCTTGATGGAAATACCGCACCAGCGGCAGAAGTGGAAAGCACAATTCCAGCGCAGCAAATTGAAGCTAACTATGAAACGATTTTAACTGAAGCGCAGCTTGATAGTTGGATTTCAAAGTTAGAAAAAGCCGAGTTATTTGCATTCGATACAGAAACCACCAGTCTTGATTACATGCAAGCCGATTTAGTCGGTATGAGCTTTGCTGTAACAGAAGGTGAAGCAGCTTATTTACCATTAAAACATGATTACTTAGGTGCGCCTGTACAGCTAGATCTTGACTTGGTAGTTAGCAAGCTTGGACCGATCTTAGCTGATCATAATAAAGCGAAAGTAGGGCAAAACCTTAAATACGATAAAAGTGTACTCGCGCGAGCGGGTATCGAACTTAATGGTATTCGCTTTGATACCATGCTTGAATCATATGTGCTTAATAGTGTTGGCACTCGCCATGATATGGATTCATTAGCATTAAAGTATTTAGGCCATAAAAATATTAGCTTTGAAGAAATTGCCGGCAAAGGCAAAGCGCAGCTAACGTTTAATCAAATTGAGCTGGAAAAAGCGGCACCTTACGCAGCCGAAGATGCCGACATTACGCTACGTTTGCATAATACACTTTGGCCAATGTTAGAAAAAGAAGCTGACTTGCTTGAAGTATTTAACACCATAGAGCTGCCTTTGGTTAGCGTATTATCAAATATGGAACGCACAGGTGTTCATATTAATAGCCAAATGCTAGCACAGCAAAGTGTTGAAATTGCTGCACGCCTTGAAGAGCTAGAAAAAGAAGCCTATGAGATTGCCGGTGAGGAGTTTAATTTAAGTTCTACTAAGCAGCTTCAGGGAATTCTATTCGACAAACTGGGTTTGCCAGTGCTTAAAAAAACACCAAAAGGGGCACCATCGACTGCGGAAGAAGTACTGCAAGAGTTAGCACATGATTACCCGTTACCTAAACTGATTATTGAGCATCGTGGTTTAGCAAAACTCAAATCAACGTATACGGATAAATTACCAAAGATGGTAGATGAAGTTACACAGCGTGTCCACACTTCTTATCATCAAGCGGTTACAGCTACGGGGCGTTTAAGTTCAAGCGATCCTAATTTACAGAATATTCCAATTCGCAATGAAGCAGGTCGCCGCATTCGTCAGGCATTTGTTGCAGCACCTGGTAAGTTAATTATGGCTGCCGATTATAGCCAAATTGAGTTACGTATTATGGCGCACTTGTCACAAGATAAAGGTTTACTCAGTGCGTTTGCTGAGGGCAAAGATGTTCACAGTGCGACCGCTGCGGAAGTATTTGGTGTACCACTTGAAACTGTCACATCAGACATGCGACGTAAAGCAAAAGCAGTAAACTTTGGCTTAATTTATGGCATGAGTGCATTTGGCCTGTCGCGTCAGCTAGATATTCCTCGAAATGAAGCGCAACATTATATGGATACTTATTTTGAACGCTTCCCAGGTGTACTTGAGTATATGGAGCGTACGCGTGAAGATGCTGCTGAAAAAGGTTATGTCAGTACATTATTTGGTCGTCGTTTGTATCTACCTGAAATCAATGCACGTAATGGTGCTCGCCGAAAAGCTGCAGAACGTGCTGCGATTAACGCGCCTATGCAAGGTACAGCAGCTGATATTATTAAACGTGCAATGATCAATGTTTCAGGTTGGCTTAAAACACAGTCATCTGAAGATATTGAAATGATTATGCAGGTTCACGATGAGCTCGTGTTCGAGATCAAGGCTGAGAAAGTGAGCGAGTTTAGCGAGAAAATATGTGCCTTAATGAGTGAAGCCGCTGAACTAGATGTACCACTATTAGTTGAGGCTGACTCAGGGGATAACTGGGAACAAGCCCATTAAACTTTAACGTTTTAATATGATATTTAAATAGCCAACAATCTTTGTTGGCTATTTTTTATATTAAATTTAGCTTTGCTTGATTTTAATGCAGTTCGTTACATTTCTTTGCATTTTGGCGCGATATAGCTTTATTTTGCGAATCTGCTTTGTTAAAGTGCGCGCCGTCCCATAAGGACATCCTGTTGATGATGTATCTCTTACGGGGTACAGCGTTTTAATAGCTTCTCCCCAGATTGCTATACCCGGTTGGTTTATGCCAACCGGTTTTTTCTAATCTTCTCTTATGACGTGGTTTCGTCATCTTCTTGTTCAGGCGCAACAGCTTCAACTTCACCTAAGTACCAAACATCCAGTGTTTTTGCGAGTTCTGGTAAACCAATGCCTTTAAGAGATGAGAATGCATGAACCGTTATTTTGTCACTTAACTCTTTTAACTCACGACGAACTTTGAGTACTTCACTTTTGCGTTTTCCTTGCTTTAGTTTGTCCGCTTTAGTTAGCAGTGCAAGAATTTCTAAATCGCTGTCTACGGCCCAATTGATAAGGTCCATATCTAACTCTTTTAATGGATGACGGATATCCATTAAAACCACAATACCTTTCAGGCTTTCGCGTTTTTGCAGGTACTCGCCAAGTGATTTCTGCCACTTCTTTTTCATTTCAAGTGGCACTTTAGCAAAGCCGTAACCTGGAAGATCTATTAAACGCATATTCTCACCTAGTGAGAATGTATTTATCAATTGAGTACGACCAGGTGTTTTACTGGTACGTGCTAATTTTTGATCGGTTAACGCGTTGAGGGCGCTCGATTTACCTGCATTAGAACGGCCTGCAAATGCCACTTCAACACCCGTATCAGCAGGCAGTTTAGTGATATCTGGTGCACTTGTAATAAAGCTCGCTTTTGAATATTGAACCCGTGACTTTAGCAAGGTTAGCTCCTTAAAACGCTGTTAAGATTAAAGGCTGATCCCAATCGAGGGGATTTTTTGCTAGATTGCCTTTAACAAATCTTTTCTTTCTGGGCGCTTATTTTATACTAACAAGAGCTAAATAAGTAATGCTTTGTCTTTTTTAATGGGCATATTTAACCTTGAGAAAGATCAAAGAAAAGCGCCTTTCGGGAGTTTTTTAATAAAAACCCCTATATTTTATATGTTTTATAAAGGCATAAGACGTGCCAGATAAAATTTAATCGTGTAGAATATGGCTACTTTAGCTGGTATTCATTCCTGCTTGTCAGGTTTTAATAGGGTCGAAACAGAGAAATAGCATGAAAAAAATAGCTTTATCTTTAATGATGGTTGCTGGTGCGTTCAGCGTTAATCAAGCTGCTGCTTTTGAAGGCGATATAGAAGCTGGAAAAACGAAAGCTGCGACATGTGTTGCTTGTCACGGTGTAGATGGAAACAAACCACTTCCTAATCACCCTAAACTTGCAGGTCAGCACGCTCAATACTTATTCAAGCAATTAAAAGAATTTAAATTAGGCATGACCTCAGGTGGTGCTGAGGGTCGTATGGACCCTGTAATGAGTGGAATGGCTATGCCGCTATCAGAGCAAGACATGAGAGATATTGCAGCTTACTTTGCAAGCATAAACATGGAGTCTGGCACAACCCCTGAAGATGTTGTTGCTGAAGGCGGAAAACTATACAAAGCAGGTGATGCTGAGCGCGGTATTCCAGCATGTGCAGCATGTCATGGACCACGTGGTAACGGTACTTCTCTGGCGGGCTTCCCGAAAGTATCTTTCCAAAATGCTGATTACGTGAAAGCACAACTTGAAAAATTCCGCTCTGGTGAACGCAATAATGATCTTAATGGCATGATGCGTGATCTTGCTAAAAAGTTAACAGATAAAGATATTGAGCTTCTTTCTAAGTATGTTTCAGGTCTTCACTAATTATACTGATTTGTGTAATTGATAAAAAAAGCAGCGTAAGCTGCTTTTTTTATACTTAAGTCTGTGAGACATATCTTACAAGTGGTGTGGGAAAGTGACCAATGTTAACTGTAAGTTAATTCGCTATTTTGCATTTGAATTATGTTTAAGTGTATGTTTTTTATTATTAACGTTTTTTCTAAAGAAAACTTTTTTTATTTATTTTAGTTAAATTAGTTGTAACAAAATTATTAACAAGTAAATTATTCACCTGTCGCAAGGGACAAAAAAATAACAGGGAAAGCAGTAAAATACGGAAGTGCAGCGACAATTATGTGCGTAGGGGAAAGTAACCAATGGTTACACTAAGGGATTGCTAAGAAAGCGTTAGGAAGACCGAAAATAAAAAAAGCACGGAAGAAAATAATAAAAATACGGATAGTAAAATAATAATAATATTAGACTTGTTGGTTAAAACAGTCGAAGGGAGAAGTGTCATAGACACTCAGATTAGTAGGCGACAGAGATTCTCTGTCGCCTTTTTATTTGCCTTGAAAAAATTGTTACTATACTCTAAATCAATTTTAGACCGCACTCATGCTAGAACCTTGCCCTTTATGCCATCACCCTGATGTTTCGCTCTTTAGTCAAGATAAACGTCGTGATTACTTTCAATGTAACCATTGCCGACTTGTATTTGTTGCCCGTAGTCAGATGATCTCTTTAACCGAAGAAAAGAAAATCTATGATAGTCACCAAAATGATGTAAATGACGCCGGTTATCAGCAATTTCTGAGCAGAGCACTTAATCCATTATTGGCCGAATTAGATAAGCCCAGCAGCGGTTTAGACTTCGGTTGTGGTCCAGGCCCTGCACTTGCCAAAATGTTGGAAGAAAAAGGCCATTCGACGGCACTCTACGATATTTTTTATTACCCTCATCAGGAAGTGTTAAATCAGCAGTACGATTTTGTCTCGTGCACAGAAGTGATAGAGCATTTGGCAAAACCTGCAGAAGTGTGGCAACAACTGCTGGGTTTATTAAAACCGCAAGGGGTTTTAGTGGTGATGACTAAATTGGTGATTAATCAAGAGCGTTTTAAAAACTGGCATTACAAGAATGATATTACTCACATCAACTTTTTCTCGCAGGAAACGTTTAGCTATTTAGCCAAACAAAGTGATTTATCCCTGACATTTTATGGAGATGATGTGATGCTATTTAAAAAGTCAGCAATGGTGTAAAATAGTCTTAGTTTTGAAAATTATTTAGATGTAGTTATGACCAGAAAGAAAAAGTCACGCAAAATCGGTAGCGGTGGTAACGGTAGCTTCCGTTTGAGCAAAGAGAAACTTGCCGAGTTACGCGCTTTAAAAGAGCAGCGTGTTAAAAAGCGTACTGGTAATAAAGCGGGTACGCGTAATGCGCAAGAAGTTATGGATGAACACAATACTTCAGGTAAGCAACGCAAAGATACGCGTCTTGGTAGTAAAAAGCCTATTAGCCTAGTACCTGAAGCTGCGGCTATTGAGCAGCAACCAGAGTTTAAACGTCATTTACAGCCTCAAGTAGAGCTGCGTAAAGTTGTTGAACCTGAGCTTACGCCAGAGCAAGAGCTTGAGCAAATTGAAAATGATCAAAAGCTAATGTCGTTACTTGAACGTCAAAATGCGGGCGAAGTGCTAGTTGGTAAAGATGCTAAATACCTGAATGCAAAAGTGGCACGCCACCAAGCGTTATGTGAACTACTCGGTATTGAAGATGAAGACGAGTTTGACGACGAAGATATGTTAGACCAGTTTATGTCGAACGACCTTGCCGATGAATGGCTGAGCGATGATGACGAGGAGGAGCTTAAGTAGTGAGTCCTCTTTGGGTAATTGCCATTATTGTTGCTGTAGCGATTGTCGCTGGCCTTGCTTTTTACGCCGGTAAATTGTTATTCCAATTGAAAGTACAAAAAGAGCAGCAACAAGCTCAACTAGAAAAGCTAAAAGCCAAAGCGCTTGAACGCAATGCGAAGATTGCCGACAGCATTAACTTGATTGCTCGCGCAATGAAAGAGAAGCAGTGTGAATATTCAGAAGGCTGTTTACGTATCTGGGTATTGATGTCGCAATATCAATTTGCTGAAAAAGTTGATCCTGAAACGGAATATGAGCATGTGTTTAAGATGTATGAGGTGGTAAAAGAAATGCCAACTCATGATGCTCGCAAGAAATATAGCAAGAAAGAAATCTTTCAGATGGATAGCAAACGTTGGCGCGCTGAACAGGAACTCGAAGAGGGTATTCTAGCTGAAGCAGCAAAAATTGAGGCTTATTTCCCTGCTGATCCTAAAGCAAAGCATGTTTTTGCTAGTTAACCTTAGGTTTCTTTAGAAATAGAATAAAGCCAGCACTCGCTGGCTTTATTGTTTTGGATCAAAACCTCATTTTGCTTACTTTTGTACACTTGCTAAACCTTAATATTGTTAGGTTTCAGTCGTGCAAAATTTCGTAGAATGGGATAATTCCCTAATAAAAAAATACAATGTATCAGGTCCTCGTTATACGTCGTACCCGACAGCATTATCATTTGAGTCGGGATTCTCAGTAGAATCTGTCATAAACGCCATTGCAAAAAGTGATAACACGCGTTTATCGCTTTATATTCACGTGCCATTTTGTCATCAACTTTGCTACTACTGTGGTTGTAATAAAATAATTACCCGTCACCAGCATAAAGCAGATGTATACCTAGACTTTTTAGAGCAAGAAGCAAAGGCACAAGCAGCGCTTTATAAAGGTTACAATATTGAGCAACTTCATTTAGGTGGCGGCACGCCAACCTTTTTAACAAAAGAGCAAATGAGCCGTCTTATGGCGATTGTTAAAGCGCATTTTAATTTTTCCGATGAAGTGCAATCGAGCATTGAAATAGATCCCCGCTCTTTACCTGACGATATGCTTGGTCATTTACGTACGCTTGGATTTAATCGAGTGTCTTTTGGTATTCAAGATTTTAATGATGAAGTGCAAAAAGCGGTAAACCGTGAGCAGTGCGCCGATAACGTTGCAAACCTTGTGAGCGAAGCGCGGGCACTGGGCTTTTCATCGGTAAATGCAGATATGATTTATGGCTTACCGTTGCAAACGCCTGAGAGCTTTAAAGAGAGCATGGCGCGATTAATTGCACTCTCGCCAGATCGTGTTTCGGTATTTAACTATGCTCATTTGCCTGACCGTTTTGCTGCACAACGTAAAATTAAAGACGAACAATTACCAAGCCCAGAGCAAAAGCTGACAATGTTTAAAAATACTCTGGCGCAAATGATGGAAGCTGGATACGTAAATATCGGCATGGACCACTTTGCTAAAAACACTGACTCACTCGCTATTGCACAGCAGCAGGGGAAATTACACCGTAACTTCCAAGGGTATACTACCCATGGCGATTGTGACTTATTAGGGTTAGGTGCGTCTTCAATTTCACAAGTGGGCGATAGTATCTTCCAAAACCCGAAAGATCTTAAAGACTATTATCAAACCGTTGAAGCAGCAGGTGTGCCAGTTGTTAAAGGGCTTACTCTAACCAAGGATGATAAAATTCGCGCGTTTGTTATTAAAGAAATTATTTGCCACTTTAAGCTAAATTTTGCAGATGTTGAGAGCAAGTTTGCAATTAACTTTGCAGATTACTTTGCTGATGAGTTAAGTGGACTTACGTGTTTTGCTGAAGATGGCATGATTTCGCTGGATGAGAGTAAGCTTATCGTAGAGAACAAAGGCCGCTTGTTTATACGTAATATATGCATGACCTTTGATGCGTATTTAAAACAACAAGCGAAATTAACGCGATTCTCACGTGTGATTTAATTGATTAACCAATAAAGAAGTCTTGGCCGCCAGAGCAAATAGCAAAGCGGCCTTTTTTTTCACTCGCTATTTCAGCCCATTGATAAAACACATTGCGCGACACTTTTGCTAAAACACCATGATGTAAATGCAAATAAGGCACATCGCTTTTAAGTTCCAGTTGATGATTATCACCTAAAATATATTCTCTATTTAGGTTGTCGCAACAAATTATAAACTCTTCTTTTTCATACCAGTGGGTAATTAAAAAAGGCGCATCTTCAACACGGATGCGCATTTTTTCAATGGGTGTTTTTAAGTAGTAATGGTTTTGCTCTTTGATGAGTACCCGAGCAAATAATTTAACCATATTTATACGGTCAATTTTAGTTGCTTGAAAGTACCAATCGCCGTTTGCTTTGATTTCAATATCTATTTCACCGCAGTTTGCGGGTTGCCATGATTCAAATGGTGCAACGCTAGTTTCAATTTGCTTTGTCAGTATTGATAAATCCATAAAAGACTAAAACCGCTTTAATAAATGCTATTGAGTGAAGTGAAGAACAAAGGTGACTGGAACTGCACGGGCAATATTTGGTAAGCCTGCTACTTTTTGTAATGCAGCAACACCTGCATCTAAATTGAAGTCACTTGCATTAATAATGATAGGTGACATTGCTGTAACTAATAATGAATCATTGTTAGTTCGCGCTGCAAACACATCAATAGTGAGCGACTTTTCAACACCATTTAAAGATAACGTTGCTGGCACAGAAAATACATTGCTTTTTCCATCAGTAAGTTGCGCTAATTCTTTGTTTACTTTGGCATTCAAGTTTAATTTAGCAAACGATTTTGTATTGAATAACATGCTTTGCATGCGTTCATTACGGATTGGAATGTTGGTTTCTACGGAAGTTAAATCAATTTCAACTGAAAAGTCGCCGTTATCAGCAATCGAACCTGACAAGGTTTTAAAGTGATGAACTTCACCTATAGTGTCTTTTTTAATAGAAACAAAGCTAACTTTTGAGCTGTTATTTTGTAATTGCCAAGCTGCGGCTGAGTTAAAGCTGACCGCTAATAACGCTAAAGAAACAAGTTGTTTAAGCATAACGCATACCTTCTATGGTAAATATTTTTATTGCTCGTCAATAATAGCAATTATTCAGCGTTATAAAAAACCATTATCTGTCAGCAAGTTTCGCAAGGCGCTTTAGCTTTTCTTTGAGAGCATCGGGGGCGTGCTCGGCAACTTCAAGTAATGATTGTTGTGCGTTTTTTGTTAAACGTTTTTTCTCTTGGTTTTGCGAATTGTCCGCTGTTTTGTTAATGGCACTGCGCGGTGAAGTTTGTATTTTTATTTGGCAAAGTTCAGGTAAACCCAATCGGCGAAAATCACTGAGTAAACTTATTTTCATATAGTTTAAACGCATCGCAACAGCAGCCGATTGGGCATTAAGTACTAATGTGCCGTCTTGGTAATTTGCGATAGCGCACTTCGCTAGCATATTACTATCTAGAATTTGCTCTAGCAGTTTTTGTAGTTGTTTATTCTCTTGATTTTTATTTGAAAATTGCTGAAGCCGATTTGGCAGATTGGTGAGGACATCGCCAAGTGGTTTAGGTGCAAACCTGTTTTTTGCCATGCTTAAAACCCTCTTTTTTCTTATTGTATTGGGCATCAAAAGTTACAGCAAGTAAAAAGCTATAAATAAAGCTGAACAAACGGCAAATTAAACTTGGCTCAGTGAGATTAAATGAATAAAATATCGCCCTTGAATTAGGCAGAATTGTCTCAATATATAGAAAAATACAGCTGTATCACTCAAGGCTATATTGCTAGTTATCTCAAATAATACTGTTTGCATAGTGTGAACGAGCCATCTTTGGTCGGGTTAACTAGCAATATCGGTGCTCTGCTGATACTGTACGCACAATTAATTTGAAAAGTGACATGGGTTTTGTCACTAAACTAAGGTTGTAACGGTTTTATCATGATAGCTAACTTACTTACCAAAATATTTGGTAGTCGCAATGATCGAATAATTAAAAATTTACGAAAAACGGTCGAGCAAATTAATGGATTAGAACAGCAGTACGAAGCGCTTTCGGATGAAGAGCTAAAAGCAAAAACAGCAGAGTTTCGTGAGCGTTATGATAATGGTGAAACCTTAGACTCTTTCCTAGCTGAAGCATTTGCAGTTGTTCGTGAAGCTTCTAAGCGTGTTTACGGTATGCGTCACTTCGATGTGCAGCTTATCGGTGGTATGGTTTTACACCAAGGTAAAATCTCAGAAATGCGTACCGGTGAAGGTAAAACCCTTACAGCAACCTTACCTGCGTATTTACACGGTTTAACAGGTAAAGGTGTTCACGTTATTACGGTGAATGACTACCTAGCAAAACGTGATGCAGAAACAAACCGTGCCCTTTTTGAATTCTTAGGTTTAACAGTTGGCTGTAACGTGCCAGGTATGATGCCACAGCAAAAGAAAGTGGCTTATGCAGCAGACATTACTTACGGTACAAACAACGAATTTGGTTTTGATTATCTTCGTGACAATATGGCGTTTTCGCCAGAAGAACGTGTTCAGCGTCCTCTATACTACGCAGTAGTGGATGAGGTTGACTCAATCTTAATCGATGAAGCGCGTACGCCGCTAATCATCTCTGGTCCTGCAGAAGATAGCTCTGAGCTTTACCAACAAATTGATAAATTGGTGCCGCAGCTTGAACAGCAAGAAAAAGAAGATGAAGAGGGTGTTGAAGGCGATGGCGATTTCACAATTGATGAAAAGTCTAAGCAGGTTCACCTTACAGAACGCGGTCAAGTTCGTGTAGAAGAAATCTTAACAGAGTTAGGTTTAATTGAAGACGGTGATTCGCTTTATTCTGCAAATAATATCACCCTTTTAAGCCATGTTTATGCAGCACTTCGTGCTCACAAGCTTTATCAAAAAGACGTCGATTACGTTGTTAAAGATGACGAAGTTATCATTGTTGACGAACATACAGGTCGTACAATGGAGGGCCGTCGTTGGTCAGAAGGTTTACACCAAGCGGTTGAAGCAAAAGAAGGTGTTAACATTCAAAACGAAAACCAAACACTTGCATCAATCACGTTCCAAAACTATTTCCGTCTTTACGACATTCTTGCTGGTATGACAGGTACAGCGGACACAGAAGCATTTGAATTCCAGTCAATCTACGGTCTAGAAACAGTTGTTATTCCAACTAACAAACCGATGATCCGTGATGACCGTGCCGATTTAGTTTACTTAACGCAAGAAGAAAAGTACGAAGCAATCTTAGCGGATATCCGTGATTGCCAAGAGCGTGGTCAGCCTGTGCTTGTGGGTACAATTTCAATTGAAAGCTCAGAGTACTTATCGCAGTTTTTACGTAAAGAAAAAATTAAGCACAATGTACTAAATGCGAAATTCCACCAACAAGAAGCTGAGATTGTTGCAAACGCTGGTCTTGCGGGTGCAGTAACTATTGCAACTAACATGGCAGGTCGTGGTACCGATATCGTGTTAGGCGGTAACTGGAAGATGGAAGCTGAAAAGCTTGAAAATCCAACAGATGAGCAAATCGCAAAGCTGAAAGAAGAATGGCAAAAACGTCATGATGCAGTACTAGAAGCAGGTGGTTTACACATTATTGCTACCGAGCGTCATGAATCACGTCGTATCGATAACCAGTTACGTGGTCGTTCAGGTCGTCAAGGTGATGCAGGTTCAAGCCGTTTCTACCTATCAATGGAAGATGCACTAATGCGTATTTTCGCTGGCGAGCGCATGATGAACATGATGCGTAAATTAGGTATGCAACGTGGTGAAGCAATTGAGCACCCGTGGGTAAACCGCGCAATCGAAAATGCACAACGTAAAGTTGAAGCCCGTAACTTTGATATTCGTAAGCAATTACTTGAGTACGATGATGTAGCAAATGATCAGCGTCGCGTAGTTTATACGCAGCGTAATGAGCTATTAGAAGAAGGCGATATTTCAGAAACAATTACTGCGATTCGTTCAGATGTACTTAACGGTATTATCGATCAGTACATTCCACCGCAATCACTTGCTGATATGTGGGATATTGCCGGTCTTGAAGATCGTTTACGTGCAGATTTCCTAGTTGAAATGCCTATACAACAATGGCTTGATGAAGATAATAAACTTTACGAAGAAAAACTTCGTGAGCGTATTGAAGAAGGTGTTACTGCGGCTTACAAACATAAAGAAGATCAAGTGGGTGCAGATGTTTTGCGTCACTTTGAAAAAGCGATTATGTTACAAACACTTGACCAACATTGGAAAGATCACCTTGCAGCGATGGATCACTTACGTCAAGGTATTGGTCTACGTGGTTATGCACAGAAAAATCCGAAGCAAGAATATAAGCGTGAGTCATTTGAATTATTCTCTAACATGCTAGAAGCACTGAAAGTGGAAGTGGTTAGCATTCTTGCAAAAGTACAAGTACGTGCAGAAGAAGATGTTGAAGCGGTTGAAGAGCGTCGTCGTCAACAAGCTGAAAATACACCAAAGCAATATCAACATGAAGAAGCTGAGCATGTTGGTGGTGAAACACCACAAGGTGCGCATGTAACTGTTCGCAATGACGCAAAAGTAGGTCGTAATGATCCTTGCCCATGTGGTTCAGGTAAAAAATATAAGCAATGTCACGGTAAACTTTCTTAATAGTGAGCCGTACAAAGAAAAGCGACACAGTGTGTCGCTTTTTTTATGATTTTAAGAAGAATACAAAATGAAAAAACAAGTACATGTTGCAGTTGGTGTAATTAAAAAAAATGATTTAATTTTTATTGCTAAACGTCACGAGTCACAACATCAAGGCGGTAAATGGGAGTTTCCGGGCGGTAAAGTGGAAGCGGGCGAAACCGTAACGCAAGCGTTAGCAAGAGAATTAAAAGAAGAAATTGGCATTGACGTAAAATCATCAACGCCTTTTTTAGAAATTCACCATGATTACCCAGATAAATCAGTGCATCTAGATATTCACTTAGTTGAAGCGTTTGATGGTGAAGCAAAACACCTAGAAGGACAAGACCACAAATGGGTGGCTATTAGTGATTTAAATAATTATGAATTCCCAGCGGCTAATGTTGTGATTATCGAGAAACTACAAGCAAACTAGTTCCCAAGTTAGTAGCAAAGCATCTACGGCTTTGCTACTAACCTGCATTTTATCTACAGATCTTCTCTATTTACCTCGAATTATTGTTTCCTGTTCAGAAAAAGCGTTATGTTAGCTATAACCAGAACAACAGGATAATAATAATGAAATGGCTTAAACCCCCTTTACTGATTATCAGTTTGGCAATTCCGTCAATCGCCAGTGCTTATGATCGCATTACAGGTGAAATGTTTGCCAGTCGCTCAGAAGTATTTGCTGAAAATGGCATGGCTGCAACGTCGCAGCCGTTAGCAACGCAAGTTGCGCTCGATATATTAAAAAAAGGTGGCAGTGCTGTGGATGCTGCAATTGCAGCAAATGCGGTATTGGGATTAGTTGAGCCAACAGGTTGCGGTATTGGTGGCGATTTATATGCCATTGTATGGCAACAAAAAGAGCAAAAACTGCATGGACTTAATGCATCAGGTCGTTCGCCGGGATCATTAACGATTGATATATTAAAAGCGCAGGGCGATAAAATACCTAGTTATGGCCCATTACCGGTTTCGGTACCTGGTGCTGTCGACGGTTGGTTTGAATTGCACAATAAATTTGGCAAATTGCCAATGGCTGAGTTATTAGCGCCTGCAATAAATTATGCTGAAAATGGTTTTCCAGTATCAGAGCTAATTGCTTACTACCTCGATAAAAGTGTTTCTGTTCGTGGAAAGTACCCGGGCTTTAAAGAAGTCTTTATGCCAAATGGCCATATGCCAAAAAAAGGTGAAATCTTTAAAAACCATGCACTTGCACAAACTTACCGCAAAATTGCAAAAGGCGGTCGCGATGCATTCTATAAAGGTGATATTGCAAAAGAAATCGACCGTTATATGAAAGCCAATGGCGGTTATTTGAGTTACGACGATTTAGCATCGCATAAAAGTAACTGGGTAGAACCTGTAAGTACTAACTACCGTGGTTATGATTTATGGGAGCTGCCGCCCAATGGCCAGGGTATTGCCGCGCTACAAATTTTAAATATTCTTGAAGACTATGACATTGCAAGTATGGGATTTGACAGCCCTGAGTATGTTCATACTTTTGTGGAGGCTAAAAAATTGGCTTTTGCTGATCGCGCTAAATACTACGCTGACTCATCATTCAATGACATTCCAGTAAAACAATTAATTAGCAAAGAATATGCTGCAAAGCGTCGCAAGCTTATTGATGAAAATAAAGCGAGCAAGCAAGTGGATGCGGGGCCAGTAGAAGGAGATACTATTTATTTAACTACTGCTGATAAAGATGGCAACATGGTATCACTTATTCAAAGTAACTATCGCGGTATGGGTTCTGGCATGACACCAGAAAAGTTAGGGTTTGTGTTGCAAAATCGTGGCGAGCTATTTGCCCTTGAAGAAGGTCACTTCAACGTTTATGCACCTAAAAAACGACCTTTTCATACTATTATTCCTGCCTTTGTTACCAAAGGTGGCAAACCTTATATCAGCTTTGGTGTGATGGGTGGCGCTACACAACCGCAAATGCATGCGCAAATTCTAATTAATATGATTGATTTTGGTATGAACCTGCAAGAAGCCGGGGATGCACCACGCATTTTACATACTGGTTCGTCACAGCCTACCGGTGAAAAAATGACAAATGGCGGCTATGTTAGCTTAGAAGCTGGTTTTTCAGAAAAGACAAAACGTGAGCTGGTGAAAAAAGGACACACACTTCAACATGCAGTTGGCCCCTACGGTGGTTATCAAGCGATTATGAAGCAGCTCTCAAATGGCGTTTATGTTGGCGCATCAGAGACGCGAAAAGACGGTATGGCTGCAGGCTATTAATAATTTCAACACGTTAGAGGTATTTTGTAATACCTCTAACTTACTGATATTAAATGTTTTCAGATAAAATTAAGGTTTTTTTTAAGTTGTTTTGATAGCGCTGTCATTAAATAGTCATTATGATTCCTAATAACAAAAACTAAAATTAACGCTTTCGTTGCTCTATGGTTAGAAAGCGCATAATTAACAAGTAAAGGAAGTCTTATGTATTTGAGAAAAACCATACTTGCTACAGCTTTATTGGCAACGCCGTTATTTGCTAATGCCAAGCTATCGCAATCTGACATTAAAGAATTTGCAGCACAAGCGGATCTAAAATTTGGTGTCGTTGATAATTTTCATAACAACGATGGCGGTTACATCGGTAAAGTCCAACTTAAAAACACTTCAAAAGTTGCACTACCAAAAGGTGAAAGTAACTGGCAGCTGTATTTCCACAGTATTCGTAAAGTAAAAACCTCTGAAGTAAAAGGTATTGCAATTGAGCATGTAAACGGTGACTTGCATCGTTTAGTGCCGACTAAAGCATTTGCTGGTTTAGCCGTTGGTGAAATGTTAGCACTTGAGTATGAAGCAGCAGCTTATATTGTGTCTTATTCAGATGTGATGCCACGTGCATTTATCTCACTCAATAATAAAGACGCAGAAGTGTTTGCCAGCACAGATACTGAAGATTTAAAACAGTTTGTACTGCCAATTGTTGAAGAGCGCCAATTAAAGAAATTTAACACGCCAAAAGATTTAAGTGTGATTGCCGATGCACAAAACCGTCATGCACTTAATATCAAAAATGAAAAATACACGCCAAGCCAAGAGGAAGCCCTTAAGCGAATTATTCCAAAGCCACAAAGCGTTGATTTTTCTCGTGGTGAAGTAACGCTTTCGTCAGATTGGGTTGTTAGCTATCAAGGTAGTTTAAAGCAAGAAGTAACAGTACTGCTTGATGATTTATCAAAACTGTATGGCCTTAAATTAGAAGCGAATGCAGACCATACCTCAGTAGGTAAAAAACCGCATTTATCATTAAAAGTTGATAATTCAATTCAAAATGGTGACGCTGAAAGTTATCACTTAGAAATTGATAAAAATAAAATTACGGTTATTGGTAGTGATAATGCAGGTGTTTTTTATGGTTTGCAGTCATTATTGGCACTTTTCCCAGCTGACACCAACGGCAGCGTTGAATTACCACGTGTAGAAATTAAAGATTCGCCGCGCTTTAGTTACCGCGGTATGCATTATGACAATGCACGTAACTTCCATGGTAAAGATGCAATGTTTAAGTTGGTTGAGCAAATGGCAAAATATAAGCTCAATACATTACATTGGCACTTTTCAGATGATGAAGGTTGGCGTTTAGAGATCCCATCATTACCTGAGCTTGCAGAAATTGGTGGCGTACGTTGTTTTGATTTGTCTGAAGATTCTTGCTTACTGACTCAGTTGGGTACAGGTCCACACAAAGACGGTTCAGGTAATGGCTATCTTACGAAAGATGATTTTGTTGAATTATTAAAATTTGCCGCTGCACGTCATATCAAGATCATTCCTGAAGTAGAGTCGCCAGGTCATGCGCGTGCATCAATTATTGCGATGGAAGCACGTTACCGTAAATTGATGAAAGCAGGCGATGAAGTAGGTGCGAAAGCATACTTGCTGAGTGATCCTGAAGATAAGTCAGAATACATCACAGTACAGAATTACACTGATAATTCTATCAATGCGTGTATGGACTCAAGTTATAACTTTATGGAGAAAGTGACGTACGAGCTTCAACAAATGTATCGTGAAGCGGGTGTACGTTTAGAAAACCTGCATTTTGGTGGCGATGAAGTAGGTGCTGGTTCTTGGACTAATTCACCAGCGTGTCAAAAAATGTTTGAAGAGGCTGGTAATGGGGTTGCAGGTCCTGCCGATCTTAAGCCTTACTTTACCCAGCGTGTAGCAAAAATGCTTGCTAAACGTGGTATTGCTCCTGGCGCATGGGAAGATGGTTTAATGTATGACCGCGTGAATACATTTAACCGTGAAGAATTCCCTAATCCAGTATTTACAGCGAATGCTTGGGATAATATTTGGGAGTGGGGTGTTGCAGATCGTGCTTACCGCTTAGCAAACAATGACTATCAAGTTGTTTTATCGCATGGTACACATCTTTATTTTGACCACCCTTACGAAGCACACCCAGAAGAACGTGGCTATTATTGGGCAACGCGTTTTATCAGTAATGAAAAAGCATTTGGCTATATGCCAGACAATGTTTATGCCAATGCTGACTTTACCCGCACTGGTGAAGTTATCAAAAACTTAGAAGACTTAGTTGGTCGTTCATTACCTCAGCTTGAAAAGCCTGAAAATATTTTAGGTATGCAAGGGCAGGTATGGTCTGAAACAATCCGTACTGAAGATCAAGTATTAGCTATGTTATTCCCGCGTGTGTTGGCAGTAGCAGAGCGTTCATGGCACAAAGCTTCTTGGGAAGGTGAAAAACCAAACGCTGAAAAGCGTGCTAAAGATTGGATGACTTTCTCTGCTGCACTAGGTAGCAAGGAGCTTGCAAAACTAGCTAAGTCAGGTGTGAAAGCTAATTTAGATGTACCAGGTGGTGAAGTTAATAACGGTACCCTAACAACCAGTGTTGCAACAGCTTACTTAGATGTTGAATACAGTGTTGATAAAGGTAAGTCGTGGCAAACATATCAAAAACCTGTTGCTGTGGGTAATGCCCAACTATGGTTGAGAAGTTCATTAAATGATCAAGTTAAGAGTCGTATTACTACGATTAATTAACTAATTGTTATTAAAACTAAAGGGAGCATTTGCTCCCTTTTTGTTCTAATTAATTCAAAATTCAAAGTGGCAATATTTATTCAATTGCATTAAAGTAAAATGACAGCGCTATCATTTTTGTGGCTTAGGGGAAGCGCTAACTTCCGAAAATTGCCGTATACAAAGTGATTAGTGCTAATAATAAAACCAAGAAATAAAACCGGGTGCGTTAACTATTTATTAGTGCGTCTGAAAGATAGGTTGTTTAACGCAAATGGTATTTTCATAGTTTAAAACTATGGCATAAGATTAACCTGCAACAAGAAGAAGTTTATGGAAGCAACAGTGGAAAACGAACAAAATTCCCAGCAAAGCATCATTTTACCAATGGTACTTTCTGGCTCAATGTTTTTTATACTAGGTTGTATTACCTGGTTAAACGGTGCAATTACACCTTTCTTACAACAAATGCTTGAGCTGTCACCGCTGCAAGCTTCATTTATTATTTCATCTTTCTATATTGCAGTAACCATTGCTGGTATTCCATCGGCAATGTTAATTAAGAAAGTGGGTTATAAGAATGGCATGGCAATAGGTTGTGCCATTATGGCAGCTTCAGCACTGCTATATATTCCAGCTGCAAAAATGCAAATGATTGAAATTTTCTTATTTGCTCAATTGCTCATTGGTGTAGGTCAAACTGTATTACAAACAGCGGTAAATCCATATGTTGTTAAAATGGGTTCAGAAAGTTCTGCTGCTGTACGTGTTTGTATTATGGGTCTTTTAAACAAGTTTGCAGGGGTTGTTGTTCCAATTGTATTTGCAATGGTAACGGTTGCCGCAGTTGCAGGTGAGGGTGAAGTACTTTCACAAGCGCAAAAAGATGCAATGGCAAATAGTTTAGTGGCACCTTATATAGCAATTGCAGGTTTAATCTTCGCGTTTGCAGCATTCGCAAAATTCTCCCCATTACCTGATTTAGTATTTGAAGATGAAAACCCAAATGCAAAAGGTGAAGTACGTGAAGCTCTTAGTCATCCTCATTTAGTATTAGGTGTAATTGGTATCGCACTTTATGTAGCAGTAGAAGTAATCGCTGCAGATACCATTGGCTCATACGCATTAGCGATTGGTGTTGCTGATTTCTCTATGATGACATCCTACACAATGGCGTGCATGCTTGTTGGTTATGCAATCGGTATTGCGCTTATCCCTAAATATATGTCACAACAAAATGCGTTGGTTATGTCGGGTGTTGCAGGTTTAATTACAGTTGCTGCAGTAGTATTCGGTAGCAACGAATCTACAGCTATCTCAAATATACTACTTGTTCCATTCGGTGGTCCTGAATTACCTGATCCATTAGTATGTATTGCGTTATTAGGTTTTGCTAATGCAATGGTATGGCCTGCAATCTGGCCTCTAGCATTAAGTGGTTTAGGTCGACTAACTGGAACTGCATCAGGTCTACTTATTATGGGTATTGCAGGTGGTGCGCTTGGCCCATTACTTATTGGTCTAGGTAATGTAGCTGGTTTAGGTGCACAAGGTGCGTACGCATTAATGGTACCTAGTTATCTATTTATTATCTTCTACGCAGTTAAAGGTCACAAAATGCGTAGCTGGAAATAAACAAATTTTCATTAGTATTACACTCCCTAAAACGCCAAACATAAGTTTGGCGTTTTTTTATGCGTAAATGTAGCTTTTGTGTTAATGAAATAGGCGCATTGAATACTTAATAATCATACGATCAAAAAAGATCGTTTTTTTTGAAAAAAGGGGTTGATCTGATTTTCGATCTGCCTATAATGCGCATCCACCGACACGGAGCACAGCAACAACAAATGCTGAGTTAAGTAAGCGGGAGTCAAACGGAAAGTTACTTTGAAAAATAAATTGATTTTCTAGTTGACTTTAAAAGTGAAGCGGTTAATATATCGCTCCACTTCGCAGCGAGAGAGGCTGCAGCAAGCACTAAGTTGTTTGC